>JAZDMJ010000082.1:0-9946 GCA_043801115.1 Candidatus Iainarchaeum sp. | reverse complement strand
AAAGCGAACGTGGGAGATTCTCTCAAAGTGGAAATTCCGGAACGAAAAATCATTTCCGTTCTGCCGCTTGAAAAGGGAAGCACTGCGCTATTGATTGGCGGACAGCATATGGGAGAAACCGCGGAAATCGTCGGAATCGCAAAAGCCAGCTTTCGAAAGCCGGCCCTGCTGACTTTGAAGGGAAACGGAAAAACATTTCAAACCGTCAAAGAAAACGTTTTTGTGATTGAACAGGTGAAAGCATGAAGCAGGTGCGATTGGAAAAAGTAACCATTAACATGGGCGTCGGACAGGCGGGAGAAGAACTCAAAAAAGCGGAAGAAATCTTGAAGCGGGTTACGGACCGAAAGCCCGTGCAAACCGTGAGCAAGAGCAAGATTCCGACGTGGGGACTGCGGGAAGGACTTCCCATCGGAGTCAAAGTAACCTTGCGCGGAAAACCCGCGGCACAGTTTTTGGAAAAAGCGTTCCACGCGAAGGAGAAAAAATTGAAAGGAAGCAGTTTCGACAAGTGGGGAAATTTCGGATTCGGAGTGAAAGAATACATCGACTTGCCCGGGGCAAAGTACGACCCCAAACTGGGCATTCGCGGATTCGATGTTCTGGTTTCGCTGGAAAAAGCAGGATATCGCGTCAAGCGCAGAAAATTGAAGACAAGCAAAGTGGGAAAAGCGCAGGGAATTTCGAAAGAAGAAGCGATTGCATTCGTTCAACAAAATTTTGGAGTGGAAGTCGAATGAAGGACAAGACTTCGGAAAGGAAGAAGAGAGAACTCGCGCGGTACTGCAAAAACTGCGGCAACAACAAGGGAATGGTGCACAGGTACGGCATCAACCTCTGCCGCAGGTGTTTCAAAGAATTTGCGGAACAGCTCGGGTTCAGGAAATTCAGTTAGGTGAAGAATTATGACGTTGTTCGATCCAATTTCAGACGCGCTGGTCAACTTGAAAAACCATGAACGCGCTTCCAAGAACGCGTGCACGATCAAGCCCGCCTCGAAATTGTTGAAAGAAATTTTGCGCGTCCTGCAGGAGAACGGCTATATCGAAAAATTCGAAGCCGCGCAGGAAGGAAGTCATTCCGTTTTCAAAATCGCGCTGCTGGGAAAAATCAACGACTGCAAGTCCATCAAGCCCCGCTATGCCGTCAAAAAGGACGGGTTTGAAAAATTCGAAAAGCGCTACCTTCCCTCGATGGATGTGGGAATTTTGATTGTTTCGACCCCAAAAGGAGTCGTTTCGCACAAGGAAGCGAAAAAGAACGGAAGCGGGGGAAGACTGCTCGCCTTCGTGTACTAAAAAGGGAAAAACATGAAAGAAGAAGTTGAAGTCCTGGAAAACGTGAAAGTTTTGGTAGAAGGGGGAAAAGTGAAAGCCGAAGGCAGCGGGGCAAAAGCCGAACGCGCCATTCCCTCCCAAGTGAAAGCGGAAATGAAAGAGGGAAAACTAGTGTTAGAGTCGAAGGACGAGACGAAAACCTCCAAAAGAGAGTTGAACACGTTTGCCGCGCACTGCCGGAACATGGTCAAAGGCTGCAACAAGTTTTTCGAATACAAAATGCAAGTCGTATATTCGCACTTTCCCATGACGGTTGCCAAAAAAGGGAACGATATCGAAGTGAACAACTTTCTCGGCAGCAAAAAGCCGAGACTGGCCAAAATTGTAGGAAGCACGCAAGTGGAAATCAAGGGAAAAGACATTACGATTAAAGGCCACGACAAGGAAGCGGTCGGACAGACTGCGGCCAATATTGAAAGAGTCGCGAAAGTCAAGGGAAAAGATCCCAGAATCTACCAGGACGGAATATACTTGGTTGAAAAGGGTGAAGCGTAATGGTTGAGAAAAAAAAGAAGAACGAAAAAGCGCGAAAACTGCAGAAAGTGCTGAGGGGAAAAAAGCACAAGCCTTCCTTTCGCGGACGGTGGGGAAAAAAGAGCATTCGCAGGGTTTCCAACAAAAAGTGGCAAAAGTGGAGAAAGCCGCGCGGAATCGACATTGACAAAAAGAACGAAGACGGCGCGTGGCCGTCGCCCGGGTATGGAACTCCCCGCGCCGTCAAACACTTGCACCCGTCCGGATTTCAATCCGTCATCGTGCACAATGTTTGGGAAGTGCAGCAGTTGAAAGAAGGACAGGCGGCGAGGATTGCGGGAACTGTGGGTGCGAAAAAAAGGGAAGCCATTACAGTGAAAGCGGAAGAATTGGGAATCAAGGTATTAAACGGTTGAAATTATGAAATTGGAAAGTGTCAAACGGAACGCGGCGCGAATATTGAAAGCAGGCACTTCGCGCGTCAAAATCGACCCTTCGAGAGTCGACAAGGTGAAAGAAGCGATTACCAAGGAAGACATTCGCGGACTTATTTCCGAAGGTGTCATCCGCAAGGCGCCCGAAACGGGAGTCAGCGCGGGAAGAGCGCGAAAATTGAAAGAACAAAAGCGGAAGGGAAGAAAGCAGGGATACGGAAGCCGAAAGGGAAGATTCAAGGCGAGAGCGGAAACAAGAAGGCGCTGGATTCAAAACGTGCGCGCGCTGCGAAGGACGCTGCAAAAAATGAAAAAAGAGGGACAAGTCAAAAAAGACGAGTATGGACGATTTTACAAACTCATCAAGGGAAATTATTTCAAGGGAAAAAAGCAGTTGGAAATTGCCGTCCAAAAAGGACTGGGTGAAAAGCGATGAGTAAAACGTCCACGTTTGAAACGAAGTTCCGAAGGCGGAGAGAGCAAAAGACGGACTATTCCAAGCGCCTCGCGCTGTTGAAGACGGAAAGGCCGAGAATGGTCGTCCGCCTTTCCAACCAGTATGTGCGGTGCCAAATCGTCCATTTCAAGCCCGAAGGAGACGAAGCCCTGGCGAGCGTGTATTCGAAACAGTTGAAAAAAATCGGATGGAACGGGAGCGGAAAAAATCTTCCCGCCTGCTATCTGACGGGGTTTTGGATGGGAAGAGAAGCCCTGCAAAAGGGAATTTCGGAAGCCATTCTGGACATGGGAATGAAAACGCCCGTGCACGGCGGAAGAGTATTTGCCGTATTGAAAGGCGCAGTGGATGCGGGCCTCAAAATCCCGCACGATGAAAAAGCGTTTCCCCCTCTGGAGAGAATTCAGGGAAAGCACATTGAAAGTTTTGCCAAAGCATTGGGAGAAGGAAAGGGAAACCGCTTTTCGAAAAGCGAATCCAGCATTCCGGAAATGATGGAAAAAGTCAAAAAAGCATTGGAGCAAGCTTGAAACATAAAGGGAAGTTGAAACTTGAAGGAAGATAATAGGAAACGTAGTTTCCTATGAAGGTGTCTATAATGGTGTTGAAGAAAGCGAAAGTGCCCAAAAAGACGGGACGAAAAAAGGTAAACAAGGAGAGAGACGAAGCGCGCGAGACCGAGCGCAGGGAAAAAGCGCAAGCCGACTGGATTCCGAAAACCGAACTGGGCAAAAAAGTCCAAGCCGAAGAAATTGCCACATTCGAAGAAGCCGTAAAATCAGGACTGCCATTGCTCGAACCGCAAATCATCGACAAACTCTTTCCCCAATTGCGGGAAAAACTCGTCGATTTTGAAAAAACCACGCGCGTGACAAGACAGGGAAGAAGTTTCAGCTTTCGGGCTTCCGTGGTTGTTGGGGACAACAACGGTCATATTGGAATCGGAGTCGCGAAAGACAGGGAACGATTTCCGGCCATCCGAAAAGCGACCGACGCCGCCAAACTGCGCATCCTTCCTGTCAAAAGGGGATGCGGGAGCTGGGAGTGCATGTGCCGAACTTCTCACAGCGTTCCTTTCAAAGTCAGGGGAAAGTGCGCATCTGTGAGCATTGAACTATTGCCCGCGCCGAAAGGAGTGGGGCTTGTCGTAGGACATCACATCCGCGAAGTCGTCCAAATGGCGGGCGTTACAGACGTTTGGAGTCGAAGCAGCGGCAGTACGGGAACGAAACTGAATTTCGTCCGCGCCGTCATCGACGCATTGCACAATACGTACAATGTTAAAATGTCGGACGACATGAAAGAAAAAATGGGGAAAGAACAATGATTGCCGTAATCCGAACCCGGGGAAGCATTGGCGTTCCGCAAAACGTACTCGAAACAATGAACAGACTGCACCTTCGCGCGTGCAACCAAATGGTGTTGCTGGAAGACAACGAAAGCATTCGCGGAATGCTGTTCCACGCAAACCCTTACATTGCGTACGGAAAAATAGACACTTCCACTTTAACGCTTGCATTGGAAAAAAGGGGAAGAATTGCGGGCAACAAAAAACTGGGCGCGGAGTTTTTGAAAGCGCAAAAACTGAAAAGCGTGGAAGAGATTGCCAAACAAGTGTTGGAAAAGAAGAAAAAACTGAAAGAGTTTGAAGTCAAGCCCGTATTCCGACTCCACCCTCCAAAGAAAGGGTTCGAGCGCGGGGGAATCAAAACCGCCTTTCAGGCTGGTGGGGTTTGGGGCGACCGAAAGGAAAAAATCAACGAATTGATTCGGAAGATGGTATAGTATGACGATTCGAAGGGAAAGAAAAAAGCACAGAATGCGCGGAAACCGCACGCACGGCCATGGCAATACGAAAAACCGCAGGGGTTCGGGAATCCGCGGAGGACAGGGAAGAGCGGGCTCGCACAAGCATAAGTTCAGCAAATACTATGCCGACTTCGGAGTCAAAATTACATTAAAACCCAAATTTGCGGGCGGAGAAACAGTCAACCTCGATTTTGTCCAAAAGAATTTGCAAAAGTGGGTTGCGGAAAAGAAAGTGGAAGAAAAGGACGAAGTGTTTGAACTGGACGGAAAAAAACTGGGCATTCGCAAAATCCTCTCTTCGGGAAAAATCGAAGAAGCGATTGCATTGAAGGGAATCCAAGTCAGCGCGAAGGCGCGCGAAAAAATCGAAGAAGCGGGTGGAGAAGTGCAATGAGATTACTGGAAATGTTCGAGCCAGTATACAAATGGCTTCCGGATGTCAAAAGCCCGGAGCAAAAGCCCGTACTGCGAACCCGCCTGTTGTGGACTGCGCTCGTCCTTGTCATCTACTTCATCATGGGCGAAGTGAACCTGGTCGGAATCAATACGGCAGCCGCGTCCTATGGACAATTGCAGGCCATTCAATACATTCTCGCCTCGAATTTGGGAACATTGATTACGTTGGGAATCGGACCCATCGTGCTCGCTTCCATTGTATTGCAACTGCTTGCGGGCGGAAAACTCATCAACATTGATTTGAGCAATACCGAAGACCGCGCACGCTTTACGAAAATGCAGGACTTGCTGGCCATTATTATCGCCTTCTTTGAAGGGGGCGCGTATGTCGGCTTCGGATTCTTTGCCAACTCGCTCATCCCAGTACAGCCGGGCATGGCCTTGATTGTCATATTGCAAATCGTGTTGGGGGCCGTACTCGTCATTTACTTGGACAAAGTCGTTTCGAAATACGGCATCGGCTCGGGAATCGGATTGTTCATTGCCGCAGGAGTAACGGGAAGCTTTTTGTGGCAAGTGTTCCGCCCTCCCTTGGGAATCGACCCGACGGGAGGACTGTTGTTCGTACTGGGCGGAAACGTGATGGGCGGGCAAATGCTTTCCTTTGTCGCCAACTTGATTCCCCTCTTGTTCGTCATCCTCATATTTTTACTGATTACGTATGCTGAAGGCGTTCACGTGAATATTCCCGTCGCCATGGGCAGCAAGGCAATGGGAGGCAGGTATCCCGTCAAACTCTTGTACGTTTCCAACATGCCCGTCATTCTGGCTGCGGCACTCTTCGCCAATATCCAAATCATGCAGGCGATTGCGGGAAAAATGGCCTATATCGGCCAGGCCATTGGAGCGCTCGCCTGGGCGACGCAGGTTCCTTCCGTCGCCAACCAGTCCCTCGTTCAAGCCATATTGTTCCAAGGATTTACCAGCGCGGTATTGTTCGAAATCGGACACGCGGTTATATTTTTGACATTGCTGGTCGTATTGTGCATTATTTTTGGAAAATTCTGGGTCGAATTGGGCGGACAGGGAACGGAAGCCGTTTCGAATCAATTACAACGAGCAGGAATGTACATTCCCGGCTTTCGAAGGGATCCAAGAATTATCGAAGGAGTGCTCGCGCGCTATATTCCGCCGCTCACCATTCTAGGATCGCTATTGGTGGGCTTGCTCGCGGGAGTTTCAGACTTGTTTGCCGGAAGACTGGTTTCGGGAACGGGAGTACTGCTGACTGTGGGCATTGTGTACAGAATGTACGAAGAATTGGCAAGACAGCAGATTGAAGACATGCACCCTTGGGTGAAAAAGTTGCTGGGTGGATGAATGGAGCGGGATTTTAAAGGCTTTGGAATAAGTGAATTGTATACGGTGCTATTTTCGAGTTCCCTCCGTCGATTCCGCCTTTTTTTGGAGAAAAGCGGAAAATACAGTGAAATGGTGAGTGAAAAGTGAGTTTCTACATTGTATCGCCCATGGCTGACATTGCCATTTACGCATTCATACTCGCCTGCGTGTCCCAATGGCTGCAATACAAATTTTTCGACCGAAAAGGGCAGATTTCGCGGCAAAAAGAAATGAAGGAAAAACAGAAAGAATTAAATGAATTGTTGAAAAAGGGAGACCCGGAAAGCCAGAAAAAAGCGGAAGCGGCGCAAAAAGAAATGATGGAATTGTTGTCCAAAAGCATGTCGGGAATGCCCAAGCAAATGATTATTTCAATGGTCATTTTCCTGCCGCCCTTTGCCGTCATCGGCTGGCTGTACGGGGAAATCATCATCAACCTGCCCTTTGCGATTCCATGGTTTGACGGCTGGACGTCAACGACGAATTGGGTCGGATGGTATGTGCTGTGCTCGCTCGTGTTCGCCATTGTGCTGGGCATGATTATCGGACAAATTGAAAAAAGGAAAGAAGAAAAATGAAGCCGAGAGACCGCTGGAAGAAAAAAGTCAAGCGAAAAACAGTTTCAGGCAGCGTAACCGCGGTTAAAGAAAAAAAGCCGTCCAAGCACCAGTGCGCCGCGTGTGGGGGAATTTTGCACGGAATGCCGCACGGGAAAGGGCGGGCGAAAGTGGGAAAAATGTCCAAAACCGAAAAGCGCCCTTCCGTACTGCTTGCGGGACAATTGTGCAATTCTTGCCGAAAAGAAGCGCTGGAAGACTGCATCCAAGTGCAGTTGAATTCCAAACCGTTGAACGAAGTGGACTTGAAGCTGAAGAAGTTTGTGTTGCAACTGATGAACCAGGTGAAGGCGTAATTATGGCATTGCTCGAAGCGGGAAGAGTGTGCATGAAAACCCAAGGGCGCAGCGCGGGACACAAAGTGGTCGTAATAGAATTGAAGGACGGAAAAGCGGTCGTGGAAGGAATCGGAGTGAAGAGAAAAGCGTGCTCCATCCGGCACTTGCACCCGACGCCGCAAAAAATTTCAATTTCAAAAAACGCCACGCACGAGCAAGTGACTGAATTGCTGAAGGGAACAAAATGAGCGAAGAAAAAGAACTGCGATTGATTGTACGCGTCATGGGCAAAGACTTGGACGGAAACCTGACTTTGGAAAGGGGACTGCGCAAAATCAAGGGAATTGGACAGCGCATGGCGAAAGGGATTTCGTTCGCCTTCGAGCAAAAATTCGGATTCAAGCACGACGAAAAACTCGGCTATATGGGCGAAGACTTGGACAAGAAACTGGAAGAAATCATTTTGCGCCCGGAAGGAAACGGAATGCCCCAATGGATGCTGAACCGAAGGGGAGACTTTGAAACGGGAAAAAACGCGCACCACGTCATGAACGATTTGGACTTTGACATTCGAAAAGATTTGGAGCGCATGAAAAAGATTCGTTCTTACAAGGGAATCCGGCACATGTACGGCCTGCCCGTGCGCGGACAAAGAACGAGAAGCAGTTTCCGACAGCGCGGCAGCGTAGTAGGGGTTGTGAAGAAAGAAGCCAAGGCGGCCATGGCGCCCAAAAAGGGAGAAGCGCCGGCGAAGGAAAAAAAGTGATTTGAATGGGCGATCCGAAAAAAAAGCACAAACAGTACGAAAAGCCGAAAAAAGTGTGGGACTCCGAACGCATCGCGCGGGATCGAAAAACCTTGGAAGAGTACGGTTTGAAAAACATGCGCGAAATATGGAGAAGCCAGACGATTTTGAGAAACAAGCGCAGAATGGCCAGACGGCTTTTGGCCGCGGGAAAAAAAGACCGCGAACAGCGCAAGTCAGAACTGCTTTCGGGGCTGCAAGAAATCGGAATTTTGAACGAAAACGCGACCTTGGATGATGTGCTGGGATTGAAAGAGAGAGACTTGCTCGAGCGCAGACTGCAAACCCTCGTGTTTCGAAAAGGGCTGGCGAATACGGCCCAACAGGCCAGGCAATTGATCGTGCACGGCCATATTGGAGTGAACGGCCGAAAAGTGAGTGCTCCGGGATACTTGGTCGCGAAAAAATTGGAAAACGACGTCTCCTATTACGGCAAGCCGATTGATTTGCGAACTCCCCTTCCCGAAAAAAAGGACAAGCGCAAACAGTTTGAAGAAGCCAAACCCGAAGCCGAAATTGCAAAGGTGGAAGAATGACGGGAAAATTCGGAATCGTCCACATTTACGCTTCCCACAATGATACGATTATTCTGCTGACCGACCCGACAGGCGCGGAAACCATTGCCAAATGTTCGGGAGGAATGGTCGTCAAATCGCAGCACAAGGAAGGAAGCTCGTACGCGGCCATGAAAGTAGCGGAAATCGTGGCCCAAAAAGCGAGAGAGCGCGGAATCACCGAAATCGAAGTCAGAGTGCGCGGACAGGGGGGCATTCGCTCGAAAAACCCCGGACAGGGAGCCGAAGCCGCGATTCGAAGTTTGACAAGACAGGGATTGCGCATTCGCGGAATTGAAAACGTTACTCCCGTTCCACACGACGGAACGCGGAGAAAAAAGCGCGACCGCGGCAAAAAAACGTGAGGGATATTATGAGCAAGGAAATAACAGTCAAAGCATTGGAAAGCAAGGGATTGCTTGCAAAGTACCTAGTCAAAAACGCCAGCGCGCCCCTGCTGAACTCGCTGCGCCGAGTCATGCAAAGCGACGTTCCCACGCTCGCCATTGAAGAAGTCACGATTTCGGAAAACAATTCCATCCTATTCGACGAGTTTTTGACGCAAAGACTTGGACTCATTCCCCTCACTACAGACTTGAAAAGCTACGCGCTCGGAGACAGCATTGTGCTCACGCTTGAAAAAGAAGGCCCTGCAACGGTTTACTCGCGCGAAATCAAGAGCAAGGACCCCAAAGTGAAAGTAGTGGGAAACGCGCCCATCGTCAAACTGGGAAAAGGGCAAAAAGTAAGACTTGAACTGAAAGCCGTCATGGGAAAAGGAAAAGAGCACGCGAAGTGGAGCCCGGGAGTGTTTTCCTACCGGCCGGTTGCGGAATTGAATATTTCGGAAAACGCGGGCGAAGAAGCCGTCAAGGCCTGCCCCAAGCACATTTTGGAAAAAAAGGGGAAAAAAGTCGTACTTACGGACTCGCTCGCGTGCGACGCGTGCGCGGCGTGTGTGGACTCGAGCGGTTCGGAAAACATTTCGCTCTCCATCAGCGACACGGACTTTGTATTTTCCATAGAAAGCTTCGGACAATTGGAATGCGATGAAATCATCGCGAAAGGAATCGAACTTTTGCGGGAAAAAACGGAGGAATTCAAAAAAGCCGTCGGCAAGTTATGAAGCCGCTTTAAACCTCTATGCGTAAAATCCTTATGCAGGGTCGAAGACCCTGCGACGGATGCGTCGCCGGCTCACGCAAGGGCCGCAGGGGTACCGAAGCGGTCAAACGGACCAGACTTAAGCAACCCTTTTTGCCGCGCAAAAAGCGTTGGCGGAAAAGGTTGAAGAAATCTGGCGGCTTAGTGCCTTCGAGAGTTCGAACCTCTCCCCCTGCATTGAAAAAAAGGAAAATTGAAACAAAAAAAAGAAAGTGAAAGT
>JAZDMJ010000053.1:0-22379 GCA_043801115.1 Candidatus Iainarchaeum sp. | reverse complement strand
TCGGCCTGAAAGAGGAAGACTTTGTTACCGCCGACCTTACTCTGGTTCCTGCGCACAAGCCCCGAGATGTGGGCATTGATAACAGCATGGTCGCGGCGTACGGCCACGACGACCGCGCGAGCTCTTTTGCATTGCTGGAATCCATTCTGGAAATTGAAAAGCCCAAGCATACTGCGGTAGCGGTTTTTTACGACAAGGAAGAAATCGGCAGTTATGGAAACACGGGCGCGGGCGCATTTGTGTTGGAAACATATGTTCAGAATGTGATGGACTCGTTGAAGGAAAAGGGAACCGCGTTGCAGGCGCTGGGAAAGAGCAAAATGCTGAGCGCGGATGTTACAGACGCGGTCGACCCCAAGTTCAAGGAATTTTTCGACGCTTCGAACGCGAACATTTTAGGGTACGGCGTTTCGTTGGACAAGTACGGGGGCGCGTACGGCAAGTCGGGAACCGTGGACACGTCCGCCGAGTACGTTTCCGAACTCAGGCAGTTGTTGAACAAGAACAAAATCCCGTGGCAGACGGGCGAACTGGGAAAAGTGGACGACGGCGGAGGCGGAACCATTGCGGTGTACATGGCCCGCTTCGGCGTTGATGTAGTGGATATCGGCCCTCCGGTCCTCGCCATGCATTCTCCCTATGAATTGATTTCCAAGGCGGACTTGTACTGCTCGTACTTGGTGTACAAGGCCTTTCTCGAATAACGCTTATGCTTTCATCCATTTTGAAAAAAGCGAAAGTCGACTGCATTGTGATTCGCAATTTTTCGGAATGCCGTGATCCCTCGTTCGACTATTTGCTGCAGTCCAACATTCGCAACTGGGCGGAAGGATTTCTCGTATTGGACAAGCGCGGAAAATTTCTGCTCGTTTCCAATTTGGAGTTCGAAGAAGCGCGCCAAAACGCGAAGGGCGCGCGCGTTTCCTGTTTTGAAACCTCTTCCGATTTGGAAAAATTCCTGCGCGCGCACTGCGCGAAAAAGCGCGTGGGGTTGAATCTTTCACTCTACCCGTACGCGCGCGTTCATTCTTTCAAACGCACTGCGCGCCCGAAAAAAATCCGAGACGTTTCGGAAGCATTGGAAAAAGCGCGCGCGATCAAATCCTCGGAAGAAATCGGAAAACTGCGCAAAGCTTGCTCGATTTCGCAAAAAGTGTTGGAAAAAGTTCCCGAATTGTTCCGAAAAGGCATGACGGAAAAGCAGTTGCAGCAAGTGCTCGTTTCCGAAATTTTCAAGCAGGGCGCCAAACTCTCTTTTTCCCCCATTGTGGCTTGGGGAAAAAACGCGTCCGTTCCCCACCACCGCCCCAACGACTCCAAAATTGGAAAGGGGTTTTTGCTCGTTGATTTGGGCGCGCAGTACAAGGGATACAAGGCGGACGTTTCGCGCACGTTTTTTGTCGGAAAACCTTCGCAGCGCGAAAAGGACTTGTACGAAGAAGTTCGGAACGCGCTCGAAGAATCCGCAAAATTGTGCCGTCCGGGAATTCCCGCAAGCGAACTCTGGGCGATTTCTTCCAAACTCCTTTCTCAGCCTCTCCCGCACGCGTTGGGGCACGGCATCGGCTTGGAAGAACACGATTTTCCCGAAGGCATTGGCGAAAAATCGAAGTGGAAGTTGGAAAAAAACATGGTGCTCGCGCTCGAACCCGCACTGTACTTGAAAGGAAAATTCGGAATCCGGTTGGAAGACGACGTGTTAGTGGGAAAAAAGTCCCGATGCCTGACCCAAGCGCCCAAAGAAATCGTCCGGCTATAAATTCCGCTTCGGGCGGATGATTCCGTCCTTGTGGGGTATTCCTTTTTTTGTTTCAATGAAAAAATAACTCTCGTTCAGCGCTTTTTTCCGGCCAATTCCCGCCGAAGTGTCGGGCTCGACAAGCTTTTGGAACGCGTTGTGCGATTTGGGAAACAGGTTGGACACGCGGATGCTTTTTCCGGAAAAGCCTGCGAGTTTGGCGAATTGCGGGACAATCCACCCGCGGAAAATGTTTTGGCGCTGGAACTGTTTTGTGATTCCCATTTGCAAAATTTGTATTTCGTTTTTCGAGTTCAAATTTCTCCACTCGACAAAGCCGATCAAGTTTCCCTCGTGCAGTATGGCGCGGATTTTGGCTTTGGGCGGTTCGGACAGTTTTTTTCGGACATTGCGCGCAAAAATGCTGCGCTCGAAGCGTTCTCCCGTTTGAAGGGCCATGTCTTCCTGCGATTCCGCCCACACTTCGACCAGCTTTTCCTTTTCGGCTTCCGAAAGCTTTCCAAAGTCCTTCCAGCGCAGTTTGGAAAAATCCGCTTGCATTCCAATCCTATCCCGTTCGCCTATTTATTCCTTTTTCCGCCAATTCTAACATGCACTTGGAAGAAGCCAAGCAGTTGATCGAGAGCGCGGTTTCGCGGAGAGAACTCTGCATCGCGATTGGAGGCTGTTCCGTCGAATACTTCGGCCGCGCGGCGTCCAAGCTCGCGCACGGAAAGCGAATGCTACTAATCAAAGGTGACGGCTCTTTCGGCATCCACCAAAACCGAAAATTGAACGCCGTCAATTACATGATTGGCGCGCAGATTTCGTGCTCGTTGGACAAGCACTTGCTCGTGCAGGCGTTGAAAACAAAACCCAAAGAAAGCATGAAAGTGTTTTTCGATTCGGTTGAATTTTTGCAGTCCTTTCCCATGGAAGAAAAGGAAGACTTGCGCCTTTTTGGTTCGGAAAAAGAGCTTTCGGACACGCTGATGAATGATTTGAGTTTTATTGAAGAAGGATTGGTTCCCATGAACCGGGAAGAATGGATGCGGAGGGGATTTGCAGACATTGTCGCGCGCGATTCGAAAGGATGCAATGTGGTAGTGGAGGTCAAGCGACGGCAGGCCGACTATCACGCCGTCCAGCAACTCGAGCGCTACATGCGCCAAATCGAGAACCGCAAAGGCGCGAAAGCGAGGGGAATTTTGCTTGCTCCTTCGATTGGAGACAACGCGCGCAAATTATTGGAACAGTATGGTTTGGAATTTGCACGCCTCGATTTTGAAATTTCCAATCCTGCGGCAAAGATTAAAGGTGTCGAAAAAAAGCAGAAAACATTGTTTGGCTAGTTTTGGAATTCTTTTCCGAACGCGTGGTACATGTTGATGTCTTCGTTGAAGAGCAAGTGCGCAGCATCTTTGAACAGTTTTCCCAGTTTGGGGTCCCATGCGTTGAAGGTTTTGAACGCGGTTTCGGCGTCGTTGACGAAAATTTTCCGCGCGCTTTCGGTGAGCACGGCGCTGTTCGTGACCCATGCAATGGAGTCGATTTTGTCGGCGATTTTGACGATTCTCGCTTCAATGCATTTCCGTTCAACATATTCTTCCTGCACTCGGATGAATTCGTTTCCGAAAGAGACGTTTTTGAACAGACTGCGGAAGGCTTTGTCTTCCACTCCTTCAATCGCCCCTTTCGCAAACACTTTCGTCATGTAACCAATGTCTCCCAAAACCGCTTCTCCCATATCGTGCAAGAGCGCGAATTTCAACAGTTTTTCAGTATCGATTTTGTAGTCTTTTTCCAATAGTTTGGACAACATGAGCGAAGTAACGGCAACCGAATGAGAGTGAGAAGCAACACTGTCCACGTCGTTCCGCTTGAAACCGTGCGCGATGTATCCTTGGCGGGGCAATTCTTTCATGTTTTGCAAAGCGCGAACCAACGCTAGCGTGTCCTTCAATTCTTTCAAACTCATTTCGATCCAAAGCTTCCTTTCTTTCCCAGTTCGGCTTCAATGGCGAGCAAGCGATTATATTTCGCAGTTCGCTCCGAACGGCAGGGCGCGCCGAATTTGACAAAGTCGGCTCCGATTCCCACGGCAAAGTCGGCCATAAAAGTATCCTCGCTGTCTCCCGAGCGGTGCGAGGCGATGACTTTCATTCCCGCGCTGCGCGCGGCAGAAACTGCGGCAATTGCTTCCGAAACCGTTCCCACTTGGTTGGGTTTGATGATGACCGCATTGCACGCGCCCAGTTTGTGCGCGCGCTGGATTCTGTCCACGCGCGTAGAAAGCAAGTCGTCTCCGACCAATTGCAGGGAGGGTGCTCCTTTGTGCAGCGCGCACCACGCCTGCCAGTCTTCTTCCGCAAAAGGATCTTCCAAGCTGACAATGGGGTGCTCTCGGAGCAAGGATTCCCAATACTCGACAAAGGGAATATTGTCGAATTTTTTTCCCTCGTACTGGTACGCGTTTTCCTTGTAGAAAGTGTTCGCGGCCACGTCGAGTCCGATGGACAAATTCTTCGCATATCCCAAATCTTTGGAAGCCAGTTCAATCAATTTGAGCGCGTCTTCCGTGTGCGAGAGCGGGGGAGTAAAGCCTCCTTCATCTCCCACGTTAATGGACTGTTTTCCAAATCTGTCCCGCACTTGCGAGCGCAAATTGTGGTAAATTTCGGTTCCAATCTGCAAACAGTCGAAAAAACTGCGCGCGTTTTTGGGAATAACCAGGCACTCTTGCACGGGCAACGGGTTGCCCGCGTGCTTGCCCCCGTTGATTACATTCAGCATGGGAACGGGCAAAGAGTAGTGCTTGTTTCCGGCCATTTTGGCCACAATTTCGTACAAGGGTTTTCCTTGCGCGTCGCTTTCGGCCGCGCACACGGCCATCGAGGTTGCGACTATGGCATTGGCGCCCAAATGGCTTTTGATGGTCGTGCCGTCGAGTTGAATGAGCACGTCGTCTATTTTTTTCTGCTTTCCCGCGTCCAGTCCCTTCAATTTGGGGGCAATGAGCGCGTTTACGTTGTGGATTGCTTTGGTTACATTGAGTCCGAAAAACGCTTTTCCGCCGTCTCGAAGCTCTTGCGCTTCCAAAGTTCCCGAACTCGCTCCCGAAGGCGAAATTGCCCTTCCCTGCCCTTTTCCCACATCAACTGAAACTTCAATCGTGGGGTGGCCTCGGGAGTCCAAAACCATTCTCGCAAAAACCGTTTTTATCTTGTTCATCGGAACCAGTTAATCCTCTTTTGGAAGTGCTGTCCAAATAAAGGTGCAAAATGTTCTTAAAGTTGCGCGGTGTTTGGCTGTCATGCCCTTGCCTAATTATAAGATTGTGCGGAAATGGCCTCTTGGCTGGCTCGAGCCGAAAGATGTCAAACGCGTGTGGATTACCGAACCGCGAAAGAACGCCGAGCCTGTTTTGCTGGGAGGTTACGTGTTTGGTTCGGTTTTTGTCGGACGCATGCAGGACGTTCGGGGAAAAATCTTCCGCGTGGCCGTCAAACGCTTTAACCCGATTGCCCGCATGAGTCCAGTCATGGCCCGCCGCTACAATCGAGTCATTGCCTACTTGGTTCGGGCGCGCGTTCGCCTGCCCAAAATGGGCGTTGTATTGACTGAAATCGAGGGCAAGCCAGAGTTTGTATTGGTCATGCAATTGTTTGGCGGTTTGAAAAAAGGTTCCAAATTGCACGCCAAAAGTAAAGGTCAAGCATACATGTACAATGCCAGCGCGCAAGCGGAAGCGGTTGCTGAAGTGGTCAAAGTCGGCAATGCGGGCTATTACCCCCCAGCGGACTTGTAAGAACCTTTCATTCGCGGTCGCTTGACGGCCGAATCCATTCTGCCATTCGACATTGACGAGGTGGTGAAATACGGAAAAAAATCCGCCCAAGAAAGAGCCGTCCACGTTCGCACGATTGTATGGTTGTTATCCGAAGAAGGAACATTTTCAGAGCGCTTTGAATATTTGAAGAAAATTGCGCTTCAAGAAGCGAAAGGCGCGCTCAAGCACGAATTGGAGCGCGTGTTGTAACTATTTGGCGAGCTTGGCCATGCCGCCGATTTGCGTTCCTTCGAACAATTTGTCGCGCATGGTTTGGTAGACGAATTTGTCCAGTCCTTCCAAACTGGGCTTGGGTTTTTCCCCTTTCAACAGGGATTCAATATCCTTCCACTTTCGGTCGATGTACACGAGCTTGGAAACTTCCTCTTTTTTGCGTTCTCCCAGGGCAGAATGGGCCGTGCGGATGAGCGCAAAGTCGACGCCCGAAAACCTGCGCGTGTAAAACCCTTCCGTCCAAACATCATTCCCGACCAATTGCACTTCTTCCTTTTGCATGCCCAACGTTTTAACAATTTGTTCAATAGTTTGCTGTTTGAAGTACTCGTCCTTGAATGCGGGATTTTTGGCCAAGTGCTCGTCGTACAGCTTGCGGTCCACTTCCGTTTTCGCATCCAAGTACGCTTTTGTTACGAAGAAAGTGTGCGCGTCGTCGAAGTACGTTTTCAGTTTGTACTTTTCGATGCGCTTGAGCGCTTCGCTTTCCGAAAGCCCCGTAACGAGGTAGAAGTTGAAATTGTTCGCCTATTTTTCCAACGCTTTCAAATTTTTCAGGATTTCGTACACGTCCTTCATTTTTACTTTTTTTTCGATTGCTCCCGGAACGAGCACGTCTTCGAGTCCGAAAATCAGCACTTTCTTTTTCAGTTCTTCGGGTTTCATGGTTTCACGATTCCTTGTCCCGTGCGGCGCGCATTTTCTTCAACGTAATGTGCAAAAAGTTTTCAATAGGTTGGTCGAGGTCGAAGTCTTTAATCGTATTCCGGTTCGCGATGAGAAAGTTGGAAATGTTGCCGATTCCGTTGCCCAACGCATTTCGCATGCCCGTGAGAAAGTCTTCATAGTGTTCAAAGCTCGGGTGGAGGGAAATAATGCAAATATTCTGCTGTCTCAGTCCTTCCCCTTCCGAGGCAAACATGACGCGCGGGTCTTCGCGGATCCATTTCAAAATTTTTTCCCTGTCCTTGAAGTTCACGATTCCCAAAAAAGTAAACACCATCAAATTCAAGCCCAAATTCGAGAGCGAGGGCAGTACGGTGTAGGAAGAGAAAAAGTGCTTTTGCTGGAGCTTGTTGCGAATGCGTGTAATGGTGGGTTGGGAGGTTCCCAGCTTTTTGGCCAATTCCTTGTCCGAAATTTTGGCGTTTTTCAACAGTTCAATCAATACTTCTTCTTCTCTCGAATCCAAATTTTTGGCCATTGCAGTTCCCTCCTTCGCTCATTGTCTTACACAATCTCGCTCTTGCCCCTACAATTCACTGTGAATGAATAATACTATTTTCCCCTCTGGGGTTGTTCATTAGTGTATTTTTTCAACGTTTTTATAAAGGAATATGCTATTTTAATGCAGTTTTCCGGTCGAATTTTTAGGGCAGGCTTTTATACCGTGGGCGCTTTCTTTTGATAACCAAAACAGAGAGGTGGTTTGAACTAGTGGAATTCAACACCAGTTGAACCAGTAAAGAGAGATTGGGGGTAGGCTCACTCGGCGTATCGAGTTTCTCATTGTCCCCCTCTCTCTCTTTCCATTTCTTTTTCCCGTTTTTTCCGAAACCTTTTTTAACTCCTGATTCCTCTTTCCAGTATGGCCGAGGCAAATGCATTGGGGTTCCTGTTCTTGGGAATGACAATCGGACTCTACTTGCCCAAATTTCCCGGCCAGCTCGAATTCCTGAACACCTACCTGGGCATCATCACGTTCATCATTGCCGTGTTCTTCTTCCTGCGGCGCTGAACGCAGTTTGTCGAATTCCGGCAAAACTTTAAAAGGCCAAAGACGTACAAGAATGGTATGAAAACCGTTGCGATTTCCAAGCACGCGTCCAAGCCGAAAGCGGAAGCGGACGATTTGGTTTCGCAGTTTTGGGAAAGCCTGGAAGACTTGAGGGCGGGGCGCGTCAAGCGCGTTCGTTAATCCCGTTCAACAGTCGAAGCAGTTCGTCCTTGTTCGAGAACGCTTCGTGCAGGAATTTTCGCTGGCCCTTCTTGTTTCCGAAAGAAAACAATATTACAGTTTTATTCGTTCGGGAAACGAGGTAATATAACCGCTTGTCCTCGAATTTCTTTTCCCGAAACCAGTCGAAGCGCAATGGTTTTCCCGCGAACGGGTTCTCGCTCAATTGAGTTTTCATTTTTTCGACCCACTCCCCTTCCCGAAGGTCGAGGCCGGAAATGATTTTCAAGAACATAGCGGTTTCCAATACTTTGAAGAAATCAAGCATGCTTGGGACGGGCTTCGCCCTGTATTAAAACCTCTCCCGATTTCAGTCAAACGACAAATGCTTTTCCAAACCTCAGCCGAACCATTGCTTGCTTTTTTCGTCGAAGATTTTTTTCGCTTCTTCGAGTACTTGTTCTCCTTTTGGAGTGATTTCGTACACTTTCCGTTTGCCCTGCTTCGAATTTTTGACGAGCTCTTGCTTTTTCAACTCATAGAGTGAAACGTACACGGGAACGTTTCCGGGTAGGAAGCCGAATGCGAGCTGGATTTGTTTGCGCAACGTATACGCGTGCGAAGGCGCTTTTTTCAACAGCGCGAGCACGTACAACCACAACAACTGGATTCCCACTTTTTGCTTCAACTTGTCCAATTCCGTGTTTTCGGGCGCTTTCATGCTCTTTTTCCTGCACCCAACGCTTTAAAAAGCAAATTTTTCTCACTCTAGAACATATGCTTGCACAATGGCGCGAAACGTTCAAGCCCTACTTGCTCCAAATTGGCCAAGTCATCGCGCGCTCGGGCATTTCCGCGAACGCATTTTCATTGCTCGCGATTCCGTTCGCGGCTTTGGCCGCGTTTTACGTTTCCCAGTTCCAGTTCGCGTTCGCGTTCGTCGTCGCCTTGTGCGCGTTTGCTATCGACGTATTGGACGGCAGTGTTGCGAAAGCGTTGAACCAAGTGACTCCGTTTGGAAACTATTTGGACGCCATCGTGGACAAAGTCGTGGAAGTATTGTTTTTGGCCGGCTTTGTATTCTATCTTCCCTTGTTTGCCTTTTTCGCGCTCGCCGGAACATTGCTCGTTTCGTACGCCAAGCCCCGTGCCGCGCTGGTGGCCGTGATGGACAATCACGACTGGCCCGGCATTGGAGAGCGCGCGGACCGTTTGGCCATTTTGTTGCTGGGAATGCTGTTGGCCGCGCTTTTACCTTCTTCGGACGCGCTCCTCGCCTTGCAGGCCATGCTCTTGCTCGTGGGAACCATTACTTTGGTCGGATTCGTCCAGCGCGTGGAATACGCGAAATGGTGCATCAAGCACGCGCAAAAGTCCAAAACATTGTTGCCCTACTTGCAAAATCCCAAAAAGGCGCGCAAATGAATTATCCCGTATTGAACAAAATTTACGTAGCAGGTTTGGGCATCGCCGGGCTTTTTTTGTTCGCCTCGTTCGCGCTCAAATTCATTTACGATTCTCCCGCATACAAGCACACTTTGACAGCCACGTTCTTTTTCGTCTTCATCGCCCTCGTGGCCAAAATCCTCGTATGGTATTCGGTTTACTCGGACACGGTGACGCGCGAACAGCACAAGCACGCCACCGCGTTCAAAAACTTGCCCAAAAAAATCGGAAAACGGAAGCAATAGCATGTTCAAAGCGGTATTTTTCGACTTTGGGGACACGTTGGCGGATATTTCGGGCGCTTCAAAAAAAGCGCTCAAAGAAAGGCCAGAAAAACAGGTTTTAACAAAACAAGGTTTCAAGTTCTCCAACAAAGAATTTGACCTTGCCTTGAAAAAAATGAAAGAAAAAACCAATCTCATTCCCTATTCTATCAAGCAAAATGACTGGCTTATTTACTCTCGGACACTGCTCCAAGAGCTCGGGATTAAACGTCCTTCAAAAAAGCTGACAATTGAATGCGAAAATGCCTACTATTCAAGACTTTCCAAACAAGTCAAATTAATGCCCGGCACGCTGAGTATTCTAGAGTTTTTAAAAAAGAAACGCTTTATTCTTTGCGTAATTTCAAACACTCGAACCGATTCGAGTCTTAAAATGGCCAAAAGACTCAAAGTTCGAAAATACTTTGCGCATTTTATCATGAGTCACGAGTTTGGAAGCCCAAAGAGCGAGGTCGAAATATTTCACGAAATGTTGCGCCGAATAAACAGAGGAAAAAAAGAAAAAATTCTCCCCCGAGAGTGCCTCATGGTGGGGGACAATTTGATTGAAGATGGGGCTGCCAAAAAATTGGGAATGAAAGTGGCGATTTTGAAGCCGACGGTGAAGCGCGAAGAAGAGCTGGACAAAATCCGTCCCGAGTATGTTTTGAACAGTTTGAAAGACTTGGAAAAAATCGTACGTTGACCGGAACTCCGCTTCCCCTCGCGTTTTAAACCGTTCCAACCATTTCTGTTTCAATGGCCGTTTCGATTCAAACTGAAAAGCATTCCGATTCCGAGATTTACGCGTCGCTCCACCCTTTGCTCGGCGCATGGTTCAAGTGGAAGTTCAAAGAGTTCACGGAGCCGCAGCGCTTCGCGATTCTGAACATCCGCCGCAGGGAAAACACCTTAATTACAGCTCCGACAGGAACGGGAAAGACGCTTTCCGCCCGAAACAATCGCAACGCCCGAATCGTTCCTTTCCGACCACGCCAAATCTATGCCGATGAAGTACATGGACTCACTTTTTGAATCGGATGGGAATTGTTTTCATGAAATATTTTCCAACCATGAAGTGCACGTGCGGTTCGGGAAGGTTTGCCATCCAGCCCGTTCTTCCGACTTTGGCGATTGTTTGCCCGCTTTTTACTTTTTGGCCGACTTTCACTCTTGCGCTTCCTTTCTGGATGTGGCCATAGTATGAATACTCGTTTCCATGTCGGATTTCGACAAAGTTTTCAAACTCTTCAAACCGTTTTGCCGAACCTTTCGCGTTGGAAGAGTCTTTGAAGTCAATAACAATTCCATCCGCGGCTGCGATTATGGGCGTTCCAAGGGGGCGCGAAAAAATCTACCGCGTGCGGATAGATTTTGTGCGCTTTTGAACTCTTTCGGTCAATCTTTTTGACAAACTTTTCCTCGATTGGCCAGCAGTATTTCATTTTTTCTCCTCCCCTTCCACCTTATACTCCGCGTCTACCACTTTGCGTATTTCTTTCGCCTTTTTTTTCGCCGATTTTGGCGACTTTTTGCAAGCGCTTTTCCGAAGCGTTCAATACTTTCTTTACCGAGCCGAAGTGTTCGAGCAAATTCTTGGCCAACGTGGGTCCCACTGTGGGCAGGCCTTCCAGCATGTACTGCTGTTGCTCTTGGAGCGTGAGTCCTTTTGCGCCCACGCGGAGCGAAATCTCTTTTCCCTTTCCCAACTGTTCGCGCTTGGCAATGACGTGCAAATATTCTGCGGTTTCGTTCTCGTCCTTGGAAAACAGTACGGGGATTTTGTAATTCAATGCAATTGAAGTCATTGCTCCCATGATAGCGTTCTTGTGAATGTTGCGCGTGGAAAACAATTCTTCCGGATTCCCCTCCACCAACAGCAACGGCTTTTCGTAGTTCGTCGCCATTTTCAACAATTGGCCGAATAGTCTTCCGTCAATCATGCTGTTCAAAAAATCCTCCACGGTTTTGCGCTCCACCGCGATTTCGTCCGTCAATACAAAGTCCGCGGTTTCCATTTGTTTGACTTTGACGAGCACGCCCATGTTGATTAATTTTTTTGTAACGCTGGAAGCCTGTTCGCGCGTGTCTGCGTAAATGAGGATTTTGTCCTTCGCCTCTTCCGTGTACTTGAACAATGTTTCCTGTTTGTCCATTTTGTACTTTTTTTCGATGGGATTCTCTTTCATGTTTAACAAGGTTTGGTTCATTTTGCGCTCTTTGCTCTGCGCGGCCCAGAAGAATGCTTCGTCGCGCGTTTCTTTCGCCATCAAAATAATGCACCGCCCTTCGCGCGCCCTTCCCGTTCTCCCTCTTCGCTGAATCAGGCGGATTTCCGAGGGAACGGGCTCGTAAAAAATTACTAAATCCACTTGGGGAATGTCGAGCCCTTCTTCGGCGACCGAAGTGGCTATCAGCGTGTTGTATTTTCCCGCGCGGAATTCGTCCAGCGCTTCTTTTTGCCTTTTTTGCGTCATTCCCGCGTCGTTTTCTTTCATGGCCTGTCCGACAAAGCGCAAGGGCTTGGCGCCGGGCAAATGTTTCAATTCTTTTTCCAGAAATCCCGCGGAAGAGCGGTAGTGGTTGAACACGATGACGCGCGATTCGGGAAACTGTTCGAATTGTTGTTGGAGCAATTCTTTCAACCGTTCGAGTTTGGGATGCGCGATTCCTTTCGCCTGCAATTCGGCGCTCAATTGCATGGCTTTTTCAATTCGCGGATCCTTTACAATCCGCTTCAATGCTTTGGAAGCACCCGCGTGCGTGGACTTGGTGCGCATTTTTTCGAAATATTCGTTCAAACTTTGGATTCCCTGCGTTTCGAGCAGAATGGAAGCGTGTTCGACTTTCAATATTGCCGCTACGGCGCTCGCGGCTTGATAAACAGCAGGATTTTTCACCGCAATGCGCATAATATCCCTTCGGATTTGCATCTGCAATTGCAATAAATCGGTTTTGCGCTGGAAGTTCAAGTACAAGCTCTTTCCGTATCCCGTTTTTTTGAGCATTCTCACCTGGTCGCGGACGAACTCGTTCAGCTCGTTTTTGACTTCCAAAAACTCTGGAGGCAGTACTACTTTTTCCCATTCCACGTTGATTTCGTTCACGTATTCTTTCACGTCTTCGTCCTTGGCAGTCTTGATTTCGATGTTTTGAATGAAGAGTTTGTCGCAAACGTCCTTGATTTTTTCCTCTTCTCCTCCCGGAGAAGCCGTCAGCGCGAGAATGAACGGGGCGGGGCACTGTTTCATGTACTGCTGGGCGATGAAAACATACGCGTAGTCTCCCACTGCTCTGTGCGCTTCGTCGAAAATGAGCAATGCAACCTGGTCGAGTTTCAAATTTCCCGTCACAATATCGTTTTCAATGGTTTGCGGAGTGGCGCTGACGATTTGTGCTTCCTGGAAAATCATTTCGCGCTCTTTCGGCTCCACGCTTCCCGTAAGCAGGGCAATTTTTTCGGGCGCAATGTTCAAAATCTTTTGAAAACTTTCCTGGTGTTGTACTGCAAGGGGTTTGGTGGGGGAAAGCAGTAAAATTTTCGCGTGGGGCTTGTTTTTGAGCACGTCCGCGGAAACGAGCGCGGCAATGACGGTTTTTCCCAACGCAGTCGGAGCAACGACGAGCGAGTTTCCCTTTTCCAGAATGCGCGCGGCCAGCACTTCCTGGTAGAGCCGGGCTTCGACTTGTTCGGGCTTGATGAACGGGTGCTCTACAAAGCCGGGCATGAAGTGTTAGAAGGGGAAAAGCGCTATAAAAACGCGCTTGCACTGTATTTCCACTCGAGCGCTTCAAAAAGCGGAATTCTCCCCTCAAATTGCGAAAAAAGCGCGCATTTTCCCGATTTTGCCCAAAAAAGGCCAGACTGGTTTTTATTGTTTTCGGCTTTCAAGCAGTTTAGAGGGAAAGGAAATTATGGCAGAAGAGAGCGACTTGCCCCTGGCGGCAGTAGAAAGACTCATTCGCAGAGCGGATTCTAACATGAGAGTTTCCGAAGAAGCCGCGGCCGCGTTGAGAGAAGTGCTGGAAGAAAAAGCCATCAAGATTGCGCAACAGGCCGCTGAAATGGCCAAGCACGCGAACCGAAAAACAGTTACGGCTCCCGACATCAAACTCGCCGTCAAAAACGCGTGACTATAATTTTTCCGAATCAACCACTTCGTCAAAAAACGGCGAAACGTCCGAAATCAAATCCTGCGTGGTTCCGCTGCGGGTGGCCATGACGATGCCTTGGATTTTGTGGCGCGAAATCTTTTCCGCCAAACTTTTGACGAACTTTTTCAAGCTCTTTTCCTCGTTGTAGATGGCCAGCGTGGCAAGGCCGTCGATGATCAAAAACTGCGCGTTCTTTTTGTGCACGCTTTCCGAAATCGCGATGTCCAAGTCGGAAAGGTTTTGCGGGGCCACTTTGACGGAATTCTTCACTCCCCCGTTTTTTGAAACGCAGTCGACGAAAAAAATGCTCGAAGAATCGTAGTGCCAAACAGTCTGCTTCCAGTGCTCTTCCAACACAACAGGGGATTTGTTGATGGAAACGTAAACTCCTTTCTTCCCGTCCTTGATGAAGTGTTCCACTAATGCTTTGGTCACGATTTCGTGCTTCGTGCCGTCAAATAAAACGAGGATGGAGAACGCGCCCCCTTTGCCGATTTCTTCTTCAATGCGGTTTTCGGGCGTGTAGGAAATGTCTTCAATCCGAATGGAAGAGGCAGCAGAAACAGTCTTTTTCTTTTTGGATTTTTTCGATGCCATGCTTTCGCCGCATCTTTTTTACTTGATGCTTTCCCACATCACTTCGTCGCGGTACTTGACTTCCATTCCATTCGAAGTAACGTCAATCGGGTGCACTCCTTTTGAGTGCGCCGTTCCGCGCATTTTGCGCACGAAAATACTCCTATTGGGCGGGGAAAAGTACAATGCAATCACTCCATCCGCCACAAACTCTTCGACTCCGAACGCGCTAAAGTCCTGCCGTCCGCCCTTCGTCTCCGCCGTCAGAATTGTAGTAACGCCCATTTCTTTCAGTCCAGAAGCAAGTTGGTAGAGAATATAGCGCAAGTATCCCACTTCCGGAATCCAAATACCCAGCGAAGTCGTCGAATCTATTACAAGACGCTTCGCGCCCATTTTTTTGACGAGCAGTGCAATCGCTTTCAATTCCGCGTCGATTTGCGCTTTCACATCTTTGGAAATGTCCAGTTTCATTCTGTACAGTTTCATTTTTCCCTTTTCTTCCAAAGAGTGGATGTCCCATCCGAATGCTTCCATGTTCCACGAAATGTTCTTGATTTCTTCTTCCAGTGTAACGTAAATTCCGGGCTCGTTGTATTGGACGGCGCCGTTGTAAATGTACTGCATGGACGTGATGGTTTTGAGCGTTCCCGCTCCTCCGGAGAGTAATACAGTTGCCCCCCGCGGAATGCCCCCGTCAATGAGCTTGTCCAGTCCCGTAATTCCCGTTGCTACGCGGTCCATGCTATAAAGAAGTATTCGGCCTTTTTAAGCCTTTTGAGAAAAGCCTTGGGAAAAAAAGCCTTCGGCGAAAGCCTTTTGAAAAAACAGCCGCCACTTACGGCCGTACGATTTTTTCGACCGTAATTTCGAATACGAGGGTTTTTCCGCCGAGCGGGTGCTCGTAATAGGAAATTGTGACCCCATTCGCGTCAATCGAATCAATTGTTGCAATGGTTCCCGTTCCCAATTGCAACTGCATTCCCACTGTGGGAACAATGTTGACGTCTTTCAATTGCTGCAGTGAAATCTGCGCGAAGGATTTTTCGTTCCCATATGCTTGCTCTGGGGGAATGGTTACGGTTTTCGTTTCCCCTTCTTTCATTCCCAACACTCCGTTTTCAAAACCGGCAATCACTTTGTGCTCTCCCACTTTGAAATTTAAATCGTTTCCGGGCGTGCTCTGGTCGAACACGGTTCCGTCCGTGAATTTTCCAATATACTGCACGGAAACCGTGTCGCCGTTTTCTACAATCATTCCATTTCCCCCTTGCGTGCATCCGACGGCGAGCAAAATTCCCACCAGCAGCAATAAAATTTTCCACTTCATTTTTTGGCCTTCAGCGCGACTTTGACAAAAGCGTCCACGATTTCGAACACTTGCTTTTGGTTGAAAGAGTCGGTTTTCAAAATCAAGTCGAAGGGAGTGAAATCTTTTCCCAACTGCATTCCGTACATGGAATAGTACAATCGCACGTTTTTGTCGTCCCGTTCGTTGACCATTTTCAGCGCCCGCTCGAATTCGATTTTGTCCCGTTTGGCAATGCGTCTGGCGCGCGCTTCCGAAGACGTTTCCAGCCAGATTCGCACGTCTTTTGGTTCTTTCCATAGCCAGGGCATGGTCCAAGAGTCCATTACTTTTCCGCCCTTCGAAGCCAATTCTTTCAACTTACGGTCCAATTTCTTGTCCAATTCGTAATTGCGCATGCGCGCCTGCAAAAACTGCATTCCCTTGTCTTTTTCCCAAAATCCCTCGCTTTTGCTTTCAAAACCTGCCACTTCGCGCAACAGTCGAGACGTGTGAACCACTTTCAGCTTGCGACTTTTTCCAATATCGTCCGCGAGCGAACTCTTTCCGCTTCCCGCCAAACCGCACACAAACACATTCCGCTTCATGTGTTGAACGGATTTGAAAAGGGTTTTAAACCCGCGCAAGGAAGTGCTTCACCGCTTTTGCGCGGCTTCTTTTTGCTGTAACGCTTCGAGCGCGATTTCCAACTCTTTCGCATTGTGCACGTAGTGCAGTTTTCCGCCCGCGCGCTCGATGTATTGCGAGATTTCGAACGGGAGCTCCGCTTTCAAAAAAGGCTTGTACGCGAAAACCGTGAAAGGAACCCGTTCTCCGCAACGGGCTTGCAAGTGGATGTGTTTGGAAGAGGCAGAAACGCCTGCTTTGAATCCGCCAAACAGCTTGTACAAGTAGAACGCGTAAGAGAGTGCTCCCATGCTTCCCAGAGAAACGCCCAACAGCAAAATGCAGTCTCCGAAAATGCCATGCGTCAAGTCCTGCTTGTACCACGTTCCCGTATCGATTTCCTCGTCGAACAGTTTTTTTCCACCCACTTTCGCGTTTCGGAATTCCTCCAAATGCTTGACGCCGATTTCCGTATCCGATTTGGGAACAGTTCCAATCACTTTTCCCCCGCCGAATTCTTTGAATTTTTTGGCAATCTCGAACGAAATGCCCTTGTCTGGCAGTACGACCAGCTCGGCTTCGCTTTTTTCCAAGGCTTTGGCGATTTGCGCAATCTCTTCCTGCAGTTTTTCGGCCGAAAGTCCCAACATTTCTTGATAGTGGAATGAAATATCTCCCGCACCCATCAGCGCCACTCTCAACGTCATTGTTTTTCCTCCAATGTTTTCAAAAATTCCAGCACTTTCGGATGCAGGGAGGTGGTAAAGTATTTTGTCACTTCCGTCGGCCGAATCCACTTCAATTCCTTGAATTTTTCGCCGCTTTGCTCTTTTCCGCCTTTGGGGGAACAGCAATAGTAGATGGCCAAAAACTCGCGCTTTTCCGGATAGGTTTTCGCGAAAACGATTTCTTTGACTTCCACTTCCAGCCCCGTCTTTTTGCGGATTTCCGCTTTGAGCGATTCTTCCAGTTCGCCTTCATACAACGGCCTTCCGCCTGGAAAACACCAGCCCAATTCCTTCACGTGCGGGTCGTTTTCCCTCCGCCCAATCAGAATTTTTCCCGCCTTTTCGTCGAAAACAATGCCCAACAAGTTGACCAAAAAGACGCCCTTGTCGAACTGCGAAAAGTCCAATGCCATATATGCAATAGGCAGACTCTTTCTTTTATTTCTTGGCCTTCATTCGGGCGAACTCGACCAGCGCTGGAATCAAAGAAATGATAATGATGAAAATAATGACGGCGGAAAAGTTTTCTTTCACGATTGGAATGTTTCCGAAAAAGTAGCCCGCTCCAACAAATAGCGCCGTCCACAATATTCCGCCCAAAACATTGAATGCGAGGAATTTTTTGTACTCCATTTTTCCGATTCCCGCCACGAAGGGGGCAATGGTGCGGATGACGGGAAAAAAGCGCGCGAGCACGATTGTTTTCGCGCCGTATTTTTGGAAAAATTCCTCCGTGCGTTTCAAGTGTTCGGGTTTGAGCCATTTTTGGAACGCTTTCACTCCGAGGGATTTTCCCAACGCATAATTCACGCTGTCCCCCAGAATTGCGGCAATGGCGAACAATGCAAACAAAAGCCAAACATTGAGCGCGCCTGCGGCCGCGAGCGTTCCCGCGACGAACAAGAGCGAGTCTCCGGGAAGAAAGGGAAATATTACGATTCCCGTTTCGACGAACACGATGCCGAACAATATTACATACGTCCAGCTTCCGAAAGTTTGAATGAGCCCGATGAGGTGCTGGTCCAAGTGCAATAGAAGGTCAAACAGGAACGCGAGCGAATCCATGCAATAGCCTGAAAACCAAAACCTTTTTATAGCCCGAATTCCTTTTTCCTTTTCATGTCCAAAATCGAATGGTATACGGAGTTTGACGATTTTTCCTACAAGCCGCGCAAGGACGACTTGGTTGTCAAGTTCCGCTTTGAAGGGGCGAAAGGATTTTCGTTCAAAGAAAGCATGGGAAGGATTGCTTCCGAGAGTTCGATCGGAACGTGGACCACGCTCGCGCGCTTGCCCGAACGGGACAAGCACTTGATGGCGAAAGCGTTCAAGCGCGAAGGTTCCTATGTGTACATTGCGTATCCGTATGCGTTGTGGGAAAAGGGAAATGCTCCGCAACTGCTTTCGGGAATTGCTGGAAACATTTTCGGAATGAAGGCCGTCAAAAACTTGCGACTCGTGGATGTGACGCTTCCGCCTAAATACGTGAAATCCTTCAAAGGCCCGTTGAAGGGCATTTCGGGAATCCGAAAATTGTTTCGCGCCAAAAAAAGGCCCTTGACGGCGACGGTTCCAAAGCCCAAAGTGGGATATTCGGCCGCGGAGCACGCGCAAGTGGGTTTTGAAGCGTGGACGGGCGGTTTGGACTTGTTGAAAGACGACGAAAATTTGACTTCCACTTCGTTCAACAATTTCAAAAAAAGAGTCGAATTGTGCGCGAAAATGCGCAATCGCGCGGAGCGGATTACGGGAGAACACAAGGACGCTTTGTTGAATATTACGGCAGAAACGCACGAAATGGAGCGCCGCGCCAAGCTAGTGGCGGATTACGGCTGGGGCTATGCCATGATTGACGTGGTTACGGCGGGAACCGCGGCCGTGCAAACTTTGAGGGAAACGTGCGGGGACTTGGGCCTTGCCATTCACGCGCACAGGGCCATGCACGCCGCGTTTTCCAAAAACCCCAGGCACGGAATTTCCATGCCTTTTTTGTGCAAGCTCGAACGAATGATTGGAGTCGACCAGTTGCACATTGGAACTGTTGTGGGAAAGCTCGTTTCTCCGAAAGAAGAAGTATTGGCCAACCAGGCGATTTTGACGCAGGAAAGGGTAAAAGCAAGCGAGTTTTTGCTCGCGCAGGACTGGGCGGGAACCAAACCCGTGTTTCCCGTTTCTTCGGGCGGACTGCACGCGGGAATACTGCCCCAAGTGCTTGACTTGCTCGGAAGCGACATTGTATTGCAGTGCGGGGGAGGCGTGCACGGGCACCCTCGAGGGACGAGAGCAGGAGCGCAAAGCATGCGCCAGAGCATCGACGCCTGGATGGACGGAATTTCGTTGAAAGAGTACGCGAAATCGCATTCCGCACTCGCGCAAGCGCTCGAAAAGTGGGGCGAAATGCGCCCAAAGTGAAACGTTTTTAAAGTGTAAAACCCCTGTTGTATTCGAGGGAGGTTGAAACATGGCCAAAGCCAATTTGTTGATTACTCATGATCCGTCCCACGCCGACCACGCCGTCAAAGAAGTCCGGCGCATTTTCAAGGACCACAAAATCAGGGGAACGGTCGCGAAGGGAAAATCCTTGGGAGTATTGCTCGCGCGCGTTTCCAAGCCCAAAGAAGTCGTCCAAAAACTGGCCAAAGCGTGCGCCAAAAACCCAGCCGAATTCGCCAACACGTTCCACTACATTCCCATTGAAAAATGGGTCAAGGCGAACGTGAAAAGCATGCAAAAAGCCATCAAGCCATTGGTGAAAAACATCAAAGTCAACGAGAGCTGGAAGCTGGACTTGCGCAAGCGAAACCTGGAAATCGACTCCGTGCAATTAATCAAGGATTTGACCGAAGTCGTGGACAGAAAAGTCGTGGACTTGGAAAGGCCGAAAAAAACCATCCAAGTACAAGTGGTCGGAAAAGAAGCGGGAATCAGCGTGCTGTCAAGCAACGAGATTTTCAACGCGGCCGACTACAAAATCCTGAACGCGAAATGACTTTCGACGAAAAAGTCTGGACGTTGCTCAACCGTATACCTTCTGGAAGGGTTTCCACGTACTCGGAAATCGCCCGCGCGTTGGGAAGCCCGAACTCTGCGCGCGCCATGGGAAACGCGTGCAACCGCAATCCGAACGCTCCGCACACTCCCTGCCATCGCGTGGTTTGCGCGGACGGAAAACTTGGAGGCTATGCAAAGGGAAGGCAGAAAAAAATCAAATTGTTGGAAAGCGAGGGAATCCGTATAAAAAGCGGGAGAATTTTAAACTTCGAACGCGTGCTGATTAAAGCAAGCGAACTGCGGTGAAAAAATGCTGTTGAGAAGGCCGAAATGGCTTCAACAAAAGCTGAAACAAACAGGCGTCCCCATCGGCCCGAAAATGGAATCACTAATCCAATTGTACGGGAACAGAATGAAATTGCGGAGCTATACCCGCGCATGGATTGGCGCTTCGTATTACGTGAGGAATGTTCGACTGGTTACAGGATTTGAAACGCCGAAAGCGGTTCCTATCGCCCGCCAAGCCCTCGCTGAAGGAAAAACGATTCCGTACGTGCTGAAAGAGCGCGGAATTCCAATGGTCAAGCTTTCAAAAAAAGACCGCAATCGGATTTTGGGCGAAACCTAGTATGAAAATTCTCGTCTTTGGAAACCGCTTCGAAGAAAGCGATTCGCTCGCGCTCCAAGTGGCCAAACAGTTGGAAGGGAAGTTCGACTTCGAATATTGCGAGAGCGCGGAAGGAATCGAAAAGTTTGGAAAGAATTTGACGATTTTGGACTGCGCGAAGGGGATTTCGCGCGTGCAATGGATTGAAAGTTTGGACGAATTGAAACTCCCCCCGCGAGCGACAACGCACGACTTCGACTTGGCGTTCCAGCTCAAACTGTTGCAAAAGGTGGGACTTATTGATACAGTTAAAATGCTGGCGGTTCCGTTCGACTACCCGCTCGAAAAGGCGATACAGGAAGCCGAAGCGCTGCTCATAAGGTGCTTGAAAAAATGAAAACAGTAAAGGTTAACCTGAAGAAAAAAATTGATCATTCTTACAACATATTCATAGGCAGAAAAATCTTTAATTTCCTATGCAAATTTTTAGAAAAAAATGTAAAAGCAACAAAGTATGCAATAATTTGTGATTCAAATGTTAAAAAAATTATTGTAAAAAAATTTCTGGAAGTGATGAAGAGAAATGGTTTAAAAGCAAGCATTATTTCATTTCCTGCTGGAGAAGAAAACAAAAGCCTAAAAACATACTCGTTGCTTCAAGAAAACTGCCTTGAAAATGGCATTGATAGAAAAAGTGCAATTGTTGCGCTTGGGGGTGGGATAAGCGGAGACCTTGCTGGATTTGTTGCTGCCACGTTCATGCGCGGCATTCAGTTCATCCAAGTGCCTACAACACTTACTGCGATGGTGGATTCAAGCATTGGTGGCAAAACAGCCGTGAATCTTGAAAAAGAAAAAAACACAGTTGGAGCATTCTATCAACCAAAAGCAGTCTTTATTGACGTATCGTTGCTTAAAAGTCTCCCAAAAAAAGAAATGAGAAATGGCCTGGCAGAGGCAATTAAGCACGCAATAATTGCTGATGAAAAATATTTCTCTTTCATTGAAAAAAATCTTAAAAAGATTTTTTCAAAAAACGAAAATATTCTAACCAAATTGGTGTATGAAAGTTGTTTGATTAAAGCAAAAATTGTTGAAAAAGATGAAAAGGAAAAAAACTTGAGGCAAATCCTAAATTATGGCCACACAATAGGCCATGCAATTGAATCAATTTCAAAATATTCAGGCATTTCCCACGGAGAAGCAATCGCTGCAGGAATGAATTTTGAAGGGGAAATAGCTGAAATCCTTGGATATTTTGCCAAAAAAGACTTGGAAAGGCAAAGAAAAATACTTATAAAAACGGGCTTTTCAATTCATTTGCCAAAACCAACAAACAGAAAAAAACTTGTTCAATTAATGAGACTTGACAAAAAAAATATTGCAAGAAATATTTTTATGACATTGCCAAAAACAATCGGAAAAATGAAGACCCTAAATGGAAAATACGCAATTCCAGTTTCTGAAAAAACAATTTTAAAGGCACTAAAATAAATAAAGGGCGCAAGGCAGTGGTAAGCAATTTAAATCATTTGATGGGGGGTGGTTTATGTCCAAAAAGATTGCCATCCTCTCCGGCGATGGAATCGGGCCCGAAATCATGCAAGAAGCCGTAAAGGTTTTGGGCGCGGTTTCCAAAAAATTCGGACCCGAATTCGAATTAGTAAAAGCGGACTTTGGCGCACAATCCTATTTCGACAAGGGAAGTTCGTTTCCGGAAGAGACGAAAACAATATGCGACGAAGCGGATGCAATATTGAAAGGGCAGAAAGTGGCGAAAGGAGTCCGCTTGCTCGTGATTCCGGCCACGCAAAAAATTTATCGGGAATTGCTGGAGCGGAAATTGTTCGAAACTTTTTTGGACGCGGGCGCGGTCATTTCGGCGCCCACGTGCGGCGCCTGCTTGGGAGGGCACATGGGAATTTTGGCCCCGAACGAAACGTGCATTTCGAGCACGAACCGGAATTTCCGCGGAAGAATGGGCGACCCTACCAGCAAAG
>JAZDMJ010000035.1:0-4600 GCA_043801115.1 Candidatus Iainarchaeum sp. | reverse complement strand
CGAGCAAGGCTTTGAAGCTGGAAATTTTGTTGATTTCTTCAAAGTTGCTGTCGCGATAGTATTGTTCGAGTTTTTGCAAGCGCTTGAACAAAGAAAGCGTGAACTGAGTGGAATCGCAATACACTGAATTGGAATACGCGGAATCGCACGTTTCGGCGTTGATGTCGCTCCAGCCCCACGCCAGTTTCACTCTCGGCAATGCGCCGCTTCCCGTGCTTCCCATTTCGCCAGAAGAAGAATAGCAAGTTTGTGCTTCTGCCGCATTCAACTTGACCAAAAACTTTTCCTCCCTTGTTTGTTGCATGCTTCCTTCAAGAACGTCCTTCAATCCGCCGTCGAAATAAATTTCAACATTCGAATCGAAGACGTTGGAATGGTTGGAATTGTACGCTTTTGGGCTGACAGCCGCACGCCATATTACAAGCACGTAATTGATATCCGAACTGCTGGCATTGCGGTCTCCCGTAACTCCATTGCATGAATAGCCCAAAAAGTTTCCCGTGCTGTCCATTTGCGCCGGACAGCCCCACACTTTGCTGCTTTGCGAAAAATTAAAACAATCCCGCAATTTGTCTTTGATGTCTACAGTAACACTTTGCCAAGAGTCAATCTTGTTCACTCCAACCCCCATATCGCAAACCCTTTCATAGTTGTTGTTTTGCGGCAGCAAATAGTTTCCGGCAGAATCAAATGCCTGCACAATAACCGAAGCCCAATATGTTGCCTCGCTTTTAACTGTGGTCGAAGAATCCGTCAGATAATAGTCATAATCGTATGCGGAAAGCTTTGAATCAGTTATTTCATATCTTTTTGTATACCTGCACTCCATATTGTAAACGCAAGTTGTATCTCCATTAGCGCATGTAAAAGTATGAATAGTGTCGTCTGCTGGATGATATGCAATAATGCTTTTTGCAACATCTTCCCTTGTCTGAAAATTTCCAATCCAATTCTGCGAAGTGCCCTCGCTTCCGCACGCCAAATTCCAGCTCGTCGTCGCGCTTTTGGCGAACACGCGCGCGGCCGAAGAATACGAAATGGCGCTTCCCGTGTCTTCAAAATAGACTGAAACGTTCGGATCTGAATTGATGATGTAATAGGGCATGCTCCCGCTCAGGGAAAACCCGTCCAAATCGTGCTCTTTTCCGTCCGAGGGAATGGTTTTTGAAAACGATTGAAAGGTTCCGTTCGTTCCGGAAGAAGAAACAGTGTACGAGAAGGAAACGTCTTGATTTCCTCCGCCCAAAGTCTGCACGTAGTCTTTCGCCGTCAACAGTTTGAAATTCAGCCCGTTCAAGCCGTAATTGACAATATTAAAATCAACGCTTCCCCCCGTGTCAAAATCTTCGCCCACAAACTTTGCGTATGCATTGCCCGAAACAGTTGTGTTTGCTGCGTCAAAGCTCGCAATTGTTTGGTTTTTTTCCGCAAGAGAAATTTTTGGCTTTTCCGCAAGAGGGGAAGCTGTTGCTTGCGCGGGGTAGAGCTTTAATCGATAACTTGTTGATGTTGGTTCTCCATCTGCAGTTAGTTTGAATTGCAATACTTTTGTAGACGAGGTAAGATTTACTGAAAAAGAATCTGCTACTGCAATATAGCAGGTATTTGGCGGCATACTAGGATCGTTAGAATATTGACTGCAAGTAAAAGGAGAAGCACCTCCAATATAAGTAAAGGACCCTCCTTCATATTGTACATAGAGTGATAGGTGTGTTGGCATAGTCTGGCCAACTGACAAGACCGTTGCATGAATTTCATCAATCACAACATTTTGAACATATCTTTGACTGTCTGAAAGATAATCAGGCAAATAAATTATCCTATCATAACCAGAGATTATGGCACCAGCGTAAGTAAAAAGGGGTGTCGGGTTTGCCGTGCACGCGCTTGCCTCGTTTTGAATGTTCAAAGACTCGTCGTCGATCGAGCTTCGGACGAGCGTTGAAGTGTCGGAAGCAGCCACAGAAACATTCGACACTTGCCTTCCGAAATCGCACGAGAAAGGCCAAGGGCCGAACTCTTGATTCGCGGAAGGAGGAGAGGCTTGCACGGAATACGGTCCTTTCGCGCATTCGGCAGTTTCGTACGTGCTGCCGTTGCAGTTGTACATTCCGGTCGCCGTAACGTACACGTTTTCGTCCAGCTTTTCCGGAACTTCCGGCTTGTCGTATTGCGCTTCGACGAGCGCGGAATCGCTGTCGCTGAACTTGAGAGAGGGAAGGGAAATGTCTTGCACGTACAATGGAATACTGTTGACAAACGTTCCCGAATCGGTTTGATGGTTCACGTCAAACGCGTACTTGGACAGCGAAAAAGGAGAAGTTGAATCCGAAACGTGCACTTCCACGCCCGCAAAAAGCGTGTACGCGCTGTCGGAAGAAAATTTTCCCTGAAAGTATATGGGGTGAATGCCCAAAGCAGTAGTAGAGTTGGAAGAAACGGAAATCGCGTTGGAATCAGTCTTGTTCAACGAAATGGACGAATAATTGATGGCAAGGTTGGAAACGCTGGACAATGTGACGGACTGAATGGAAAGCGGTTCAATGCAGTCCGTGGAAGAAATCTGGACTGTTACGGCTTCCCCGCGGTTGACGGAAAACGAGTCCATTTGTTGCCCCGTGGAAGGGGAGGAAAAGGAAACGCACTTGAAGCGGTCTTCCGAAGAAGTGTAAATGGCTCCGGAAACGAGAACGGACTTGTTTTTGTCCATATACCCGTAGCGTTTGACGAGCACGTTCAAAGTTCCGTCGGATAACTCAGAGAGGTTCAAAATCGCCAAACCGTTCTCGTCCGTCGAAGCCGTAAAATCGGGAGAAGAAAAGTCCAACGAGTCGAACTTGGCCTTGATCCACGCGTTTTTCAAATCAACCCCGCTCGAAGGATCAAATGCGTGGACAATCAACTGCTGTCCGGGAATGCCCGCAACGAGTGAAAGCGGGGAAAGGTCGAATTCCAGTTCGTTTCCCGTTTCGACCTTGAAGGGAATGTCGAAATTGTTGTCCGAAACCGAAGGAGTGGAAGAGAGCAATAGTTTGAGAGCGGAGCCCGAAACCTGCAAGGGAGTGGAAAAGGAAAAGGAAGACTGCGCGCTTTCTCCCTTGCTCAAATTTCCGAGAGAAGCAGAAGTCGAAGAGTAGGAGAGAGAAGTTGCGGAATCGGAATACGAGGCGGAAACGCCGGAAAAATTATTATTTCCCGAATTAATGACTTCGTATTCGACGTCGTACGAAGCGTTGGAAAGCAGTTCGATTTCAGAGCGCGAAGAGTCGGAGTTTTTGTGAAATGTTTCGCCGGAGTTTTCGGAATTTTCCAGCAAAACGTCGAAGAAAAAGTTCGGACAATTGTTCCGGCACACGCTGCTTCCGATTGTATACACTGTTTTCAAATCGTCCGTGCTCTGCAGGGAAGACTTGGCGCGGTAGTGCACTTCCAGTGAAGTTCCGCTTGCCAAACTTTCAACCGTGGTGGCTTTTACGAAAAACTCGTACACGCCCGCGTTCAAGTTTCCGAACTTGAAATGCACCTGCTTGGCGTTTCCATTTGTGGCGTTCGCGTCCGAATAGGGGTTGGAAGAATCGTAAGAGGCGCTTTTCGTCCAAGAAGCGCGCGCGGTCGCGTCTTCGATGTAGAAGCGGATGTTGTCGCGCGATTTGAGCGAGTCCAGGTCCGTGCGCACCGCGACTTCCACGTTTTCCTGCGCGTTCGGGACTTCGAGCAAAAAGTGCATCCAATAACTGGTTCCGGCGGAAAAGCGCGTCGCGGGCTGGGAAATGTCTGAAGCCGAGCGCAAGTCGAGCAGTTCCACGTTCAGTTTTGAAATGGAATTCGACGGAAGCATTGTCAAGTCGATTTTCGAAACCGAATTTTTGAAAAGCGAAACCGCGGGAGAAGTTGAACTGTAATACCCGCTCTTGGAAGCGACAGCGTACGGAACGACTGCGAGGGAAAACTGCATTTCCGAGGTTTTTCCGTCCGTTCCCGTCTGCGTGTCGGACAATAGCGCGTTCGAAGAAGCGTAATCGTACACTTTCACTCCCGCAGAAGCGATTGCCGCATCGTCGCGGTCGTGTGTTGATACTTGCAGTTTTCCCTTTCCCAAAATGATTTTGACGGAAAGAGAAACAGTCTGGCCCGCGGAAAGGGAAATTTTGGAAGACGTTCCTTCCGAGTCGGACTTGGAAGCGAACGCGTAATAGCTTCCGGGAGCGAGATTGGAAAAGGAAGCGTTGCCGTCGCTCGTCGAAAGCGCGTATCCTATATAGCCTGCAAATCCTTCCTGGAACAAGTACACTTTCGCGGACGAAACAGACGCTCCTTCCTCGTCCACCACGTGCACTTTCACGGTGCCATAATTGGGAGGGTCGATGGTAGTTCGTTCGAGAACGATTTCCGTGAAATTGTTTTCATTTTCCCCCACGGGCGTAATGCCCGAAACGACTTTTGTCACATAATTGGAATGCGCGATTACGACGTCGTAGGATTTTCCGCTCGAAGCCGCATACTCGAATTTTCCGTTCGAAGCCGAAGTGGAAGCAACAACCAAAGTAGCACCGTCAAACAAGGAAATGGTTGCGCCGGAAACCGCGTTGTGGTCGGAGTT
>JAZDMJ010000025.1:0-5935 GCA_043801115.1 Candidatus Iainarchaeum sp. | reverse complement strand
CTCACTGCCGTTTCCGTCATTTTGTACGAAGTGTTGCTGAATTTGGTTTCAATGGTGTACGCGCTTCCTTCCCCCTTGCAGCCGTTTGGATACTTGAACGCGCCCGCGCTTGGAGCAATGGCGAATATTTTGGGAAATTTAGTCATTGCGCTATTGCTTTCGAGCTGGATTCACGAGTCGGAAGAGAAAAAGTAGTCACGCTTCGATGTCGATTTTGGTTTCTTCTTTGGGCAGGATTTCGGAGTGTGCGACGACGAAGTTTTCGACTTTTTTCTCCACGTCCTTTCGTTTCCACGCGATTCCCGCCAGCAAGAGGATGAGGATGGCGACGATGACGAGGTTGAATCTGTTGTTGAAAAAGTCCTGCAATAGTTGTGCGGTGTTGGGTGCGGGCGCCAATGGTTTGGACAGCGTGTATTGAATGATGAGTTGGGTTTGCGAAATGCCGGAAAGGGAAATCAAGTTTCCCCGCACTTCCGCTTTTTCGGGCGTTTGCGTAATGGAAGCGGAGGCGGGAACAATGATTTCCAGCGGAGTGGATGTTGGAATGACGATGACGGAACCTTTGTCGTAGATTTTGTACAAAGAGTTCAACACTTGCCATGTTTCCGTTCTCGGGTCTTCGGCCACTTTTTGCATGACTTCAAAATCCGTATTGTATTTCAGGACGAGCGCGTCGTGCGCGGAGTCGAATTCGAACGAAGCATTGGAAACAGTCGATTGCGTTCCAAAATGGAACGTAATATTCGAGTCGAATGCCTGCCAGGCCAGCAAATCTCTTCCGTTGTTTTGGACGGTTTGCAGGAAATCGTCTTTTTCGAATTGGTTGAAGAAGCTGAAGTAGTAGTGTTCCGCCACTGTTGCTTTCTGGTTGTCCAAAATTGTTACCGTAAAACTTTCGCTGGCCAGGCTTTGGCCGAGTGCAACGGACGAAAGAATCAATACAGTCAACAGCACAAACAACGCGCGCATACGTTTCTTTAAACGGTTTGAGGCTTTTATTCTTATTGCCCGCGTTTCGGGTTTTTAACCCCATTATGGCAATAATACAACAGAGAGTGCGGTTGATGGCTTCGTTGCAATATTTTGGGCATTCGTTTTTTCAACTCGGCCTTGAGCGCAACATCCTCATCGACCCTTTTCTCCAATCTTCCTGCTCTTCCACAAAGCGTTTAATCTCTTGCCCCGTGCTGCAAAAGAATTTGGGCAATGTTTCCATGATTTTGATTTCCCACGAACACCCCGACCACTTCGACAAGCCGTTGATTGAAAAGATTGCCAGCAAGCAGGACACGCTCGTCGTCGCGCACGATTCCGTGCTGAACGAGTTGCGCATTTCCCCGCGCCAAAAAATTCCCATCCGCGTCGACTCGAAAATCCAGTTGCGCAATGTAAACATTAAAGCCTATTGCGCGCACCACCCGCGCAGTTTCTATCCCCTTTCTTTTCTGCTTGAATTCAACGGAATGAAATTGTTCCACGCGGGCGATACGGAATTGCTGGACGAATTGGAGCACATCAAGACGGATATTGCGCTGCTTCCCATCGGAGGCGGCCCCGAGCAAACCACAGAGCTTACGACGATGGACATCATTGATGCCGTCAAAGCCACGAAAAGCATCAAGCCGAAAGTCGTCATTCCTATGCACTATAATACGTTTGAAACCATCAAGGTGGACCCGCAAGATTTCAAGGCGCGCATTGAAAAGAGCAATTTGAAAACGCAAGTGCGCGTGATGGCTCCCGGCGAAAAAATCCAATTGTAGCGAATAAATGCCTTTCTTTTCTTGGTGCTGGTAGTATGGAAACAATTTCCCTTCAAAACCGCGAATTGTTCGACGCGCGCTTTTCCGCTTCCTACCACCAAATCGCGCGCCACCGCTTCGACTCGTGCCTTTCTTTTTACGAAAATTTTTCTGGAAAACTGCTGGACGTGGGATGTGGGGACGGTTTTTTTGCTTCGCTGGTAAAAGAGCGCTCGAACGCGAGCGTGTACGGCGTGGACATTTCATTCGAAAATTTGAAAAAGGCCCGCGCGCGCGGCGTTCGCATCAAACGCGCCGACATCTCTGCCGCCAAGCTCCCGTTTTCCGCGCGTTCGTTCGATTCCGTGTATTGCGGCGAAGTCTTGGAGCACGTGGTGGAAACGGAAAAATTGCTGGAAGAGTTCAAGCGCGTGCTGAAGCCGAACGGTTTTCTCGTTGTAACGGTTCCCAACATTGCTTCGTGGTACAATCGCTTGCTGTTGCTGTTCGGACAGGCGCCGTTTTGGGTCGAATCGGGCGCGCGCGGCTCGTACGGTTCTTTTTGCAACGCGCCCAATTTGAACGGCCACGTGCGCGCTTTCAACCGCCGCGCATTGGCCGAATTGTTGAATGCAACTGGTTTTTCTCCCGTCCAATGGAAGGGCGCCGCGTTCAACCTTCCTGCCTCTCTGCCTTCCAAAAAATTCCGCGCTTCCGCAAAGGCGTTCATGCTCGCCGAACGCGCGTTTTCCGCCCGTCCATCGCTTTCTTCGACGCTGATTGTCAAAGCCGTTCTTTCGGATTGAAAAACAGTTTGAAAAAATATGCGCGCTATCTGATGGGCGAAAAAGTGGGAGAAATTTTGAGCAATGGAAGCGTGGATTGGAAAAAAGTGGACGACTTCAAGGGCGTGAATTTGGCGACGGCCAAGGACTTGGAAACACATGCATTGCACCAGATATTGAACAGCGGGGCGGAATATGTTCCGTTCGAATCCATTCCATTATTTTTGCGAAAAAAAGGATTTACAGTACAATCCAAACGCCACTTTCACGACCCTGTATTGTACTAAGTGCTAACCGCCAAAAAGCGCTAAATGTCTCCCTTCTCTTTCAACAGTTTGTTCGCTTTTTCCAAGAGTTCGAAGTTTCCGATGTCAATCCATGTTCCCTCATAGGGGACGAACTCGTAGGATTCTTCTTTCAAGTGCAATCGCACTGCGTCCGTTAGTTCCAATTCTCCGCGCGGGGAGGGGGAAATTTTTTCGATACAGTCGAAGATTTTGGGCGAAAACAAGTACAATCCCGCGTTGGCCAGGTTCGAAGGTGCCTCTTCCTTTTTTGGCTTTTCAACCCAGTCCAAAATTTTGTTTCCTTCCACTTTCAATATTCCGTACTTTTCCACGTCTTGCACGGGCGTTGCGACGATTGCGTTCGCGCTTTTCAACTCTTTCAACCGCTTGAAAATGCTGCGCTCCCACAAGTTGTCGGCATACGCCGCCAAAAATCTGTCCCGAATGTACGGCTTGGCGCGGTACATGGCGTCCGCGGTTCCCGCGTTGGGTTTTTCCTGCGCGGCGTACTTTAACTTCATTCCTTGGAACTCGTTTCCGAAATAGTGTTCGATTTTTTCGCGCTTGTAGCATACGACCAAAATGGTTTCTTCGATTCCCGCCCACTTCAACTGTTCGAGCACGCGCTGCAAAATGGGCTTTCCGTTCACTTCGACCATTACTTTGGGAATGTCGTTCGTCAGCGGTTTCAAGCGCGTTCCGATTCCTGCGGCCAATACAACGGCTTTCATTTGAGTCTCCCGTGAAATTTTTTCCATCCGGTTGTTTGCCAGTAACCCCTGCGAGAGTGCGGGTCCGCGATTTTGTTTTTTACTTCATTCAAATAGTTTGTCCGCACGTTCTGGATTCGTGCGATTTTGGCTGCTTTTTGTTCCATTGGAGAGTCTCCGACGAGGAAAGCGTTACTGTTTTCGATGCCATTTTTTTTCATTTCAGCTTGGATGAGTTCGGCTTTGGCTTTTGCGATAGAATCGGCGTCTCCCTTTTTGTATTCGGGCGAGTCTTTAGTCGAAAGTAATCCGTCAAAAAAGTTTTTTGAATAATAACTGACGTTCAGGCTCTCTTTAATGGATTCCACAGGCAAAGTTGAAACAACATACAACTTGAATCCTTGTTCTTTCAATCGCTTTAACTCGTCAATCGTTTTTATTATTCTGTCATACTGTTTTTGCATGACTTCCTTGCTTTCTCCCCACTCTAAAGGAACGAGCGTTCCAATCAAGTCGAAGAAAACCGCCTTCAATTATTTCCCCTTCTTTTCTTCCAGTTCTTTCATTAGAACAGTCGCCCTGTAAAGCGATTCGAACGTTCCCGCGTCCGTCCATTCTCCCTTGTATATTCCCGCTTTCATTGTTCCTCTTTTGATGAATGCGTTGTTGACGTCGGTTATTTCGTATTCCCCCCGCGCGCTCGGCTTCAAAGATTTTATTAGTTCGAAAACAGCAGGGGAATACATGTACACTCCAATTACTGCAAAATTTGTTTTTGGCGTTTTGGGTTTTTCTTCTATTCCGACTACTTTGTCTCCTTCCAATTCTGCCACTCCGAATCTTTCCGCATTGGGAACTTCTTTGAGCAGTATTCCCGCCTCTTCTTCTCCTTTTTCAAAGTCTTGGACGATTTCTCTTATGCTTCCGCTCAAAATATTATCCCCCAATACTACGACTATTTTTTCGTCGCCCGCAAAGTCTTCCGCCAGTCTTAACGCGTCCGAAATTCCTGTGTTTCCATACTGTAACTCATAGGTGAATTTTGCCCCGAATTCTTTTCCATTTCCCAGCAATTTCAGAAAGTGTCCCGCGTGCTCTTCTCCCGTTACAATCAGTATGTTTTTTATTCCCGCGTCGAGCAGAGTTTCGATCGGATAGTATATCATCGGCTTTTTGTAAACCGGCAGCAAGTGCTTGTTGGTAACTTTGGTGAGGGGAAAAAGCCGTGTTCCCAACCCTCCCGCAAGTATTACGCCTTTCATTTCATTGCCTCTTTGTATTTTTTCATGCAATCCTCAACCGCTTCCAAAGTGTGCCTCAATTGAATTCCTTCGCTTTCGAGCTTTTTTGTCGAAAGAACGCAGTTGCTTCTTTTTGCGGGGAGCATTTGGTCGAGCTCTTGCGTTGTTATATATTCGACTTTTTTTTCCTTGTCCACTACTTTTTGGTACATTTCGATTATTTGCCTGTGAGTTATGGGCTCCGGGTTTACGACGTTGTACACTCCTGTGCAGTTCTTTTCCAGCAGTTTTTCCAACGCGTAAAGAAAGTCGTCAACAACCGTCATCGAATTCGGAACACTTATTTGTTTTTTGTTGTTCGCGAGCTTGGTGATAAGGTTTCTTTCTGATGGAATTGAATCAATCGGCATTCTGAGCCTTAACTGCAAAACATTTTCGTATTCTTTCAATAATTCTTCAATCATTGCTTTTGTCCTGCTATAAAAACTCCCGTAAAAATTTGGCGCGTCCTCTTCCGAAAACCCTTTTCCCCCATTGTCCCCTTCGTAAATGCACCCAGTCCCCAAATGAACAAATTTTGCTTTTGTTTTTTGGCACTCTTCCGCAAGCCATAATGGGACGGTCGCGTTTGAGAAAAAAGTTTCCCTTTTGTGCGTTTCGCACCAGTCTACATTCGGGCGTCCCACTTTTCCGATGCAGTTGATTACGGTTTCCGGTTTTTCCCGTTCAAAAATCCTTTCAACATCCTCTTTCGAACGAATTTTTTCCCCCACCAGCGCGAATCCGAATTTTTCGGAAATTTTTCCGCCGATAAATCCCGCCCCCAAAACAATTGTTTTCATTTTTTCACTTCCAATTGGTGTTTTAGCAACGGCTTCCACCATTTTTCGTTTTCTTTGTACCATTGTATTGTTTCTTTGAGGCCTTCCTTGAAAGTTTTTTGCGGTTCAAAACCCAATGCAGAAATTTTTGAATCGTCTATTGCATACCTTCTATCATGTCCTTTTCTGTCCTGCACGAATTCAATCATTTCTTCTCCCATTCCAAAATCTTCCAGTATTGTTTTTGTGAGTTCAAGGTTTGTCATTTCGTCTCTTCCGCCAACATTGTATGCTTCGCCGTTTTTTCCTTTCCTTAAAACCAATTCTGTTGCTTTGCAATTATCTT
>JAZDMJ010000023.1:0-19230 GCA_043801115.1 Candidatus Iainarchaeum sp. | reverse complement strand
CGCGTGCTCGTTCGACGACTTGGGCGTTTCCACGGATTCGTTCTTGTTGTACTTGCAAAACGATTCCGTTTCGCAAGAAGCGCTGGCCAGCACGATTGCCTCTTCCACGTACCCCGAAATCGAAAAATTCGAAGTGCAGTTCCACGGCTATCCCATTGGAGCCAATGTAAACATTGTGCAAGAACTTTCGGGAGCGGGCGGCGGAAGGAGAATATTGTTTCCCTCGCAGATTACGGGCTGCGGGGAATACAGGGTGAAAATCAACGGCGGAACCGAGCGCGTGGGAGAAACCGTCCAAGAAGGAAGGGCCACGATTTTGGTCACATTGGAACAGGGTAGAAGTGCGGGACAACAATGCGATTCTCAAATCCAAAACGTGTTGAATTTTTTGCCCAAAGACGCGCGGTGGAGCGTAATGGACTCGAAAGGAAGCTGGCTGACCACTGTAAACGCGGCGGATGCCGCATTGAATGAAGTGGCCAAAAAGTGGCCGGAACAACGCTCATCGGAAAAGAAGACCGCGCGGCTTCGGGAAGCGGAAACACGATATTGTTGAACCAAACCGCGATGGGCGAAAGATTGCTGCGCGTGAGCATTCCCGCAGGAATCCAGGCAATGCCCGCGCAAGTGACGGTTTCCATCAACGAGCAAGCGCTGGCGGGAAAATTGGACAACCCAACCCAAGTGGCCGAAATTGCCAAAGCGGTCGCGGAAACCCTGCAAGGCATTCAAGACTTTGCCACGGCCAAAAACGGAACGTCGTGCATTTCGGCGGACAAAACCTATGCCGAACTCGCACAAACGGGAGAAAAACCGCTCGGAAGCTTCAAAGAATTCACCTGTTATGAAGTGGGCAGCAAAGAAATCGACTTCGACGACGCGGAAGCGCTCGCGGGACTGCCCGAAAACAAACTGCGCGTGCACTACAACCGCGCCAACCAGTGCATTTTCAAAATCGAAAGCGACAGCCGGCAAACCGTTTCCATTTCCGTTTCCAAAGAAACGCGCGACAAATTCGCCAAACTCGGCGTTCAATCCATCCAGTTCGCCCCGTACGACGACGAAACGCAAGCGAAAGACGCTCTAACCACTATCGAACTGAACAAACCTTCCAACGAGCCCGGAAAGCCCGTAACATACTATCGCTGGTTCGCGTTGCGCGTGACGGGAAGCCAGCAGTTTACGCTCTTGAAAAACGGCCAAGACTTGCGCTTTGAAGTGAAAGCGAGCCTGGCCAGCGAGCCCAAAACTTCGCCCATCATCATACTCCGCGCTTCCGCCATCCACCCCATTGATTTGGTCGTCGATCCGAAAGTGGGCTTGGTGCAAAAAACCGTCGAATTGCTCGAAAACAGGCAGGAAAAGAAAACAGACGCCGCGGGCGGAGCCACTGCCGCTCCTTCCACTGCAACTCCAGCCCCGCGCTCGAAAAACTTTTTCGCATTCGTCAGCTGGAACCCGAAAGGCGGGCCCAGCGAAGTAACATTTTCAGATTTGTACACCACAATTCGCGAAGACCCGAACTTGAAAAGGCAAATGAAAGGGTTTTTCTTTTCCGGAATCGACCCCGCACTCGAACCCTCCAAAGCCGAAGCGATTGGAAACGTGAACTCGGGCGCCATCGGGGCCTATTTCGGAGTATGCATGGTGACACATTTGGGGCTTGATACCGTACTCGGCATTTTCACGGGCGGACTCGGAATGGGAATGGCCGTAACGGCATTGCTCGACTGCGGAATTCCAACCGGATTTGCGGCCGCGTCGAATGTTTCGGAAAACTATGGCGGAAGCTGGCTGAAATTCATGACTCCTTTCATCCACGGGATTGAAAATATTATTACGGCGCCTGCAAGGCTCGTCAGCGGAAACATTGGTACGCCCAGCTATACCCAAGATGCGGGAGCGCAAGCGTTAGAAATAAGCACTTTTACCACGCCCGTGCGCGCAACCGTAGCGCCCGTATTGGGAAAAGCCGCCAAAGACACCAAATCCGTCGCCCAAGTCCTAGCCGAAAAATGGAAAGCCATGTTTGCAGAAGTCAAAATTCCAAACCCCATGGAAAACGCAGGAACAGTTTCCGCTCAAAACCTAAAAAATTTCAACAGTCAAGCTGCGGAATTGAAAGCCGCACTGGATAGCACGGGAACGCCTCCGACTATTACTGGAGCTCCGACCAAAAATAAAATCGAACTCTATAAAATCAAAAAAGAGGAGTATGACAAAGCCCTCCAAAAAGTAAGCGAGTTCAAAAAGACGTTGCCCGAAACGCAAAACGGAGTCATTTCGGACATTGACAACAAAATTTCCTCCGTCAAGTCGGAAATGAAAACTATTGGAGACAATCTGGCCAAAGCAAACAAGGCAACAACTCCACACCTCCAACAGACATTGATTGCAGACAATCAGATAGTTGAAGACTTGGGCAAAGTCAAATTAGAAGTGGAGGCAATCGACCTTTCGAAAATTACGAACTCGGCTTCTGTTGACAGCGAAGTTATAAGCAAGCTTGGGGGCGGACAGCCAATCAACATATTACTTACTGAAATCGAGAATACCCCCAAATCATTATACCGTGTCAATGCAAGCGGAACTTTGAAAACCGTGAATAGTCTCAGCAAAACCGAACTCGAAACCGCACTCACCGCAGCCAAGAAAACCAACGCGGCCACGGATTTGACTATCAGCAAGGGATTGGGAAAATGGGGAACAGGACTAACATTCCTCAAGCAGCTCGGAATCGGGCTGGCGTCCAATGTTGCCGGATACTTTGCCTATCAAAGCGCCATCAAGGGAGCAGTCATTGACAACGCCATTGTAATCGAGTGTCCGGGCCAAGGCGTTTCGGGAGTCGAGTGCAAACTCCAAAACAACACAGCGTATATGATTACGGTCGAGATTGATGTAACGGCAAAGCAGGCGACGTGGACAATAGTTTCGTTGACGAGTTCGACGGAAACGGATTCGAAGGCGTGGATTGAAAACGAGAAATTCTATCGAAAGCTGGAAGTCGTTCCGACCCCGCCGGCGGCTGCAACAGCGTCTCCGACGCCGTAACCTTTTAAACTTTGAAACCGTTTTTCCAGCATGCGCGCACGCGGATTCACGCTGTTCACGGCATTGGTCAGCTTTGTGCTCATCGGCTTGGCGTTTTTGCTCGTGCAAGCAATGATGTCGACGGAGAGAGCAACCACGGACACGATTTCGCTCATTGATGAACAGACGGAATTGCAGAGCATTGCGGATTTGTCGAGGGCGGACGCGATTCAAGTGTTTAATTTTTCCATCCGCTACAATATCGAAGTGTTTTTGAACCTGGACTCGGCATTCTATCAAATCACGCCCGAAAGGGCGGGCGGAGAGTTTCAAGAAATCGTGGACGATTTCGCGCAGGCCGAGTTTGGAGACGCGCAAAACAATCGAAAGTTTGCCACTCGAATGGCGGGGCATTTGGTGAAATTGCTCGCTCCGAGCAAAGAATTCAAAGGATACGTAGTGAGTTTGGACAACCAGAACGAGGAAAAACTGCGCGAAACATTGGTCAAAATCGTGGGAAACTCCGTTTCCAAGGAAAAATTCCTCCAGCCCGTCAAGTGCGACGAGTTTGATTGCGAAATCGGAACGTTTTATGCAAACCTGGACTTGACCACGCTGTCGGATGAAGAGTACGAGAGTTTGCCCCAAATCAGCGTAACGAGTTCGGCGACTGGAAGGACGATTAAACAGCCCATTCTGCCGAAGGGAAACATCCGCGTGTATGTTCCATTGCGCGTTTTCAAGGCATTGCATGTCGCGAAAGGAATCGCGGCGCGTTCCGTATTCAACGACGGCGGAACATTTCAAGGACGCGTCAAAGAAGTCGCGCTGGGAATGTGCGAAGCTTCGGGTTGCGGGGCGCGCGAAAATCCCTTTCAAAGCGCGTTCCAGAACGGCTATTCGGGCAAGTTGTGCCCGTTCGACCCGAGAGATTATTTTTCGAACGACCGTTTGAACAGCGTTCCGTTTTCTTCCGACGCTCAAACACTGGCTGGCGCTTCCGACTACAATCCGAACAATGTTACGGACATGGGCAACAAGCTGGACAACATCGTGGAAACATTGTTCTGCAATTCCATTGAACAATACGGTTTGAGCGCGTATGACGCGCACGACAATCTTTTGCTTTCCGATACGGAATGCACGGGCATCGAACGCGTCAGCATAAGCCCGTACCCGTTTCAAACCAAAACCATTGAAACCAAGGGAAGCCAGTCGGGAAGCAGCGCAAGCGCGCAGTGCATCAAAGTGTCGGACGTTTCCGCGATTTTGAAATTTACGGAAGAAGACCCGTTATACAGTGTGGGAAGCGCGTCTCCGGGAAAAAACGCGTACAAGGTCGAACTCGTGCAAAACGTGACCAAAAGCGCCACCATTCAAGGAATCAATTGGGGAAAATGCGAGTCGAACGCCAAAGCAATCGGAATCGGCATCAGCCCCGAAAGCGCGCACGAGTTTTCGTGCCAGCCCGTCTAGCGCACGGCAAAGAGAATATATACTAGTTTTGGCTTTGAAATTGCCTAGGCGCTTTTAAAACATGAAAAGGTTTAAAGCGTCAAAACGTCCATTCATTGCATTGAATGAAAAAGTGATTGCATGGGATTGTGGCAAAAACTGGAAGATGCGTGGTTCGGATTTTTGGACTGGAGCGAAGCGCACGGAATTCCATTCTACAAAATCGCGGACTTTTTCGAAAACAGGCACGTTTCGTCGCTCGCGGTATTCCTCGCCATTATTGTATTGATTGTGGCGGGAGTTGCGGGTTATTTTGTATTCTTCGCCAACGCGCAAGTGATTGTACAAGTTTCTTCGGAAGGAAGCCCCGTCGCGGGAGAAAACGTAATCCTTTCTTTCGGAGACCAGAGTCCGAGCGCGCAAACGGATTCGGACGGAAAAGCAATATTCAGCGTTCCGTACAATTCGCAAGTGACGGCTTCGCTGGATTCGACCACGTTTGAAGCAACCGAGGTTTCGCAAACCATTTCAGAAAGCGGGCAAACCATTACCCTCTCCGCTTCCGCGGTTTCCGCATTCTATTCCAAACGATTCCAATTCGTGAGCGACGCTTCGAGCGCACTGTTCGACAAAGCGCTCACGGCCACTTTCACCTGTTCTCAAAATGCGGAGTATTCCAAAACGCAAACCATTTCGGGCGGGGAAATTATTTTGAGCGACATTCCCAAAGACTGCGGCACAGTATACGTTTCAGCGCAAGGATATAGCGTGGCAACGAGTTCTTTTGCGGCGAGCGACGAAACCGCGCAAGTGCAATTGGGAGAAGCGGGCGGAACTGGAAAAGTGCTCGCGTTCGTCAAGGACGAGGCGGGAAATTCGCTGAGCGGAATTTATCTTGCATTGAAAAACGCGAGCGGAGTCAAGCTCAAGGCAATGAATTCGAGCGGAACGGGAAGCGCCGAGTTTGCCTCCCTTCCCGCGGGACTATATATTGTGGAAGCCGTGGACAACGAAGGAACCTGGCTGGCAGATCCCTCCCAACCAATCCAAGTCAGCGACGGAAATACTGTGAGTGTTGACATTAACATGCGCCGGGCGCCGACGGGAAAAATTGTTTTGAAAATCGCGGACAGCGAGTCCAGCGCGAGAGTCGAAGGAGCGGAAGTCGTATTATCCAAAAACGGTTCTCCCTATGGAGCGGCCAAATATTCGGACAGCGCGGGAAGCGTTGAATTCAAAGTCGCCCAAGAGGGCCCGTTTTCGCTCTCCGTCGACCATCCCGATTATTGGAAAGAATCGGTTTCGAGCATCAGCCCTTCCGCTTCCATTACAACAATTGCGCTCTCTGCGTATGATCCGTTGAACGGAAACGTGCTGAGCGTTCATGTAGTAGATGAGCAGAATTCTCCCGTGGAAAACGCGTTCGTGCGGTTGAAAAAGAGCGACGGAACTGTAGTTGGAGCGGATATTGCAACGGGAGCGGACGGGAGCGCGGAGTTTGAACGAGTCGAGCCCGGAACCTATTCCGCGGAAATTTCCAAGCAAAACATGGAATCGAAAACGTCGGGATTTTTTGAAGTGCTTGCAAGGCAGGCAAATTCGACCACCATTCAGATTTCCATCGGTTTCGGAAATGTTTCCATTACCGTAAAAGACGAGCAGGGAAATCCCGTTGCAGGAGCGCAATTGGATGCGATTGACCTGTATTCGGGAAAGTATTCGGGAAACAAAATCGTGCAAGGGGCCAGCACGGGCTCGGGCGGGCAAAAAACATTCGCAGTCCGCACAGACCATACTGTATATGTTCGCGCGAGCGCGGACGGATTTTTGGCCGGGCATTCCATTGCCGTCAACCCCGTCAAAGACAATTCCACTCCAGTCGAAATCACGCTGTCAAAAGACGTTTCCAAGTTCGAGCTCGTTCCCAGGGGAATGGAATTGCAAGGGCAAAGCGTGGAATCGATTTCGTCGAGCGAAAACCCTTCCGTTTCTTCCGGACAAATTTACACAGCCAAATTCCTGCTCAAAATCCCAAAAAATGCGGACTTCAAGAGCGCGGAAGCGTTTATTCGAACTGATTCAAAAGCGGGAGAAGCGGAGAACAAACTCGTCGAACAGGATTATTGGTTCATCCAGCAAGTAAAATCGGCAGCGGTAACAACCCAAATGGGAACGCAGTATTCTCCCCCAATCGGACTTTCAGAAGATTCTGAACACTTCGTCGAAAGCGGCGGAAAATGGGCCGACCTTGTTTTTGGCAGCGTGGAACCGGGAACGTACGAAATCGAAGCCACGATTGAAGTGAGAGATTCTGCAGTGCGGGGAAGCGTGTTGGAACTTCGATATCGCGCGTCTACATCAAATAATTTGCGCAACCCGCTCGACAATGTGTTGGGCCAATCGAACACCACGGCCACCAAGCAATGGTTATATGCGGACACAAAAGTGCAACTCTATACAGTAGGGCCAAGTACGCTGTGTTCGAACAATTACTGCGGAGTTACAACCATTACGGACTTGGGCTCGAACATTGACACGAGTATTGTTTCGGACTATCCCGCAAGCGTTTCGGGAAATTACAGATTGAATTTTTTGATCGCGTACACGGGAAGCACTTCCATTGCGGGCGCACAATTGAAAGTTTCGAACGCGGAAAACGGGCTGGAGATTGGAAATTATAATGTGAAGGGAATGCAGGGAACTGCAAACGCGTCCGAATTCGCGCTGGATGTTGGAAGTCTGGAAAAAGGCTCTACGGTTTCGGGAACGATTGATTTTACGGCGCAAAAAGAGGGAATTTCGCAATTGAGTTTGGAATTGATTGCGGGAAGCGAGATTGCGTTTTCCCGAACAATCAATGTTTCCGTCGCGCCCTCCCAGCAATTGAATATTGCGCTCGTTCCCAAAACCATCGTGCCCTACATTGACAACGCATTAACGGTTATTGTATTGGACGCGGAGAGTGGGAGCGCGCTGTCCAATGCTTCAATATCGTTCTCTTTGGACGATTCGCCCCTTGGAAGCGTGCAAACCAAGAGCAACGGAAGCGCTTCCTTTATGTTGAGCGCTCCCTCCAATGGAAGCACCTTGAAAGTGGAAGCGAAAAAGGAAAACTATCAGACTGCGATTCTTTCGCAAACCATTTCAGAACAAATCCTCTCCTTCAAGCCTTCCGAAATTTTGCAAACTCTTACTGTAAACGGAGCGAGCGAAAAAGAGCAATCCTTGACGATTTTCAACGAAACCCCCATCGCGCTTTCATTGCGCGCGGTGTCGAGTTCGGACTTGAAGGGAATCGCGCAACTTTCCATTGACAGAAACATCGGCGGAGAACAAATCGACTCCAACAAGGGACTGGAAACGGTTTTGTATATTTCGCTGACGGACAAGGGAAAAGCGCTCGAAAAAAGCACTACCATTGAAGGAAGCATCGACTTTGAAGTGTACAACAATTCGTTTGGAACGTGGGTTGCCAAAGTTCCGCTCAAAATCTCGATTGGATTCGGCGGAGAAGTCGACAATGAAAGTTGTTTGAATGTAGAGCCTTCCGAGTGGAAAATCGTTTCGGGCGGGGACGCGGTCGCTTCCGTATTGAGCGTGCAAAACAACTGCAAAGTGGACGGAGAAGAAATTTCCCTTTCGAATTTGCAGGCCAAACTCGTGTGGGCGAACGAGAGCCAGATTGGAACAATCGAAGCGAGCTCGGACTTTTCAACCACCAAAGCGACGCTGGAAAATTCGTACGCAACAATTGCGAGTTCGATTGCGGCGGGAAGCGAGGGAACGGTTTCGTTGAATTTCAAGCCTTCTTCCATTGCTTCGGGAACGAGCGCTCCCACTTTATACTTCAAAGCCATCAACAAGACTTCGGAAGGAGACCAGGAAATCATCCAAAAAATAAAAACCAATCTTTCCGTCAACAATTTGGCCAGCTGCGTGAACATTCAAGCGGAAAAACTCTCGATTGAAACCACTCCCATCAATACGGGCTACAATTACGCGAACACGCGCAACTACAACCAGTACATTGTTCCTTCAAACCCGTGGAGCTATTCGAACTTGCCCGGAGCGTATGACACATACAATTACAATGCGGCGGCGGCAAGCGCTGTGGGATGGCCTTCGGCGAGCGCCAAATTCACGATTGAAAACAACTGCGCTTCGGATGTGGACATTTCCTTCCAAAACGATAATGGATTGAATGTTTCCACTTCTTCTCCCTTCACGTTAAAATCGACGGCTTCTCAGAGCGTGAAAGTGGAAGCGGGAAACAAAATCGGAATCTTTGCGCTCTCCATCAACGCGAAAGTTTCGGGCTCCACTACGGAGAGCAAGGAAATAAAATCCTTGTCCATTCAAGTGCAGAGCGCTTCCCAAGTCAACAACGACTGCATTTCCATTTCCTCGCAAAGCATTCGATTCAACGACTTTTTCGGAAAGCCGAACAAAGTCAGCATTTACAACGACTGTTACGATTTGGGCGTGCAGTTGACGGGACAAGCAACGCTCAACCAGTACAATTCGCAGTTCGGAACGACGGGGCCGAGCATGGGCGGACAACTCGTTCCAATGGGAAATTATTTGACTTCGGGGGGAAAAGGAGGAGGGCAAAGGCAAGTGTTCGACTATTCCATTCCCAACGACCAAAGCTACCGCTCTCAGCCCGGACTGCAAGCCAATACTCCCTTCCAACAATTTGGAAACTTGCGCTACTTGTTTCAGGGCGGAATGTTCAACGCTTCCACTCCCGCACAATTAACTGCTACATACACGACGGCCAGCGGCCAAACCCTGCCCGCAACTTTCAACATTACATTGAGCGACAACTGGAACTTTGCCCAAATGGGCAACCCGCTCGTGCAGGGAAACCCGACCTTGACGGACTTCCAGCAATGCGCAAACGTGGACGGAATCAAAATCCGCGCGGACGATTCCTGGTTTGCCGAACACAGTTCGGACAAAAATCCGAAAGCAAGCACGGGAACAGATACATTTACTGTCATTCGAACGGGCGCGCAATACTGCGCGAGTTCGGATCCGTTGAGCAATCTGTCGCCCGCCAGCGTTCCCTTGGGAACGGGAAGACTAAACTTTGAAATCAACTCGGCAAACAAGCAACAAATTACTGTAACCATTACGCGCAATCCGAGCGATTCTTCGTACTATCAAGTATACAATAGTCCCTTGCAGGCAAGCCTCACGCGCACGCAAGTATCCGGAACCAAACCCGTCAGCATTCCGACCGACATCATCGTGTGCAATGGAAAAGACTGCGCAGGAAGCGGGGGACAACAGAATGCAATCTTGTGCGGGTCGGGAGACGGCTCGAAAAAAGGCGAAGGAGCGATTCCCAAAACATTCCTGACGTGGGACAAGGCGCTTTTCTACAATGACAGCAAATGCAATCAATCCGACGTCAAATACTGCGACGGAACCCAGTTCAGTTTGGAGTTTGCCTCAAAAGCGAAAGCCGTCAAAGAAGTAGTAAACCGGTTTACAGGAGACGAGGGGTTTTTGCCGGAAGAGAGCACAAAAAAAGTCGAAGACTTTAGGAACGCGAACAATTTGTACCGTTTTGTGTTCCAGCAAGTCAAAGTCAAGAACAACAAGAAGGACGCGGGAGACGAATGGTTCGTATACTTCCTCGGAAGCGAGGGTATTTTGAACAAGGGACCGAGCGATGCAATGAAAAAGGATCCCGAAATCGACAGCAAAACGAAAAGCATTAGCGACATTAAAACCACAGACATTCCCGCCAACGCGGGACCGATTGTAGAGACTACGTGGCAAATCCTCTCGCGCATTGAAAGCCAGTTTCCGGAAGAAAAAAAACAACATCATCGTCGAATTCAAAAAGTGGGACGATTCGGACAAGGCAAAGAGCGCAATTGCATTGATTGAAGCATTTGGTGCTGAAACTCCTCTAAATGAAAACAAAAGCGGAACCTATTCGTTGTACGTCATGACGTTCGACGAGTTCAAATACATGCAAGAGATTATCAAAGGGACAACCGAGTGCCAGGACACGACAAAAACAGAATGCACGGTATCGTTCAAGTTGGATGGAACAAGCAAGACGCAGACAGTGAAAGCGGAAGATTTGTCGAATTTGGTGGACAACACCAAAGGAAAAGCAGCGTTCAAAGTCGGCATTCGCAACAAGGCGCCGCTGAGCGACAGCGAAATCAAGTTATTGTATGAAAAACCGGCCAAAGTATTCAAAGAATATGGCATTAGCAATTGGAAAAACTTTTACGATACGGACATCAGCTATACCGCAAACGTGATGGCCGATTCGTACAATTCCGCATTTTTCAACGACTTTTGGACGGCATACAAGACGGAATTGGGAACCGAGGTTCCCGAATTTACGGGCGGAAGCGCCAAGGGCGCACCGGCAGTTCCGGGAACATATGCAATTTCGAACACGAGTTCGTGGAAGGTTAACGCAGCCGGCAAAGTATTGTTCGACAAGGTTTCGTTTTCCTTCGCGCTCTCCAAAGCGGTTCTTCCCGCGGAAGACAGCGCTTTCTACTATTTGCCTTTCGATGGAAAAGTGGGAGCGAACGGGACAAGAAACGGATACGGAGTCGCGTTTTCAAATCCTTCCAATTCGTTCTTCCGCGTGCAAGACCTTTCCAACTATGTTGACAGCCTATCTTGGAACAATTGGAAGGGAACGGGATGGAGCCAGGCCTACAACGCGCTGTACAAGAGCGAGTTTGTGGATACGCGAAGCGGGACCATTCTTGAAATTTCGGGAAACAATTTTTCCTATTTTCCTTCGATTGCAGTCGATGTCTCGCTTTCCTATTCGAGCGCGCGCGACGGCTTGAACTATGTCTTCACTGCGGGAAGCCTCAACCCCGTGCCCAACATTATTCCGTTGTTTTCGGGAGAAAAACAACTGGCCAATAGCACAACAGGAAGAGTGCTGATGGGAACGAGCGCGCGCGCGGTAACCGCAATTCCGTTGGGCCGTTCGGCTTCGATCACGGTTCAAACTCAAACCAACAGTCAAAGCGCAACATTGTCCAATGCGTCGGGAACCGACAAGCCAGCCGGAACCGTCAGCTGGAATGGAAGCAGTACGGTTTCGCTCTACGAACAGTCCAGCTTTTTGAACAAGGACAGCTTGGAACAATGGTTCGGCGAAATCAAAGCCAACAACGTGTGCATTTTGGACAAGGGAAAAGGCAGTGTCAAACTGTTCTGGGAAGGAGTCATTCTCGCCCAACAAGGCGGCAGCTATTCCATTCCCCAGCCCCAGCCAGCGCAAGTTTCGACAACGCCCGTACAGCAAACGCTTCCCAATTACGGGCAGTGGGGATTGCAGACGGGAAACAATTACACCCAGTTTTGGGGCAACCAGTATGGAACTCCGCTTTTACCTTCTTCCAATATGGGGTCGATGTATTACCAAAACAATCAAGGATACCAACCGTGGGGTTGATGAAAGCGGAAGGAGAATATATATAGGTGAAAATGGTTAGGAGAATGCTATGTTGGACGAGAGAATGGGATTTTTTTGGGAAACGGGACTCGCAGCGTGGGTGATTGGAGCCTTGTTGGGCTATTTTTTGCCGCTCGCCGAAAAAGGACTCGAATTGTATCCCCTCACTTCCGTATTCGCGCTCGCGATTTTTTCCTTCGTCGTGTTTTTGGCGTGCATGTTGTACTTTGGAAAGCTCTCGCACATTGTACTCATTGGAGCGGGACTGGTTTCGGGAACGTGCATGCAGGGAAATTTCTTTTTAGGACTGTTTAGCGCGATTCCCATCATGCTGGCCGCGTACGGGGGAAAGAAAAGCGCCATGCATTTGAACGACGACTTGCACGGGGACTCGAATTGGTTCGCGCATTTAAACCAAATAGGCTTATATTTGGCAATCAGCGTAATCATTGCAGTTGCATTGGGATTGCTGCAAGGCTTTTTTCCAGTATTTGGAAGAGCCGAACTGCCTCTTCCCTTAAAGCAATTGTTTGGGGTTGCATAAAAAATGGCCGACGCGCTGAAAAACTTCTACTACGGAATGGAAGACGGATATTACGCTTTTTTGGACAAAGTGGACAAAGTAATCCCCATCTACAAAATTGTCGACCCCATCGACAAGGTTGTTCCCTCTTTTGCAATCGTATTTCTGATCGGAATTCTCATTGTATTGGGACTTTTATTTTATTTTGTTCTTCCCTTGATTGCCGGTCCGGGAGTCATGCTCACGTTTGCGGTCGAAGACGAAGACGGAAATCCCGTCAGCGGGGCGAACGTCGTACTCACGGTCAACGGCCAACCTCTTACATATGTGAGCAGCGGGCAGGGAGGCGTTCCTCCCGTTTCCGCCACGCAGGGAAGCACGGTACATTATGAAGTTACCGCGACAGGATTTGACGGCGCGCAAGGAGACCACTTGGCCGAAACAGACGCGGTCGTTACCGTAACACTGGCCGCGAGTTCGAGCGATACGGGCGACAAAACCATTCGATTGATTTCTCCCGGCGGAACAGTATTAGTGGGAGAAGCCACGCTCTCGTTTTCGTGCACGAATGCGAGCGCGGTCGCTCCAAACGACAAAACCATTTACAATGGAGTAACCACAGTTACTCCGCCCGCGAATTGCGGAACCCTGCTCGTAAATGTTCGCGCAGTCGGATATCAAAACATCGACTCTCAGCCCTACTCGACTCCCGACATCCAATTGCAGGCCATAGATGGGGCCAAGGGAAGCATTACGGCCAGCGTAACCTATAACGGAGCGGGCGTTGCCGCTGTTACTATTGCAGTATATCAAAACAATTTGCTCGTGCAGGAAAAGCAGACGGACGCGACGGGAAACGCCGTACTTGACAATATTTCCGCGGGAACGGGGTATACGTTGCAGTCGCGCGCGACTTCCATTTACGGCGCGCAAACTTCGACTTCGTTCAGCGTTTCCGCGGGGCAAAACATTCCCGTCACATTGCAGTTGGAGCGCAATGTCAGCGCGACTTTGAAAATAATCGCCAAGGAAGAAAACTCGACGACGCGCGTTTCCAAAGCAACCATCTCTATATGGCAGGGAAGCAACCAATTGGACATTCAAACTTCGGACTCGAACGGGGAAGTTACATTCAATTTGAGCGACACGGGCGCATACACGGTAACCGTCGACCACAACGATTATTTGATTGTGCAAAAAGTTGTCACAATTCCCAGCGCGGGAAGTTTTACGGAAACCATTGAACTGCAAAAGTGGAGCGGCGAAAAAGCGGGCGTGCTGACAGTCGAAGTGCTGGAACAGGATTCGGGAAGGGGCGTCAAAAACGCGAAAGTGTTCTTGTATGACTCGGATACGAACTTTTTGACGGGATACGCGGCCCAGTATACGGACATCAACGGCTTGGCGCGCTTTCCCAATGTGTCGGACGGGGGAAGGTTTTTCGCGGCCGCAATCAAAGAAGGAAGCATCGGATACAGCGATCCAGAACGGTTTTTGGTAAGAGAACAGGACAGCTTCAAACTGCAAGTGTCCCTGGCCATTCCCAACGGAACCATTCGCGTCAAAGTAACCAACAAGGAAGGAGAGAGCGTGTACGCCGCGCAGGTCTCCATTTACGATTCGTACAACGACTCGCTATTGGGCAGCAGTTTGACGGATTCGAACGGAGAATTTATTCTGCCTTCCACGAACCGCTATGCGAAAGCGGACAAAACCGTGTACGTGAAAGTTTTCCACGAAGACTACGCATCCTATACAACAACCGAAAAACAGATTTTGGCCAACAGCGTGCAAAACTTCAACGTGATTTTGGAGCCCAAACTCATCCAGGGAAACGCGGACATCAACTTTGCAGGGCTGTATTCGGGAGACAAGAGCGTATTGAATGTGGCGGCGGGAAAAACGTACACTGCAAAATTCAAAATCCGCATTCCAGAAGGACAAACCTACGACTCTCCCCTCGTGCATGTAAGAGTGGGAAAGAACGAAAACGGGATTGGAATTCTGGAAAAGGACAATTCCGCCATTAAAAGCGTGAACGCTCCGGGAGCGTCCATTGTCAAAGGAACCAGTTTTGACCCTTCGAACGGGAGCAACGAGGATTTGCAATATTTAACAGCCGGAGACGCGAAGTGGGCGAATTTGGAATGGAGTTCGCTTTCCTCCGGAGTGTACGAAGTCGAAGAAACCGTCAGCGTGAACAAAACCGCGTCCACTTCCGAAGTCGTCAAATTCTTTTACAGATTTGAAGGAGACTTTGAAGGCACCTACCGAAATCCAACGGATTCGACGGTTTCGGACGGATTCTACGCCAAAACGAGCGAGCGCACGTATTCCATCAGCACTTCTTCGCCCTTGTGCGATTCCGACTTCTGCTTTGCCGCGACCATTTACGACCAGAATACGAAACTGGCCGAAAGCGTCATTGATTCCTACAACGCGCACGTGTTCAACGATTATACTCTGAATTTCAATTTGGCCAACAATTCCGCGTACAAAATCTATTCCAATATTATATTGCGCATCGAAAACAAGGACAAAGGATTGCAATTGCAAACCTATTCCGTCAACGAGGCAACAACCAACAAGCTGTTCGAGGGAAGTTTCAGCGACAACAAAATCGATTTGAGCGAAATGGGAGAAATGGACAACGGAAACAAAATTTCCGGAGAACTCAAATACAAAACCGTCAAAAGCGGAAACAGCATTCTCTCATTCCAAGTCATCGCCGACAACACTATTGTATTTTCGAAAGACATCCAAGTCAACAGCGCGGCCATGAACTCTTTCAAAGTGACCGCAAATCCCCTATTGCTCCCTGCGGGAATTTCCAACACCGTTGATGTGAACGTGGTTGATACGACCACGAATTTGGAAGTGGAAAACGCGCTCGTTACATTGAAAGACCGATTTGGAGAAGTCGTCGGACAGGCAACAACCGACAAGCTCGGACAAGCAAGCGTTATTGCTCCCGCCATTTATCCAAATGAAACACTCACGCTTGTAGTGGAAAAGAGCGATTATGCGCCCAGCGAATTGACGCTCTCCGCCGACCCGAACACGCTCGCATTCGACCCCGAAACTTTGAGCATTTCCTTGAACGCGCGCACGCAATCCCAAAACTCGGCCACGGTCGAAGTCGAAAACAAAGCAGCCTTCCCCTTAGTGCTCTCTCTCGTGCGATATTCGGGAAATTCGAACGGACTGTTGAACGAAGACTCCATCAACAACGGATTGTACGCGTTCCAAGGCATTACACTGCAGCCCGGAGACAAGCAACTCGTCACGCTGACGAGCTATTTGAGCCCAGAAGGACTGCAATTGCAGGACCGCGAACAATTGGAAGGAAGCTTGGAAATTTACGCGTCCAACTTCGGGCAAAATTGGAGCTTTGACGTTCCCGTCAAAACCACGATTGGAGTGGGAGCGGAAGTGGACAACGAAAACTGCCTCATTGTAACACAAACCGACTGGCAAACGTCCACGGAGGGAAGCGTGCGCGACGTGCAATTCAAAATCCAAAACAATTGTACAGTAAGCGGCAACCCCGTCCAGTTGGACGATTTGCAAGTCGAAGCAGACTGGCAGGGAAACGTGATTGGAACCTATTTATTGAGCTTGTACACGAGCGGTTCGAGCGCGGTAACCGCCGCCGCCGAACCGCGCGCGGGCTATTTCAAAACTTTAGTCTCTCAAGTTCCGGCCGGGCAGGAGTACAGCGCGATTTTGCAATTCACTCCCCAAGGAGGAGTGCAGGGAACGGCCAAAGCGGACATTATTGTCCGCGCGACCAATAAGACTTCGGGAGCCAAGGACCAAGTGCTTTCTCAAACCATCAAAACTTCCATCAACATCATCAACCTGCAGTCGTGCATTTCGTATTCGAAAGAGTTAATGATTATCAACAAGACTTCGCAGCAGACGGACGCGTCTACGGACTTTACGATTTCCAACAAGGAAGGGTGCGGGGAAATCAAGTTGTTCCTGAACTCGGACTTGGAACTGTCCACTTCCGAACTTTCTCTGGCGGACGGCGCCACTTCTCCCACGATTTCCGTTCTCGCCGCGGACAACTGGCCAGGACAGTACAGTATTGAAGTGCAAGCGCAACCGCAAGGGGTAACGCAAAAAAGCGCCATTACTTCGTATATTGAAAAGGACCATTTTTTGCGCGTGCGAATATACAATACGGACGATTGCTTGCAGTTGAACCGCTACGAGTATGACGTGTACAAGGACGCGGCCAATCCCGACACGACGGGATTCGACAACGGAGAACTCGTCAACAACTGCTACGAGAAAGACGTTTCCGTCAAAGTGGACACGAAAAGCTTTTCCAACGCGTTGAAAGAAGGAATCAAATGGGGCGTTGTTACATTAGTCGCCGGACTCGTCGCGCAACAAATGGAAGGCTGGAAGATTGGTGGCTACAAAGTGGGACAAAATTATAAAGGAGTCGGAACAGTTGCAGGCGTTGCCGGAAATGTTGTGCAAGTGCAGACACCAAAAGGAGACTATCTATTCTACAACACTTCCACTAACGCCCAAGTCGACAAAGCCACATGGGATACGGCCTTGAAAGCTACCGTGACAAACACAAACAATGTTCAAACTTCAACTGGAACATATACGGTTAGTGAAGGACCACAAAATGTTTTTACAATAAGAAAAGGCGATGTAGTCATTGGCACACTAGACAAACAAACTAGCACATTTGTACCTGAACCGGGAATAGATTCAAGTCAATACAAACAAGACCAAATGAATGATATTGTTAACACTTTTGAAGACCAGAGAACAGCCGCGCAAGTCGGAGAAGACGCGCAAAGAGCAGCCGCAGGCGAAGAGCCTAGCGCCGGTGGTAGTTTCGTCCTCTCCCCTTCGGGCAACGCGGTGTTGTCTCCGACAGGAAATTTGTTTGAAAATTCTGGAATTTTGTCGACGATTGGATCGTTTTTGATTCCGGGCGGGGGAGGATTTTTGGGCGGAGCGTTTGGAAGCTCTCCGTGGAGTCAAGCACTGGGTGTTACGATTATGACTGCCATGCAATCCTACTTTAGTTCGGAAACTTTGAGTTATACGGTTCAAAAGCCCGACTTGGACATTAACAACTTGATTGTGTTGAAGGGTGGAACGGCGGACGAAACCTTGGATTCGGACGTTTCCGTGCGCGAAATCGGACAAAGAGAATTGGAAGCAAGCACGGCTTCCACGAAAGACATTCAAAAAATCGGAATCCAGTTTTTCAATGATTCGAGCTTTACGGGCACATTGTACAAGTTGTTCAAAGTGGACGGCGGAAGGCACGAGTATAAGGAGAGCAAAACCTACAAACTGGACGACATTGTGAGTTCGGGACTGCTCGAAACGTCGAGCGCTTCCGACATTGACGCGGACGACATCCAGTTGGAAGAAACGAACGATTCTCCCAAGTATGATTTGTACAAGTTCCACGTGCAGTTCAACGCCATTTCTCCCGAAGAACTCGTCAATCCGGACGTTTCGGTCGCGGCCGACTGCGCGAGTTATGCTCCTCCGGGACTCGCGGGAGACACGGGAGAAAACGCTTCCTACTTGCCCAAATTGTTGTTCAAGTGGTCGTGGGCGGATGTTGACTCCGACCAGTGCGATTCTTCCAATCCAAACTATGTGTACTGCGACGCGACACAGTTTGCGATCGAAACTTTGCAAAAAGTGCAAATCGTGCGAGAGTTTTTGGAAAACAACCGCACATTGTTGAAGTGCCCCACTTCTGCACAACAGTTGAGCGGAATAGACTATACAGTGGGAAACGCGGACATCGGCATCGACCAAGTGACTGTTTCCAAGCCGAACGCTACGGATGTAAATATTTTGGTCAAGTTGAAGAATTCGAACGCGCAAAGCGTTGTAGCCAACGTGAAAGTAACATTGACCAAAGAAGGGGACAGCGCGGGAAATTCGAAGACGGAAATTGTCAGCGTTTCGAAAGACGCGACTGTCGGACTCGCGTTTTCGGGACTCACTTCGGGAAGCAAGTACAATTATTCAGTGGAAGTGTCGTACGAAAACTGTTCCGCTTCGAGCTGTAATACGATTAGCGCGGACGATGTGGGCTCGAACGGATTTACGGTAGGGTACAGCGGAAGCGAAGTGTGCGAGCCCTATACAACGATGAGATTGGCCGACTTTATCGAAGCCACGGAAGGAGCGGGAATCAACTTGGATTGGCCGCAGGGAGCGCCGGACAAGACTTCTTTCTTGAACACCTTGCACTACAGCGCGCACTTGATTAAAGACCGCTATTCGCCGGACTTCCACGCAGACTTTGATCGGTACGCGAACGATGTCGGGTTTTTCGAAGCGCCCGAAACCTATACGAGCCAAACGGACGGTTTGGGACTGTACTTTAAAGATTTCGAAAAATTCAAATTCGTTCCCAAGTACGGAGGCGGGGATGCAACGGGATACGTGCTGCCCTCTCCGGGATTGTATGAAGTGGACTTGAATATTTCGTTCGAGGACAGCAGCTGGCAGTTTTTCGAAGACGGAAGCACGAGTGCAAGTATTCGCGTATTGTTGAACAAGTCTCCGAGCGAGTCGGATGATGTATCAAGTCCGTTCTACTATTTGCCCGTTGATGGTTTGATTGGAACGACGAGCGAGGACAATGGAAGGACGGGGTACGGAGTCGCGTTCAGCGGAGAAGTCGTCAACATCAACTCGGACTCGGCGCACCAAGTGGACACGGAAGGAGTTGCCACAAGTTCGCCGTATGAAAGCACGG
>JAZDMJ010000076.1:0-2042 GCA_043801115.1 Candidatus Iainarchaeum sp. | reverse complement strand
AGGCGCGCAATTCCTGCACGGCCTTTTTCGTTTCTTTAATTGCATAGGAAATTTCTTTTGCAGTTGTGAATTTGGACAGTGTATAGCGGATGGTTCCGTGCGCGCGCTCGTGCGAAAGTCCAATCGCCAGCAATACATGGGAAGGTTGCAAACTTTGAGAACTGCATGCGCTTCCCGTGGAAACCGCGATTCCCTTCGCGTCCAATTTGAGCAATAATCCTTCCCCTTCGATTCCCTGGAAGGAAATGCTCGCATTGTTGCAAAGCCTTTTTTCGCACGGTCCGTTGAGTTTCACGTCAGGAATCTTTTCCAATCCCTCCACCAGTTTGTTTCTCAACAACTTCATTTTTTTGCAGTCTTTTTCGTTTAACTCTTTCACGGCCTGCGCGAATCCGGCAATTCCGGTCACATTTTCCGTTCCCGCCCTTTTGTTGTACTCTTGATGTCCTCCCAGAATCTGCTTTTCGAGCGAAGTCCCTTTTCGGACGAATAGCGCTCCAACTCCTTTCGGCCCGTGCAGTTTGTGCGCGCTGAAACTCAGCAAGTTTGCGGGAATTTTTTGCACGTTGATGGGAATTTTTCCCAAACTTTGCACGCAGTCGCTGTGAAAGGCGATTCCTTTGGATTGGCAGATTTCGGCAATGGTTTCAATGGGCTGAATGCTTCCGATTTCGTTGTTCGCGTGCATAATTGAAACCAGAATTGTTTTTTCGGACAGCGCGTTTTTGAATGTTTCCAAGTCCACGATTCCTTCCGCATTCACTTTCAAGTACGAAACTTCAAACCCCCGCTTTTCCAAAAATTGGCACGTTTCGAGCACGGAAGGGTGCTCGATTTGAGTAGTGATAATGTGGTTTCCCTTTTCGCGCAGTGCAAATGCAATTCCTTTCAAGGCGAGATTGTTCGCTTCCGAGCCTCCGGAAGTGAATACGATTTCTTCGGGCAGGGCGCCAATTTTTTGCGCAATAGTTTTGCGCGATTCTTCGAGCGCTTTGCGCGCGTTCCTTCCAAACTGGTGCACGGAAGAGGCGTTTCCGTACTCTTTCGAAAAGTATTTTTGCATTTCCCGTTGAACACCCTTTGACACTTGCGTCGTTGCCCCGTTGTCCAAGTACGCTTTCATGAATGGTTGCACTTCCCGCACGCGAACACGTGGAATACGTCGGAAAACGTTTCGCAGAATGCCGCGCCCGCGAGTTTGAGCGCTTTTTTCCCCTTTTCCGTCAATTGGTAGGTTTTTTTGTCCCGCTGTCCCCGGCTTTCCACGCGAATCAATTTTTTCTTTTGCAATTTCTGCAATGAAGGGTACAATGTTCCTGCGGTAGATTTTTTGCCGTGCAGGGAGAGCGATTTGAGCAGTTCGTAGCCGTGCGAGTGCTTCTGCTGCAGCGCCAAAAGAACTTGCAAATCGTATACTCCAATGTCCGATATATCGACTTTCGACATGTGAGCTATTTTCTGACCGGAAAGCGTTTTAAACCCTGCCGTTCGGGCGAAAAGCGTTTTATTCTCCGCCTGCTTTGGTTTGGATTATGGCCCGTAGCAAGCAGTGGCGGAAGCGTATGAAAAAATTTGTGCCGGAAGAGAGCGTCATGCAGTTGCATTATAACCGCTCGGTCGACCTGTTGGTAAGCGCTTCTCCCGCCGACCGTTTGAATGGGTACAAGGAGCGGAAGACTGCGCTTCTTTTGCGCAAGAGCTACACGTTTAGAGAGTTTGACCGGGAAATGCTAAACATCAAAGTCATGGCGGCCGATTTTGGCATCGCCGCCGAGTCCGACCTCTTGAAGGGAAACCGTTTGGGCTTTTTGGAGAACGATATTGCGCGCCTGGAGCGGACGCTCTGCCTGTCGAAAAAGGAGATTTCGGCCGAAGATAGAATGGAAAACCTTACCAAGCGCTTGGCAGAAATCATTCCAATGGAAGCGGAAGCGTTTTCTCGCGTCAAATCAAAGCCCGACTGGGAGAAAACGAAAAAGCGCTTCGAATCCTACCAAAAACTTCTTTCCTCTATTTCGAAAAAAACCAAAAAAGTCAAAAGG
>JAZDMJ010000073.1:0-2877 GCA_043801115.1 Candidatus Iainarchaeum sp. | reverse complement strand
GCGCTTCCTTCAGCGCGTCGTTTCCCTCGTCCATTTTGGAAAAAGCAACTACGCTGTCCTTCGCGTTTCCGATTTCTTGCGCGAGAATGCGATTAAAGTCCTGCTTGTCTTTTACTTTCATGACTTTTTCGCCCTCTTCCTCTTCTACGTCTTCGAACCCTTCCGCGAGGGCTTTCAATTCGGAACTTTTTTCTTCGAGCGCTTTCACTTCTTCCTTTTTGCGCTTCACTAAAACGTCCAACGCTTCTTTGGGTTCTACTACGCGGTACTTTTTCGGGCGGCCGAAAATTTCAATCACAAGTCCTTTCTTTGTAAGTCGGTCCAGCACATCGTATACGCGCGTTTTGGGCACTTGGGCAACGCGCGAAATTTCGGGCGCTTCGGTTTCTTTCAATTTGAATAGCGTGGAAAGGGTTTTGGCCTCGTATTCCGTGAGCCCCAAATCGGCTAGAAATTGCGAAATTTCGGCGTGAAATTGGGGAAAATTTCCAGAATTTTTCGAAACCATATGCGCTCTATCCAATCCTTCTACAAGTAATTTACTGTTTACAGTTAATAAAAGGTTTTCGGTCTTTTTTCAAGGCCTTAATAGAAGCAGTACACTATGCGGAGGACGCCTTTTTTTCAGCGAGTCGTTCGTCGCTTCGGAATGAAAATTTGTCCCTTCCGAACGGCCTTCTTGGAGGTCCTCTTCCGCTTCCGCGCGAAAATTTTCCCCGTCCCCCGCCGCGGAAATTCCGTCTTCCCTCTTCTTCGGCCTGAATGTCGGCTTCCGTGAGCTTGTACTCGAAATCTTCCACGTTTTCCTTGAAATCCTCGTCTTTTTCAATAATTCCGCGCGCTTTCAAAGTTTCTCTGGCCAACAGCCAGAATACGAGCGCGAGGGATTTTCTTCCCTTGTTGTTGACGGGAATGACCAGATTGATGTTTTTCGTGCTGTTGTTCGTACTGCACAATGCGATGACGTTTGCCTTCACTTGGCTTCCTTCTTCCACGGCTTGAGAGTCCGAGTCGGGCTCGGCGACCAATACAATTTTGGGTTCGACAAAGCGCTTGTTTTTCGTATTCGTGAAGGTTCCGGGAACGAATCTTCCCGCAATGACTTTCGCGCCGATGCTTTCGGCGAATTTTTTGGCCGGAGTCTGGCCGTACAGTTTTCGCGATACGACAACAATCCTGTCGGACGCGATGGGCGCCATGAGTTTGGCGGCCTGCGCAATGCGCTGGTCCGTTATTTGAATGTCCAATACTTTCAGTCCGTCCGAGCGCTGCTTGTAAATGTAGGGCTTCATGTCTCCCGTCTTGAACCGCGTTCCAATGTGCGCTCCCGTTTTGAGATAGCGCTCTGTCGGAATCAATATTGTTTTGGCGATGATTTCTTCCTGTTCAACTTTTTGCATTTTTTCCTACACCTTGTACTTCATGACTTCGTCAATCAACTCGACGTGGGCGAACAACGTTCTCCTACAACAATAGCGCGTGAGTCCCAAATCGTCCAATACTTTTTCCGGATCTTCCCTTTTTTGGACTCTTTTGGCGAACTCTTCGTAATAGTCGGCGACGGGTTTTCCGCAGCTGAAACATCTCATTGGAACAATCATTTTCTCCACCTCACCTGTACGACAACTGCCGCTTTTTTCGGGCTCCCCTTCCCAACGGCTTTTTGGCTTCCTTTCTTCGGGGATCGTCTACGAGCAACATTCTGTCATAGCGCATCATTTTGTCCTTCAACTTTTTGTCATTGCTGTATTCTACCAGTGCTTTCGCAATTGCGGCCCGCGCGGCAACGGCCTGTCCCATTGCGCCCCCGCCCTGCACGACGACTTCAATGTCCGCTTGAGACGCCACTTCGGGCGCCAGCAACAACGGCTCTCGAATGAATTCGCGCACGTATTCGGGAGTGAACAATTTCAAGTTCATTTTGTTGATGGTAATTTTTCCCTTTCCGGCCTTGATTTGGGCGCGCGCGACGGCTGTTTTTTTCTTCGCCTTCGTAATAATGCCTTTCGCTTTCCGGCGCTTTTTCTTTACTACAACCACTTGTTCGGTCATGCTTCTACCTTGGCACCCAATAATTGCGAAATCTGTTTCACGCTGTACGCTTTTCCTGAAACGGGTTTCATGGATTCGGGGAATTGGACAAACTCTTTTCCCTTCAACTGGTTGGGGATTCCGACGTACACGCGGAGCCGTTTCAACGCTTGCCTTCCCCTTTCCCTTCTGAACGGCATCATGGTGCGAATGGAATATTTGACGATTCTGTCGGGCATGCGCGAATACTTGGGCCCTTTCATGGGGTTTCCTTTCGCGTGCCGGTCCACTCGAACTTGAAATCTGTGCAGAATGTTTTCCTTGTTTCCCGAAACCACTGCCTTTTCGCAGTTTACAATGGCAATGCTTTCGCCTTTGAGCAGGCGCTTGGCGACTTCGCTGGCCATTCTGCCCATTTTCGCATCGCTTGCGTCTACCAAAATCCAATTCATGCGCACCACACCACTTCTTTGGGCGAAACCTTTTCGCCCAGCGCTTCTTCAATCGTGAACGCTCTTCCCTTTCCCGCTTCAATCGCCAGCTTCGCGCTCTTCGAGTACTGTAAAGCAATCACTTTCAAACTTTCGTCCATTTTTCCGTTTCCCAAAACTTTTCCCGCGACAAGAATGATTTTTCCCTTGTGCAGTCTTCCCACTCTTTGAATGTCTGAAATGTTGGCAAACACGCGCTTGCGCGTCGGGGCGTTCAGTCTCTCAGCCAGTTTCAGCCAGAGTTTGACTTTTTCCTTTCGCCCTTTTCTTTCCAGCGCGTTGGCCAGCTCTTTCACGCTCTTTCTGGAAGGACCGGTTCGTCTCATACTTTCACTTTCTTTTTTTTGTTTCAATT
>JAZDMJ010000058.1:0-10074 GCA_043801115.1 Candidatus Iainarchaeum sp. | reverse complement strand
TCTTTAAATATACTTATAAACAGGTTAAATCTAATTATATCAAAAAGGAGTGAATCAATGTCACAAAATAATGATTTGTCTAAAAAATCAGCACCTTCTTGGGGGGGGGGGGAAATGCCCTCAAAAATCACCAAGTGTAGTGCTTCAGCAAAAAACAGGCATTCTAGGATTAGATGAAATTCTTAATGGTGGTCTTCCAAAATATACTACAACACTTCTTTCAGGAACATCAGGAACAGGTAAAACTATTTTATCACTTCAATGGTTGTTTGATGGCGTAAAACGAGGAGAGAACGGAATTTATATTTCTATAACCGAGCCTCTTTTTATGGCTGTGCGAAATGTAGAATTAATGGAATTTTACGATAGAAAAGCAATAGAACAAGAAAAATTAAGGTTGCTTGATATTAGGGAAGTTTTAGGTTTAGACTTTGAAAAAATTGATCCGCAATCGCTTCTACGCTATATAGAAAAACAAGTTAAAGAAAATAACGCGAAACGGCTGGTTATTGATTCTATAACCGCAGTTCTATATATGATAAATGACAAAGCAAAAATAAGGCAATTTATTTTTGAACTTAAAAAAGTTCTTGCAACGCTTGGGTGTATAGCAATTTTGGTAAGTGAATCTCTTGAAATAAACAAATACTCTACCTTTGGTGTAGAAGAATTTATTTCAGACGGCATTATAGTATTAAGTAACATCATTGGTGAAAACCAGATTATAAGAAAATTGCAGATCATTAAAATGCGCGGCATCAGCTTCAGAACAGGAGCAGTTATTTTTGATATCACTGCATCAGGTATCCTAATTTATCCAAAAATACCAATAGACAGAAGTGTGGCAACAACAGAATTTAAGAATAGATTGAATTCCGGAATAAAAAAATTAGATAGTCTCATTGGCAGAGGATTTCCTCAAGGGCATGCTATTATGGTTGCTGGAAATACAGGTTCAGGAAAAACCACTTTTGCCCTGCAATTTTTAGTAGCAGGGCTCAAAAATGGAGAAAATGGAATTTATACTGCGTTGGAAGAATCTTCGAGCCAAATTAAAAAAACTGCGCGCGAGCATGGCTGGGACTTGGAAAAGTATGAAAAAAGCGGCAAGTTGTTTTTTATTAATCCTGATTTGATAGATATAAATCCTGATAAACTCCTTTATCAAATAATAAATGTCATAAATAAAACAAGTGTCAAAAGAGTGATTATAGATTCTATATCTTCTCTTGAATCTGCGACAATGAATAAGAACAAGGTGCGCGAATTTTTAATTCAACTTTCAGGCTTTTTGAAGTTAAAGGGCGCAACAGCTATGCTAACTTATTTGTCAGAGGATGCTTTTGGTGCTGGGGCAGGGCAATTGCTTGGAGGCGGAGAGTCAAGTGAATTACGTTTAAGCTCAGTTGTCGATGGAATAATTCTATTAAGATATGTGGAAAGAGCACAAAAGGTAGACAAACTTATGAATATATTGAAGATGCGCGGCTCTGCGCACGACAAAAGAATATGGCAGTTTGAAGTGGGAAAAGATGGAATAAAAATCGGGAAAGTATTCAAAAAATAGGTTTTGTCATGGAAAAACTGGAATCGGTGCTTAATGAAATTTTAAAAACAGGGAAAGGAGAGAGCATACTGCTGGAATTAGATACGGAATCATATTTGGAAACAATTATTAAAACAATAAAAAAATTGCAGAAAAAAGGTTTGAGTGGAGTGTATGTAAGCATTCAAAGGCCGTTCAAAAATATTTCTTCTCTACTTAAAAAAGAAGGCGTAGACCTTAACAAGATAATTTTCATAGATGTTGCGTCTGCTGTTTCAAAAGAAACACAAGAAAAACGCAAAGGGTGCGTACATATTTCTCCAGGATTAGATGTTGATGAGCTGGTAAAGGCAATATACACTTCGACTGAAAAACTTAAAGGCAAAAAATTCATATTCATAGACTCGCTAACTACCTTTGCTTTGTACAAGCCAATATCTGAAACACTTAGATTCTCTGAATTTTTGATGAGGGCTGTAAAAGACGAGAAAAATATGATACTTATTCTTATTTTAAACGTGGCAAAAGATCTTTCACATAAAAAATTTATTCAAGATGTTGTTGTACATGCAGACAAGATAATTGAGGTTAAGATATGACTGACACAAAAAATCTCATCAAAGAATTAAATAATCTTGGAGAAGGTGCAATTGTTTTAATAGAAACAACGACTGACAAAATGTTAGAAGTGCAGCTTTCTGTAACGAAGTGGCTTAGCCATAAAAAGTACGCGCAGATTATCCTATCAACTTCCAGACCATGCAAAAACTTGCTTAATTTATACAAAAAGAACAATATTGATATAAACAAAATAATAATATTATGCACTTGTTGCCCAGAAAAAGAAGAGAATATGCAGGAAAATAATAATGTCATTCACTTACCAAGTAGTTCTTCATTAACTGAGATATCACTTTCATTAAGCGAATGTATGGAGAGTATAAAAGATAAAAAATTTATTCTCATTGAATCAATTAATACATTGCTCATTCACAACCAGCCAAACACCCTCGCAAAGTTTATTCACTCGATTTTGACAAAAATGCGAATAAACAACGTATCTGGGCTATTAATTTCATTAGAAGCAGAAACAGATAAAGAAGTAAAAGCAGAAATTGCGCAGTTGTGTGATAAAATTATAGAAGTATGAACTTTTTGAGCCCTGCGCCTCTTAAAAGTGCAGTTGGCCCTTTTTGGTGCAGTTCAGGGTTTAGATGCAAAGCCGCCCGAAGCGCAAAGCATTTAAACTCGAACCGTTCGCGTTTTTCGGGGAAATGTTTAATTACGGCTATGGCCTTCTATTTATTGAATGGTGGAAGAATGAATTTGCCGTCTGGAAACTTCGTGTTTCAGGCGATTGCCGTCAAAGAATCAAAGGCCCCGCTGGCCAAACTGTTTCAAAACAATTTTTCCGGATACGTTGCGGTAACATTTGAAGGGTTTGACGGAGTGGAAGAGGGAGTGTTGTTGTTCAAGAACGGTTTGGGCGTCGCGTGCGCGCATTCTTTCTTGAAATACGATTCCGCTTTGCAGGGAAACATGGCCTTGGCCAATTGGGTGAATGGATTCGCGGCCGGGTATGGCGTAATGGACGCGGTCCAGTTGACTCCATTGCAAGTGGACATGAGCATCGCGTTCGACGAGCGGTTGAAGCTTTCCGCGCCCATGAACGACAAGGCGCTGGCCAAGTTGTGGCCGCAAAAATTCAATCCCGTTCTGGCCCAGAGCGCGTTGAAAGAGGCGAAGCCAAAAATCGTTTCGCATTCGAAGGACGATTTGTTGAAAAAATTCGGATTTGCGGGAATCGAAGAGTGAGCAAAATGTTCGGAAAAGTCAAACAGGCAGTGCAGTCGTTGGCGTCCAAAGTGTTGGACTTGGATTCTTCAAAACTCCCGCTCGAGCAGTACAAATTGTTGAGAGAGTATTCGCAAAACCACAAATTCGATTTGGAAGTGGAAGAGCTCCGAAATTTGGTCAAAGTGCTGAAGAGCAAGCACGCGATTGAAAGCGTTTTGGTCGCGAACGGGGCCGGAACTTTGCTCGTTTCTTCGAACGGAACGGATTTCAAGGACGCGATTGCCAGCACTGCCCTCTTGAACTACGTGCAGTCCGAAATCCCGCACTCGAAAACAGTTCTCGTAAAAGCCAAAACGTGGCACATGCTGTTTCCGCACAACGGAAAAGTGTATGTTGTGAAGGCCGCTTCCAACTTGGAAGAGAGCGAATTGCAGGCGATTGCCGAAGACTTGGAAGGGTTTTTCAAGCGCGCCAAAAACGCGGAATACGTTTAAAAGCTGGAAGTTGTTGGACTGTATTGAAGGGAAAAAAAATGGGAAGAGTTATTGCAATCGCTTCGGGAAAGGGCGGAACGGGAAAAACCTTCATCACCGCGAATTTGGGCATTGCCTTGGCCCAGCGCAAATTCAAAGTTTGTTTGATTGATGCGGACATTGCCATGGCCAATCTTTCGCTTGTATTGGGATTGCAGAGTTCTCCCATTACACTGCACGATGTTTTGCTCGGAGAAGCCACGATTCAGGACGCGATTTATGACGGCCCGGGCGGCGTCAAGTTTGTTCCTTCGGGTTTGAGTTTGGAAAACTATCGAAGAGTGGATTCGGACAGACTCGAAAGCGTTGTCGACTCGATTGCTTCCCAATTCGATTATGTGTTGTTGGACGCGCCCGCGGGCATTGAAAAAACCGTTCTCGCTTCGCTCCGCGCTTCCGAAGAAGTGCTGATTGTTGCCACTCCGGATCCTCCTTCCATTGCGGACGCGTTGAAGACCAAAATCGTCACGCAGCGCTTGAACAGAAAGCCGATTGGTTTGATTTTGAATTTTTTGCGCGGAGAGCGCGGAGAAATTCAGGATGTTGACGTCATGAAAATGATGGAGCTTCCCATTTATGGAATGGTTCCCTATGACGCGGAAGCGCGCCGTTCTTTTTTGCAGGAAAAAGCCGTTCCATTGATGTTGCGCGTTCCCAATTCTCCCGCTTCGCTCGCCATTCAAAAAACCGCGGCCAAATTGAGCGGAACTCCAATAGAATTCCGTTCCGAGCGCAAAGGCTTTTTAAGCGGGCTATTCTCTATATTCGGAAGAAAGCAGTAAGCTGCTTGAGGGAGTGTGGGTGTTTTTATGACTTCTAGACCTTTCGACTTGTTGAATGATTCCATTGGAAAAGAAGTGTTGGTCGTATTAAAAGGCGACTTGAGATTTCGCGGAACCTTGAAAGCGTTCGATGTTCACATGAACATCGTGCTGGACGGCGCGGAAGAAATGCTGAACGGCGAGTCCAAGACCAAGTACGGCAAATTGATTCTCCGCGGAGACAACGTACTCCTGATTAGCCCGTGAGGCGGCAAAATGGGCCGCGCTTCTGCTCCGTCCCCGTATATTGTTCTAAGAAGACGCGTCAGTCGCATTCTGTCCCATACGACGAAAGCGCCTGTTAATTGGGGGCATCCGGGCGAGGGAAGCCTTTCCAAAGTGCCCGAGTGGGACGAAATTTTGGCACGAAAGGCCGAACTGGTCAAAAAAGTTCTGGATTCGGACTTGAAAGATATTGAACTCCTCAAAAAGTCAAAACTGTTTCACGAAAAAGAATTGAACGACATTAAGGCATTACTGGACTACAAGCTTTTGCCGTCCAATTTGGAGTACAAAGAATCGCGTTCGCCCGTAGAACGAAAATTCGTCAAAATGCTGCGCGACACGATTGTCAAAAGGGAGGTTGCATCCGCTTCCGTCAAGCCTTTTTTGCAGACTCGCATTGAATGGATTCGGAAAGTGTGGAACGGAAAAGTATTCACTTCGCAACGGCTGCCGAAAGGCTATTTTTTCCCGCGAGAACAAAAATTAATCGACGATTTGATTGAGTTGCGGGGGCGAACGCTCTTGCTTTCCCCGAAAGAGTTGAACAAAACAGTCCGAAAGTACCGCTCGCTGACTTCGTTTGACAGCGGAAAATCCTTGCTCGAATACAAACTGTTGCACCAAATCGGAATGGAAGTTCTCTTGGGTAGAATATATTCTTGGCCAGCGTATGAGGCGAGGCATTGGGCCTTGTTCGGCTCGGATACGAATTGGAGAGGCAGGGAGAGCGCGTTTTCGTTTTCCGTTCGAAACCTGCTAAGCCCGGGGGCCGAGAAAAAGAAAGAATGGTCCGGGTTCGAAGACGATGTCGTCCGCCAGACGGAAGAGTTCCGAAACCAAATCGCCAAGCTCGAACAAGGAAAGTAGCACCTTTAAAATTTCTCTTGCACAAACTCCCTTCAATGGGCCCATAGTCTAACGGTAGGATATCCCCATGGCATGGAGACGATGCGGGTTCGATTCCCGCTGGGTCCATTTATGTCAGAGCAATTTTTCGATATCAACAAGTTGCCCGCACAGGAAGGCATCTTGCTTTTTCCGATTTCGATGAGCAATATTTCGACTTCCCAGTCGGCTCAAAAGTGCTATGAGTACATGCGCATTTTCAGCCCTTCAAAAATTTCAAAGCCTGCAGTTGGTTTGAATTTCGTTTACAGCGACTACTTGTACTTCAATTCGGAAAAGACGGCCAGCGAGCTCAAGAAAAAATTCGGCCAGTTGATTATCAGCCACAAGAACGAGTTTTTGAAAATCTTGCAAAAAGAGTCGGCGAAGAGCGGAATGCCCAAATACATTCCCAAAGCATTCTCGTTTTCGGTGTGGAACCAGCTCTATTTGGACGCGGAAAGCTTTACCAATTACTTGAGCGAAGCGAAAGAAATCTACTCGTCCGATTCTGGGTTCAAAGAAGCAGTGCAAAAGGACTTCCAAGAATACAACAAAGGACAGTTGGACGAAAACCAGGTCAATTTTTTTCTGGAAGAAATCGTCATGACTTATTTGATTCAAAAGGGAAAAGTAAGATTGCGGAACGACTTTGTCGAAGACCACGAAAAATGGATTCTATACAGCTATCCGGGAAAGCCGTTAAACGCAAAAACATACTTTTTTCGGAAAAACTTTTTCAAGCTCAAAAACCCGAAAAACAAGTTCGAAAACGGTCACTACGACTTGAAAGAAAAATGCTTGTATGATATGGCCCGAATGTAAGAGCGGGCACCCCATTCGCCCTTTTTCGCTTGCCTTTTTAAACTGAAAAAGCCTATTGGAGTGCATGGGCAAGCGTGAAGTGTTGTTGGATGCCGTGCGCAAAATGCTGTCCTTGAAGGGCGTTTCGGACGACGAAATCGTCCAAAACTTGAAAGACGTGGGCATTTCTGAAATGGAAGCGCGCGGCTTGTTGGACGAAGTGCGGGGCAAAAAGCCCGCCGAAGTTCCTAGACGATTGCAGCGAAAGCAAGTGGAAGACAAGGAAGTGTTGAAGGACGAAAACCGTTTCGAGCGCTTTGAAGAACAAACGCCCAACATTCCAGAAACCGTTTCTCCGCCCAAACCCCTTCCTGTGCCGAAAAAAAGCGCGGAGAAGGAGTCGGAAGAAGTCGAAGCAGACTTGGGGGACATGTGGAAGAAGGGAATCGTCGTTTCCATCAACGAAAAACTGCAGGAAATGAAAGAGCTCAAGCAGGAAATCGACTCCGAGCTGGACGACAAAATCGAAGCGCGCGTGAAAAAAGAGTCCGAAAAATTCCAAGTATTGATGGATTCTCAAAAAACGTTATTCCTTTCCAAAGCGTCCGCGGAACTGGGCGCGCGCTCGAAAGAATTGGAATCAGTAGTGCAGAGCCAGATGGCCGAACTGAAAAAAATGAACTCGGAACTGCAGGGAAACTTGCAAAAACTGGAAGCGCAAAAGCAGATTTCTTCTTCGTTGCTCGAAGAAGTGAGTGAAAAACTGGCCGAGGCCGACCAGGCGACCAAGAGGGTTTCCATGGACAGTTCAAAAAACCTGTCCGACTCGCAGCAAAAGATGAAATCGTTTTTGGATGAAGCGCAGCAGAAACTGAAAGACATGGACTTGCGCATTTCAAAAACCTTGGAACTCGAACAGCAGATTGCAAACTCTTTCATGGCTTCGGCGGAGGACAAGATTGACGAAATCATTTCAAAAAAAATAGGACAAGCCTCGCGTTCTCCCGCTTCTCCGGAAACCGACGAACAAGTCAGGTCGTTGAAGTCGCAGATGGCCGAACTGGCCAGCCAGTTGGAGAGCGTGAAAAAGCGTCCGCCCGCGCCTTCTTCAAGCGTTCGAATTCAAACCATGACGGAAAAAGAGTTGAAGGAAAAAATCGAGGAATTGAACTCTTTCCAGCAGCAGTTCAAAGCCGTCGTTCAAAAGAGCGTTTCACAATTCAATACGGCCGCTTCGCAGTTCAACGAATTGCGCGCGAAGTTAAATCAATTGGCCGACAAGCGCGCGGAAGAAATCGACGCGAAGATCAAGGAATTGGAAGATTTTGAAAAAGAGTTTGCGAAAGAGATTGGAGAGGGAATGGAAAAGTGGGTCGAGAAGAAGAAAAAGCAAAAACCGATTACGTCCAAACGTTGAGGTCTTCCACTCTCGCTTTCGCTTTCTCGTAACAATCCATTCCCGTATTGCTTTCGTCTTCTTTCAAGCACGCATCCACCAGCAGGCGCGTCATCCATATTCCGTTGTTGGGCGCTACCGTGTACAAGTCGACGAATTCCGCGCCGGAAACGCGCGCATCAGTCGGCTTGCCGTTTTTTTCAATATTGATTTGGGGCGAATTCTCGGCCACGTAAGAGAATGCTGCGCAGTCTTTTTGCTGCATGAACTGGAGCGCGCTCACGACTTGCTCTCTCAAGTCCAGACTCGCTGAAACCTTGATGGTTTTTTCGTTTCCGTTGCAGTCTTTTCCGACAAACTCTGAATTGTTGACAAAAAAAACGAATACGGCAATGCCCAAAACAACGACAATAGCTATTACGAGGATGGGAGAGGCGAGCATTTCGAGTTCGGACGCGTTCCTCCGCTTGTACTTTTCCAGCGCCTGGTGCGCGAGTTCTTCCAGTGCTTTCGCGCTCGCTTCTTTTTCGTCCTTTTTTACTTTGTCCAAAATGTAATTCTCGCTCTTTCCCGCCTTCGCGTACAATTCGATTCTGTCCCTTCCTTCTTTCGACACCGTCATAGGGACTCAAAAAGCGTTTCAAGTATAAAAAGAAGGAGGGGGTTTTGGGCCTAGGCAGAGTCGGACTGCCCCCCTGTCCATGTCAAGGACATATCCTAGCCGATAGACGATAGGCCCACAACCATTGCGTAGGTTGGGTCCGCGTCCGTCGCAGGGTCTTCGACCCTGCATAAGGACTACAGATTCCGCAAAATCAAGGAACGGGATTTGTTTTAAATGTTTGGTTAGAACTCTGCCCTCTTCCAGCCTTCGGCTCGGCCTTTTACCAAAAGCCCGGGGAAAAACGGCCTTCGGGTTTTAAAACAATTCCCTGGAAAGAATCCTTATTCGCGTTTTCGTGAGCCTAAATGACATTCTATAACAAATTGCAGGAAACCTTTCAGAAAGAGTACGGCGGAGAGGCAGGCTATGCCGAGTTCTTCCGCCAGCGCGTGCAAGGCTTTCGAAGGGAAAAAGAAAGCATTGTCCGCATCGACAAGCCGACAAATTTGTCCACTGCAAAGCATCTGGGATACAAAGCAAAGCAGGGCATCGTTCTCGCAAGAGTGCGCATTCGCAAAGGAAGCGGAGCCCACACGCGGCCCAACCGCGGCCGAAGGCCGAAGAGAATGGGCGTGCGCAAGCTCACGCGCAGAATGAACATTCAAAGCATGGCCGAACAGCGCGCGGCAAGAAAATTTCCGAATCTGGAAGTTTTAAACTCGTACTGGGTGGGAGAAGACGGAAAGCACAAATATTTCGAAATCATCATGCTCGACGCTTCCCATCCTGTTATTTTGGCGGACAAGAATTTGAACTGGATAGCAACGCCCGGAAACAAAGGACGCGCTTTTAGAGGTAAAACTTCCGCGCAGCGCAAAGGTCGCGGCTTGGTGAAAGGAAGAGGCAGCGAGAAAAACTATCCCTCCCAGCGCGCGCACCAGCGAAAAGGCAAGTAGAATTATTTTTTCAACTTTTGGTGCAATTTGGCGATTTGTTGGTCGAGTTTGTTCGCTTTTCTGATATAATCATTCGCAATTTTTTTATTGCGATTCCTGCTTTTTGAATCGCCCTGTGCCCAATTTGTTTCCTCGCGATACCTTGATTCATATAAGTGCGCAAGCGAACGAAGTTTTTTGCTTTGTCTTGCTAAGTTGTCTATTTTGTCGACAATATCGTTGATTCGTTGGACATTTGACACGGGTATTTTCTTTCGTTTCAAGATATTGGGTCGTTTCTCAATAGCCATGTATTTCTTATTGGTTTGACCTATTTAATTGTTTTCGTCACATTTTTCTTGCATGTACCTGGACTTGGTGTATTTTGACGACTTGAACGTGCTGAAAGCGTACAGCCAGCGCTGGAGGCAGGCGTTCATTATTGCGAAATCGTTTCGCTCCCTGCACGACTTGATTGAGTTGAAGAAGAAAATCGTCGAACAAAAGCTTCCCTTTCTCGTATGCCAC
>JAZDMJ010000052.1:0-36496 GCA_043801115.1 Candidatus Iainarchaeum sp. | reverse complement strand
CCGAGTCGAAGGCCTTGTAGCCCGCTTTTTCCACGGTCTGAACGAGTTTTTGCGAAGAAACTGTTTCGCCGCACTCAATGGTCGCTTTCTGGTTCGCATAGTTTACATTGGCCTGCGAAACTCCGGGAACTTTGGAAAGGCGGCGCTGAATCAGCGTGGCGCACGAAGCGCAGTGCATTCCGACAATGTCCAGGGATTTTTTCGCCATTCAGAACCTCCAAACAACGCCGTACTTGGGACCCCATACCACCAGCACGTCCACTACAAGAGAGAAAATAATTGAGAACGCCAAGAGCGTCCAGGGAGAGAGTTTTTTGTTCGCGGGAACGGGACCGTTTTCTTTCACGAGCATGTAGGAAAGGCCGGCGAGGATGAAAGCGGAAACAACCCACAAAATAACCAAAAACTCGAACTGGTGGTCGTTGTACAGCATGACGCTCAACATCGCACCCATGGTTCCTGCCATCAACCCCGCCATCATTCCTTCCAATACACCCATGTTGCCACAGCATTTTCCTGCCAGAATTCCAAGGCCTATTCCAGCCGAAATTCCAATCACTGAACCGATGAACATTCCGCTCGAGGCGCCGAAAAGCGCGCCCACTAAAAATCCCAAAATCATTCCCGTTCCCATGCCCGCCATCATTCCCGTACTGCAATTTTGGCGGCCGAACGCGAGAAAGTGGAACATGGCACCGATGCCCAACGCAATGGCGACACTTCCCAACACCATTAGAGGAAGAAAGGGGCGGGCATTCAAAAAGCCGACAAAAAGAAAAGAAATTGCCAGCGAGGCCAAGAGGGCGAGAGTAGTATAACCCAGCAACTTGCGTTCGAAAACAAAGGCAGGATGGCCAAAAATAACATGACGAAGAACTCGTCCAGCATTCGAAAATCCTTCTCCGCCCGAAAGGGATTCGAATTCTTTCAATGTGCGAGAAGGAAATCCTTTTCGTTCCAATGCTTCTCGAATGACCTCTACTTGTTCCTTTCCGCTTCTAGTTTTACAGTTCCACGCTGGAAGTCAAATGCGAGAATATTGGCGGAACCGGATTGTTGAATGGTGCGTTCGACGATGCGTTCGCACGCGCCGCAAGAAAGGCCGGAAACTTTCAACGTGTGTTCCATTCTATTGCACCTGATACCCTTCGCCTTGAATGGCCTTTTTGGCCGCTAGAAGTTGGGCATCGTCGGCAAATTCGGCAACAATTTCCCCTTTCGAAGTGGACGCAGAAACGTTTTTCGCGCCCGTCTCTTCCACCACTTCTTTCAACAGTGCTTCGCAAGATTTGCAGTGCATCCCTTTCACTTTCAATGCTTTTTTCATCTTCATCCCTTTACAATCAAGGTACCGCGGAACATGCGCATCGAACAACTGTATTCGAAACTGCCGACCTTGTCCGGCGTGAACGTAACGGTTTTGCTCTGCCCGGCTTGCAGGGAAATTTGCACGCCAAAGTCGCGAATAATCAACGTGTGCCCGCACCCCGCGTCGTCGTCCGCGCTGAACGTCAATTCGACGGGAACGCCTTTTTGGACGGTAATGGAAGGCTTGTCGTACACTCCAGAAGAGAGCGCGCGGAGCGACACTTTTTGAACCCCTCCTGTTGGAACGGGAGGGTCAGAAGCGGAAACGGAAGAAGTCTGGGCGGAAGCGCCCGAAAAAAAGTAAAACTCCACGCTTACCACAAGAACCGCTACAATGGTCAACGCGGCCACCAATATTTTCAATTCCATGTTTTTTACTCCTTTACAAAAATGAAAAAGCTAGCGCTTTAAAACCGCTCGCTGAATGCCTCACTTGAGCGATAGCGCCCAGTTGTAAATGATGCCGATCAATGCTCCAACGATTGCACCTAGGATGACATTGGCAATGATTGCGCCCGCAACGCCCCAAGCGCCGAACAGGGCACCCATCATTCCCATTCCCGCGTAAGACAATCCCGTCATGCCCCACGCGCTCCAAAAAATTCCACACAACACGCCCAAAACGGCTCCCGTAATGGTCGCTGCCTTCACGCTGATTTTCGAAAATTCTGCCATACAAAAATACCTCCTTTGAATATCAAAAACGCGATTCTCCTATTTAAATCCCGCATTACGAACACGCTCCCAACGCCAGCGCGAACCAGTCGTGCAAGGCGGGCGCGAAACCGAGAATGATTAACACAACTTTGACGTAGCCGCGCAAATTCTCGTTTTTCACTTCCTCATCCAACAAATAAACCACGGCAGTCATGAGCACAACTTTGAGTACGGGAAACAGCCACGGCGCGAACGAAACGAGCATGTGAGAGCCCATGAATTCTTCCGTGCACGAATTGAACTGTGTCGCCACAAAAGTCGTACTGCCGTCCAATGCCTGTCCCGCAATGGCCAAAAGGGACAACATGTCCTTTCCGAAAGAAGGCTTCCACTTTTTCAACGCCAACCACGCCACCGAAGAAAGCACGACTGCCAATAGGACGGCTTCGGCCGCTCCAAACCATGATTGAAAGAGCAAAAGGTCGAAAATCAAAACAGGAAGCGCAACGGCGGTTCCAATGAGTCCAAAAATCCAAACATAATCTCTGCCTATTTTTTGTCCCAGCCAGAGCGAAAACAAGAGTGCAATGATGACGAATAAACCGACTGCAAGGTAGATGCCGGGCGTTATTGTGTAAAAGCCCAATTCCAATGGATTGGCCGAGCGCGGAAGCAAACGAATGTTTTCCAACGCGCGCACGGCTCCGCCCAATACAATAAAGGGAAGCACTGCAAGACCGAATCTCAAGTCAAACTGCACGCGCTTGTGGAACAACCGGAAAATCAGAATGGCCGCTATAACCAGAATGGACAAGTAGACGACTGTATTCACAATATTGTATCCGCCGAACTTCGTAATGGGTTCGACAAAGTATTGTTGCACGAATTCTAGCATAGACGGCCTCAAAACGGATGCATGATATACAGCATGACGGCAAATGCGACGAGTATGCCTGCAACCAAAATGATTTCTTTGCTATTCATGTTTCAATCTCCTTCCGATTTATGTTTGTCGCACGAATGTTCTTTTTTCTCCGCCGAATGCATGTCTTTCATCATGAACAAGTGCATGAGCGGGCACAACAAAATGACCAACCATAACGCGTACGTCCGGAAACCAAGCACGAACAGCATTGCTGCGAACGCGACGGGAACAATGCAACACACCGCCATCATCAGCAAGTGGTTTTCGCGAATGCGGGCAATCGTTTCTCCCAAATTCATTCCATTCCTTTCCTTTCACGATTTTCCTGTTTTTCGACCACAAACGCTTTCGCGCACGAATCCGAACAAAAGAAGTGGCCGTATGCGGAGATAGCCTTTGTCGGATCGACTTCCATGCCGCAAATCAGATCGACTGCCTTTTTTACGTTGACCATTTTACTTCAAACTCCATTGGAACACGCGATCCACTCCGCCCACGTTGGACAATTTCAATGTAATCGTTTTGGCTTGCGGGGACAAGGGTTCGAAAGAAAGCGTTCCGCTTCTGTGGTGTCCTCCTGGCGGAGAACCGTTCCAAGAAAGAACGCGATAGGAATTTCCCAAATCGTCTTCCAACCGCGAAATGTCTTCCACTCGAAAGTCCATGCTGCCCGAGTGCGTCGTAAAACTAATTTCAAACGCAGCCTGCGCGGAAGAAATTCGGGGAGTTACATCCACTTGCACGCTGTTTTGCGAATCGGACTGGGAAGAAAGCGAGAGGGAGTTGGGAGAGGCGGCAATTGTATTCAAGGGAAACGAGGAGAACAGAAAAACGGCAACGGCTGCGATGAGCGCAAAAGAAACTCCGAAGTTGCGCGCTTCCTTCCACGGAACGCGCTGCACGGAAGGAAAGGGAAACACGTTGTGCTGCTGCAAAACAGCAAGCATTGCCAGTGCTCCCACAATCGCGGAAAGGGCGCCGACGAAGAGGAACTGGAACGTGTACTCGGCCAACGCCAAGCCAAAAGCGGTGGCGCCGACGAGGGGAAGAATTTCCGTAACGTGGTGCAGGCAGCAGGCGATCATGGTTCCCCCACTGACGCTTCCCGTGGCCGCGAGCTGCGCGCGGGCCTGCTTGGCCTTCAACTCGCTGCGCGCGTACGAAAACAATCCCACTTGAAAGCCGAAACCGACTACAATAACCGCGATTAAAATTCCGAAGTCGCGGAACTGTTCTAGCACGTGTGCGGAACCGTTCAATCCGTACAAAAGGCCCACGTACGCCGTCAACAATAACAGTCCGGCGAGGATTCCGTGAAAGACTTCCGCTCTCATTCTTTCACTCCTTGCAGCAGTCCACGAGTTTTTTGACCATTTCCGCCCAACGGCCGGAAGAAACGGGCTTTGCAACCACTTCATTCGGAGGAACGAGCTTCAAGTGCAGGGCGAAGAACAAGGAGTAGAGCTGGAAGGCGCTGTCGAAAAAGGACTGCGCTTCTTCCTTTCGCCCCGCGTCCAGTTCTTTCGTTCCCGCTTCGAACAAGCGCATGCTTCCGGCAAGCAAGTGTTTGGAAATGCACCATTCTTCGGCCTCGCTCTCCTGCACGAAGTGCTGCAATAATTGCTTGCGCAAGGGGCGGATTTCGGAAAGCATTTGCAGAAATTTTTCGCCCCCGCTCTTGGCCGCGCTGAAAGCGAGATGCTCTTCGAGCGAAATCAAATTCATAAGCGCAATGCTCAAGTCCTCATCCTTGGACAAGTCCAATTCCTTGCCGGAAAAGGCGCGCATTTTTTTCATCCATTCTTCTTTCATTCAACCGCCCGCCCATGCAATGTACAAAACGCCGCTGGCCATTAGCAGGATTGCGAGCGTGAAGGCGATTCCCTGAAAGGGAAACAATACTCTTCCCTTCCACTTTTTGAGAAAGGTGTGGAGCTTCAACGCGAAGAGGGTGAGAAGGGCGCCGATGGCCGAGCCGAGCAATAGTTTGGGAGTGAAATACACTTTGTTGAACGCGGTTCCCGCCTGTCCGAACCACAATACGGGAATGTAAAGCGTTTGGGGGGAAACGCCGAGCAATGGAATAACGGTTAAGAGGAAAGAAGCGAGCACAATCAAGGGCAATTGGAAGGGAATGTACCGGGTTTTGATTTTCCTTCCAATCCAAATTCCCGTCGAAATGGCAAAGGCTCCGACGAACAATCCGACGATTCCCGCTCCCAAGCCCAAGTATTCAGCGCCGATGACAGCGCCGCCCACCGCTGCCGTGCACAGCGGGCAGTGCGCGTGCGCAATGCTTGAAAAGGAAAGAATTCCGGCCAACGCGGCCGGAATCCCGAGCCATCGCTTCATGAAACTAGCATCCTCCCACTTGCTGGGCGGTATTGCTCGTAGTGCCAGTGTTCGAAGAACTTGCCTGGCCGGGGTGCATTTCCGCCATCATTTGAGCGTATGCGTCTCCTCCTCCACTCGAAAGAGAAGCGGTTCCGTTTCCGCCGAACTGCTGCTGCAAGGCGCTGATTTGAAACGCTTGCACGACGCCGAGCACGAGAACGATTCCCACAACCGTCAACAGCGCGTACGTTTTCCAGTTCAATCCCCTGCCTTCAACGCTTTTGGACTGTTCTTTTTCCATTCAACAACAACCTCCTTTCCGCTTTTTTTTCTTTTCTTCTCCGGATTCGATTGGAACTGTTTCCAATTTTTCTTCCGGCTTGGGATTTCGTTTGAACCAGTTCATGCTAACATCCTCCCACTTGCTGGGTCGAACCTTGCGATACAGTAGCGCCCTGCTCGATTCCGCGGTATTGGTTGGAAGCCAGGCTCACAAAGTTCAAGGCGATTCCTTGCGCGTCGAGAACATTGGCTTTCTGGACCATATTGGAAGGAAAGTACAATGTTTTCCACTTTCCCAATTCTTCCAAAATTTGGATGTCCGAAAACTCGGAACCGTGCTGTTTGATCAAATACTTGGCCAGGCCCCGCATGGCTCCGCTGTGCGCGCAACCGCACGCCGGACTTCCGTCCGCCGTCGTAATGGCCGGAGCGCCGCAACAGTATTCACAACTAATCGAGTTCGTTATCAAGATATAGCGCGCGAGCGCGTTGCCGTCCAGCGAAATGCTGTTTTCCAGACTGGCCAGTTTTTGGTCGGTCGCGTCCGCCTTTTGCGGGTTCGAAGCGCTGATGTCGTCGTACGAAATTCCCAATTCAGCGCCGTAAACTGCGGGAACGCCTTTGGGCTGGATCTCCGAAAAGGAAATCGTGGAAGCCGCCGAAGACGAACCGCTGGAAGCGCCAGACAATCCTGTTGATGGGGAAGCCGCTGCCGCCGCCATGGCATTGGCGGCCGAAGTTTGAACGCCGGACAATGCCGCGAAATTCAATACTGAAACTATCAACGCCACGGCCAGGATTCCGAAAGCCGCGATGTCGAGCTTGGATTGAACACTCATTGAAAAAACCTCCAATTCATGTCATACTAGCGGCTGAAACAGCATATGCAAGTAGTGGAGAAACTAGTTTCAGAGAGCGGTTTTAGCGCAATACGACCAAGTTTGCCATGCCACGGCGCTTTCGCTCGGCCAATTCCAACTGTTCCAAACGGTCGAGAATGCGAGAGAGTTTCACTTTGGAATAGCCTGTTTCGCGCACCAAGTCGGATTGGAATAACGACCCGCTGGCGTTCTTCAACAGCGTATACACTTTTCCTTCTTCTTCCGAAAGCTTGGAAACGTCCACCTCTTTAAATGCCTTTTTCGCGATTTCCAGGCGCGGGTCCTGTTCGCGCTTTTCGAAAAAAGCGAAATAGGCCCCAACTACGACCAATACCGCGGCAATGGCAAAACCGGCCATGAACAACCACGAAGAATTGTCCGTGTGCACGGGACACTGCGCCATCTGGTCTTGGGGAGTGAGTTGGCACAATTGCGCGGCCTGCGCGTCGTACGAAATTTTGACAAAACCCAGCACGAGCGCCAATACAACGCCAAAAATCAAAAGCAAGTAGCCCAACTGTTTCCGACTTGAAACTTCCATACACCTAAAAAGTCAGAAAACATTTTAAAGCGCAACCTTTCGCTTCTGCTGTTTCAATTTGCGCGAGTGGAATTCGAAATACAATAGTCCTGCAATAGTCATGGCGAGCATGAAGGCCATGATTTCCAAAGAAATCGCGGAAGCAATGAGAGCGCTGAAAAGGATTCCGAGCAGGGGGAGAACGGGAAACTTTCCCACTTTCAGCGGAACCTTGAATGGGCGGTTTGCAAGGGGCATTTTATAGCGAAGCATGATGACGGTCAAGTTGACGGCGATGAATACCAAAAACAATACAAAGTCGGTCGCGTTGGCGACGAGGGAAATGTCTCCCAGAACGGCCAAAAAAGAGGACAAGAGCGCAACCATCAAAATCGCGAACAGGGGCGTTTGCGTTTTCGGGTGAATATACGAAACGAGTTCGGGCAATTCCTTGTCGCGGGAAATTCCATACATCAATCGCGAAGCGGCGAGCAAAATCAATAGCACGGTCGAAAACGTGGAAACAATTGCCGTAAACGTGAGCACGCGAAAAGCGCCGCTGCCGTACAATTGAGAGGCAACATCGGCCAGGGGAGCGTTCGAGTTTGCGAGTTTTTCCGGGCCCAACACCGAGACTGCGGTGGCGGCGACGAGCACGTACACAATGGAAGAAATGACAATGGCCAGTAAGAGCGCTTTGGGAATGGTTTTGGAAGGCTTTTTGGTTTCCTCGCTCAAACGCGTGATTTCTTCAAAACCGATAAAGGCGAAAAAGATAAGCGCGGCCCCGGCCAGCATGGAAAAAGGGCTGAAAGAAGAAAAGTCGAAGAGCGCGGGATTGTTCAAATAGGGAAGGCCGAGCAAGACTATGATGACGAGGCCCGCGGTTTCAATCAGCGTGCACAAGATGGCAATCCACACGCTCTGCTGGACGCCCAAAAAAACAATCAAAGAACAGAACGCGATGATTCCCACCGCAAGCCACGCAATGGGCGCTCCCGTCAGCGCGGAAAAATATCCGCCAAAGCCCAGCGCGACCGTGGCAACGGAAACAATGCCCGCAATCAGCGCGAGCCAGCCAATCAAAAAACCCGCCCGCTTTCCGAACGCGTTCTTTCCATACTCGTACTCTGCACTCGCTTTGGGAAACATGGAAGAAAGCTCGGCATACGAAAGGCCTGTCAGTCCCGCCACCAGCGCGGCCAACAAAAAAGAAAGCCACACCTGGTTGCCCGCAATGCCCGCCGCCTTTCCCACGAGCACATAAATGCCCGCGCCGAAAATAATGCCCAACCCCGTCAGCGTGGCCTGGCCCAGCCCCAACACTCTGGCCAAATGCGGCTGCTTTTTCATGTGTTGAAAAGAGGGAATTTACGTTTTTAAAATGGCGCCCGAAAGCGGTCTGCCAACGGCTTCAGCGAAGGGTATTCGCTCGAAATGCTTTGAAAGAATTCGGCATAGGACAAGTGAAGTTCGGGAAATCGGGCAATGTTTTTCCAAACCCTTTCCTCATACGCAGGCTCCAAATAGAAGCGCTCCGTCAAGTCTGTCGCCGCCTTTTCCAATTCAGCAGAAGAAATAGAAGGATGTTTCCAGACCAGATGGCACGTGTCGTACAATTTCCAGTTTTCGTGCAACAAAAGTCCCATTCGCTTCATTTCCACAAAATCCACGGAGCCTGGCAAGGGAGTCAAGAGCGACACGCGCAGACGGTCGATGGCTAGCTTGGCGAGGAGGGAAGGGTATTGCAGAAAATCCTTTAAGGATTCCAACGAACTGCCAATCATGTAAAACCCCGAATTGAGGATTCCAACGTCCGAAGAATTTTGGAGAACTTCTTGGCAGAAGGAAAACTTCAACGGCTTGTGGTAGGAATCAAGAACATTCTGACTCAACGATTCGATTCCCCAGCCAATTTTCCGACAGCCCGCCTCGTGCATTTTTTCGAGCAGTTTTTTGTCTCGCGCAGTCGAAATATTGCTCAAGCATTCCCAAAATATCTTTTCTGAAAGACCGCTTTCAATCAAGGCGTCGCACAATTCGAAAACTTTTGAACTATTTGCCGTAAACTCCAAATCCGTGAAAAAAAGCGAGTTCACGCCGAACTGTTCCACGTCTTTTTGAACGCGCGAAACAACGCTGCCGGCATCTTCGTAAACCGCCTGCGAACCGTAAAAGGAAGCATTCGTGCAAAACGTGCACGAAAACGGGCAGCCGACCGAAAATGTTTCGCAAACGACTCCAGTCTGTTGGGAAGGTGCGGGAAAAGTCAGGGAATAATTGCGCAGTTCGCGTATGAAAGTAGGGCGAAAAGCAGGCGGAACCTTGGAGAGGTCGCGGATGCGCGGTCGGCGCAGGTTGACTTTCACGGAAGAGTTTTTCTTGTACGAAAGCCCCAACACATTATCGAAAGACTTTTTTTCGCAAATACATTCCAACAATTCAGCAAAAGTTTCTTCCCCTTCGCCCAAAATGCACGCGTCCACAAATGGAAGCCGCGCCAGCAAAGGATCAAAAGTCGCGTGATAGCCTCCCAATACAATAAAAACATCCGAAAGAGTCTTTTTCGCTTTTTCCGCCATCTCGAGAGCAAGGTTGATTTGAGGGGTCATGGCCGAAATCGCGAGAATATCCGGCTTGAAGGAAACAATGCGCCGCAGGCATTCCTCTACATCGCAGTCATACAGCGAAAAAAGCCCTACTTGGCACCCTTTTGCCTGGGCCACGCCGAGAATCCGCTCCAGCCCGAAAGGCTCCAAAAACTCCTTCTCTCCAGCCGGAGACACGTAAGGGCCTTGTGGGAAAAGCCCGGCGACGCGCAGGTTCATAGTGACTAAATTATCCGAAATAATTAAATAGTCTTTTAGTCACCATACTATCGCATGTCTTTCGTCCGCAAGAAAATAGTCAACGGAAGGGCCTATTTCCAACTGGTTGAAAACGTTTCCAAAGACGGAAAAGCGAAACAGAAAGTCGTGCGCCATCTGGGCACGGAAGAAAATGCCATCGAGTACTGCCGCAAGCATGGCATCCAATTTCCTTCCCAGCAGAAAGAAACGAGAACGAGCGGATTTTTCGACTCGACCAAGCAAACGGCCGAATTCCTGACCGCGCTCCGTGGAAGGAAGGAGATTCCGCTCAAATTCGAATACCTCCGAAAGGGCGCGGAAAACTGGAAAAAGACGGTTGAGAGCAAAACATATGGCTTGGGAAAAATGGAAAACGAGTTGATACAGGAAAATGCAAAAAGAATCGTGCAAGACGTTGGAAAGGCCAACATCGTCGACATTGGATGCGGCACGGGCGAAAAAGCGTTCCCCTTCATCCAAGAAATGAAGCGCCTTGCAAGGCCTAAATACATCGCGTTCGACATCAGCCCCGAAATGATTGCGCTCGCCAAAACCAATCTCGAAAAGAGGTTTCCAAAACTGAACACGCGCTTTGTCGTGGCGGATTTCGAGCAATCCAATCTCGCCGAAGAAATGGAAAGCATTCGCGAAAAAAATTTCAAAAAGTCACTGTTCCTTTTCTTGGGAAACACAGTGGGAAATGTTTCCGACAAGTCCAGAGTGCTCGCAAACTTGCGCGACTCCATGACGTTGGAAGACAATCTGCTGGTCGGAATCGAACTGTTCGACTTGGGAAGGATTTCGAAAATTTTTGACCATTACAGAAACAGCCCGGAAGCAAAAGTCGCCATGCTAAACACGTTGAACTATTTTGGAGTTTCCGAACACGACGGAAAATTCGTCGTTTCGTTCAACCGCGAAAAAAGCCAGGCCGAAGCCCATTTTGTCATGAAAAGAGCATGCAAGCTGAAGCTCGGCAGCAGGCAAATCCTTCTCCGAAAAGGAGACAACATTTTGGTCATGACTTCGTACAAGGCGACCCCAAAGCAATTGCAGATTTTGCTCGCGGACTCGGGCTTCGTCATCCTCCAATTGTACCTTTCCCCACAAGAGGATTACGCGCTTATTTTATGCAAGCCCGCCAAGTTTTAAAGTCTTCGAATCCAATTCGAGCATGCGCAGGGCGGAAATCGAAAAGTACGAGCAATTGTACGGTTTGGGGGTCAAAGACCGCGTGCACTCGCTCCAAAAATACGACTTGTTTTTGCACAATGTTTTGCCCGAACTCGCGATGGAAAAACTGGTCAAGGCAAGGCTCAAAACCGATCCCCTCGTGTGCATTATGGACATTGGATGCGGAGAGGGAAACGCGCTGAAAGAGTTGAAGCAGAAATTCAAGGACAGCGTGCACGTGACGGGAGTGGACTTGGTTCGGCCGGAAAAACTGGAAGGACTGGACGAGTTCATCCGCGGGGATGCATTGAATGAACGGCTTCCCGAAAAGCAGGACATTATCGTTTCTTTCCGCGCATTGCACGAAATCGGGCACGTGGAAGAAATGGGAAAAAAAATCGCGCGCTGTCTGGGAGAAGGTGGAGTGGCCGTGCTCAGCATCCGACTGCAGGAGTGCTGTCACGGGAGCCTGATTTGCATTGGGGACTTGACGAAAGACGAAGTGAATTTTGTCGTCCAATTGGCGCACCAGCACGAGTGGGAGCACTGCAAAGTAACCGTGTATGGAACCATGCTCCCGTACGAGCACGGCCGGTATCTGGCCGGAGCAACGATTGTACTGGAAAAGGAATGACTACCAAGACCCGTCAAAAAATTTTTCGTTGCGAGGAAGTGAATCCAATAAGCGTTCCAAGTCCCCTGGTGATATTCTGAGAAATCGAGCTTCTAATTCGAATTTTTTGTAGTTGGAACGTCGCAACTCATTCAAATATTTTTTCTTTTGCCCGTTGAGACGACTTCCAACATAGGCAAGGTGTTCGTGTGCGTTTTCGGCAGTCTCTTCATCTTCGGCCCCAATTCGATCATACAAACTTGTTTCTTTCTTCAATTTTATTGGTCTGTTTTTCCTGAAGCGGCCTCTTGGTCTTTTTGTGTTCCTATTTACGGGCTGTTTAACGAAACGCATCATGTGTAGATGTGTTTGAAGTTTTTATTCTTTACTTACCTTCCTGCGTTCGAATACAATTCTTCCACTTTTTTCCAGTTGATGATTTTGAAAAAGTTTTCAATATACTCCGCGCGACGGTTTTGGTACTTCAAATAGTACGAGTGTTCCCACACGTCAATGGTGAGTAGGGGAATTTTTCCGTCCGAGAGCGGACAGTCCTGGTTTGCTGTGGAAAGCACTTCGAGCTTTTCCTCCGAAAGGCAGAGCCATGCGTAGCCCGAGCCGAAGCGGTTCAGCGCGGAGTCCGAGAATTGCTTTTTGAAGATTTCAAAACTGCCGAAGTCCTTGTCGATGACCTGCGCGAGTTCTCCCGAAGGGCGGCCGCTCGAGCGGGGGGCCAGAATCTTCCAGTACAATTCATGGTTGTAAAACCCTCCCCCGTTGTTGCGTACGGCGGTTTGAATGGACTGGGGAACGCTTGAAATGTTTTTCAAAATGTCTTCAATTCCATTGTTCCGCCATTCCGTACTGCCGTCCAATGCCGCATTCAATTTGTCGCAATAGGTTTGCTGATGTTTATCGTGGTGGAAGTGCAAGGTACTTTCGTCAATAAAGGGCTCCAATGCGTTGTACGCAAAGGGCAGGGGCGAAATGGAAAACGGCATGCAACACCACCTCTCTCTAAAACAAGGATTCGGCAAAACGGCTTTAAAGCATTGCAAGCAAAAGAAGTCCATGAAAGCGCTCTTTTTCGTCTGCGGGGAAGGATTGGGACACAGCACGCGCTGTCACGCCCTGGCCAAAGAACTGCGCAAAAAAGCATGGAATGTATCCATCGGCGCGTACGGCTACAGCAAAACCTATTTCGAAAAAAACGGCTTTGACACTGTCGAAATTCCGAACGAAATTTCCCTGCAGGGAAAAAGCGGAATTTTGAACCTGGGCGATTCCATCAAGGAAAGCATGAAGCCGCACAAAATATTCCACTTTTCCAAATTGTTGAAAGTAATCGAGCGCGAAAAGCCGGACGTTATTATTGGAGATGGCTACTTTTCGGCCATTCTCGCGGCGCGCATGAAAAAAATTCCCTCCATTCTCGTATTGCAAAAAAACCAGTTGTGCTTGGGGCACTTGTTCAAAGACCGGCAGGCGGGCGTCAAACTCGTCGGAAGCGCCATCAAGGGAATTACGGAATTCATTACAAAGTACGCGGACGCGGTCGCGATTTGCGACTATCCCGCCCCATACACGGTCGGAGAAGTGGACGCTTGGTTTTCGCTCAAACAGGCCGAAAAAATCCACTTCCTCGGGCCCTTTGTTCGCAAACAGCCAAACGAAGTCAAAGCAGCAAAAGCGAAAAAGCCGCTTGTCGTGAGTCTGGTCGGAGCGTTCGGGTACAGGGAAAAAGTATTCCACAAAGTCATCGACGCGGCGAAAGGACTGCCCAAAATCAATTTTGTATTGTTCAGCGGCCCCAACATCCAGTTGAAATCAAAAGTGCCGAAGAACGTGAAAGTATTGCCCGACTCCGACCCTTTTGAGTATTATAAAGCAGCCGACTTGGTCATTGCCGCTGGAGGGCACAGCATTTTGATGGAATCGCTTGTATATGGAAAACCCCTGCTCTCGTTTCCGGACCTGATGCACGCGGAACAGCAGAGCAACGCGGACGGATTGGAACGAATCGGAGTTGGAAAAAAAGTCGGATACGACACTCCTACTTTTGTACTGCAAGACTTGATTGAAGACGCGCTCAAAGACAAAAAAATGAAAGCCAAGGCGGAAAAACTGCAAAAGTACGCGCAAAAACTGAAGCCCGCGCAAGAGTTTGAAAAACTGGCCAGGGAAACCATCGGAAAAAAATCCCAAGTGAAAAAATGAAATTGAACACTATTCTCTCCCAGTACAAGACGCCGGAACAGCGGATTGCACTGGTCAAGAGTCTCCTGAAAAAGCGAAAATTTTCCGCCGCGGTTCTGGCCGCGCAAAAATTCAGGCTGAAAGACTTGGAAATCAAGGCCTACATGATGTTCGAGCCCGAAAGAGCGGCAGAACTGTTCTTGTCCGAAACGAAAAAGAAGTTCGCGCTCGACGCCGCGCTGGCCATGCGGTCCGCCAAAACAAAAGAAGAACTTGAAAATGCTGTCCGAGAATTCGCTTCGTATTTCGAACAAGCGCTGTCCGAAGCAAACCGTTTTAAACCGAAAACGCCTAAGAAAAGAACATGCCCGAAACCGCTGAAATCAAGAAAGTGATCGAAGCCGCGCTCTTCATGAGTTCCAAACCGTTGAGTCTTACTGATTTGTATTCCATTTCGAAAGCGAACGTTTCCGACTTGCGCATCGCACTCAATGAACTGACGGACGAATTCAAAGCGCGCGACTCCGCGCTCGAAATTTCGGAAAACTCGCTTGGCTTTCAAATGAAACTGCGCTCGGGATATGAAAACATTGCCGCCTCGTTCGCCTCAAAGAGCGAATTAAACCGCTCCGAGTCGAAAACCCTCGCCTTCATCGCGTACAAACAGCCCATCAAGCAAAGCGTTTTGGTCAAGTACAGGGGAAACCAAGCGTACGAGGATGTGAAGTTGTTGGAAGAAAAGGGACTCATTGCGCGCGCGCCCGAAGGGCGCTCGTACATTGTGCGCACGACGAAAAAGTTTTTGGACTATTTCGGCGAAAAACCCGTCACGTTAAAGCCGAGAGAAGAAAAGGTCTAGAAAAACCCTTTTTTCGAAGCTTTCAAATACGAAGGCAGTTCGGAAGGGGAAACGATTTTGGAAACGAGAGCGCGCGCAGAAAGTTCGGAAATCTCTTCCGAGCACAAAATTTCTTTCTTCTTGGCGAAAGCGTACGCGATTTCGAGCGAAACCCTTTTTCCAATATAGCCTGCCCTGGAAAAAACGTACAAGACGTCGCTCGAGTCTATGCGCGCAAAAGCCTGCTCCAATTCCTTGCGCTCGCTTTCCAAATTTTCTTCGGCGGCCAGGGATTTTCCAGCGGTTTCGGCGCGAATGCCCTGCGCGCGCAATTCTTTGACCAAGTCTTCGACTTCTTGAAAGAATTTGCGGCTTCCTGCAACAAAAACGGCTTTCATATTCACTCAATCTTGATTTTCGGCTTCGCGCTCTTTGCGTCTTTTTTGAATGTTACTTCCAAAATTCCGTTGTTGAAATTGGCCTTCGCTGTTTCGGGAAGAACGGGAGAAGGAAGTTTGACGATTTTGTAGAATTTCGCGTCCCTGGCGTTGACGGAAATTTCCACCTGGTCGTTTTTGAGGGGAACCAAATTGACGTCCTTTTTTTCCACGCCCGGAAGTTCGGCCGTAACCAAAACCTCGTCGCCCGTTTCTTGAATATCCACTAAGGGCTCGCGCGCGTCCAATACAACGGGCTGGCCGCCCTGCTGGGAAACATTGCCGAATTCTTCCACGACGGGCTTTCCCGTTTTGGGGTCGAAGCGCATGTTAATGCCGAATACAACAGGCTTGTTTCCCGCGCGGTGCGAGTCGGACATCATGTCGTTCATCAACTGGTCCATCATTCCTTCCAATTTGTCGAAGTCAAACGGAAAATCGAAAAAAGGTTTTCGCTTGTCAAAGTTTGCCATTTCAAACCAGCCTCTGTTGAAACTTGGAATCCAAAACCCTTTTAGTCGTATCCCAAGAATGGCGCACAAAAGGGGGCATTCCAGAATGGGACTTGAGCCAGTTGTGCAAAAAAGCGACAGTGACTTCGTCTGAAGGATATCCGGAGCCGATTTTGCCGAACTCTTTCGCGAGCTCCGCAATTGCAGCGTCCCGTTCCACTTTCGCAAGAATGGAAGCGGCCGAGCACACAGGATAGTTGACATCGGCTTTGTGCTCGGAGCGGATTTTCACGTTAAAGGACAAAAACTTTTCAATGCGCTTGCCGAAATTGTCCTGCAAAATGTCGGGCGAATCGACAAAAACCATGTCGGGCTTGTGCTTGAGCGCGTTCAGCAAGTGCGCCGCGCGCATGGCCTCGATTTCGTTCAAACTCTTCCAATCCCGAAGCGAATCAATCTCTTGCGGGGAAATGTGAAACGTTCCGTGCTCTTTGACAAGCTTTTTGATTTGGGGAAATTGGACATTCCGTTCCGCGGCCGAAAGCATTTTCGAATCTTTCACGCCGAGTTCGAGGAGTTTTTCCTCGTCTTTCTGGTCGATGACGGCGACGGCCATTACGAGGGGCCCCATGCAAGGGCCGCGGCCCGCTTCGTCAATTCCGGCAATCAGCATACGAGAACAACAGCGCGGAAAAGTGTTTAAACGCGAGCGGAGCGAGCAAGCTCCATCGAGCATCGCGAAGATGGAGCGCGGACCAGACCTACGCAATGGCCTCGCGTCGCCGGCTCACGCAAGGGCCGCGGAAAAGGGTTTAAAATGATGTTGGCTCCCTTTTTGACAGTGAGCCAAATGAAGGGAACCATTATTCATTACCGGCGCGGCGTGGCCACGCAGACCGACAATCAATTCATCGTCGAAGTCGAAGGCGTGGATTCCAGGTCGAAAGCCGCCAAATTGATGGGAAAGAAAGCAGTTTGGAAGAGCTCTTCGGGAAAACAGATTCCGGGAAAAGTCGTGCACACGCACGGAGACAACGGAAGCATTCGCATCCGCTTTGCGCGGGGACTTCCCGGGCAGGCCATCGGAAGCAAGCTCGAAATTGCAGACTAGTGGCCGTTGGAATGCATTCTTTTGGCAAGCCATGTCGTCAACAGGTTGTCACGTTCACGTTTTCCGAGGTGTTTGAATATTTGGCCCGCCTCAGGCGAAAGCTCGAACGCGAACGGCAAAGACTCTTTTCCGCTTTTTTCAGCCAAAATCAAAAAATACTTTCCCCCAATGCAGGCAACGCTTCCAGGGCGCCCTTTCAAAACCGCTTTTTCGAGTTGATTCATTTTCTTTTTCGAGGATAAACGCTTTGATTTTTGAACGCGCCAGGCCATGCCAGAACAAAGAATTCAAACTATAAAATACTACTTGCGCTTTTTGGATTTTCGCTCTTTTTCGAACTCGACGTATGAGTAGATAAACAAAAAGGCGACGGCGGCGAGCAGGGGGCCGAGGAAAATGTAGAAGGCGATTTCTCCGCCGAAAACCATTCCAAGCAGTGAAATGACAGCGACGGCTTTGAAGAGTTTTCCGCCCAACTCGTGCGTTTTGTTCCAAACCGAATCGCTCGCGAGCGTCCACGGCGTGCGGATTCCAATCGAATAATTGGGCTTGGCTTTTCCAATCAAAACGCCCGCATAAAAGAACAGTCCTGCGAATCCGGGAACCATCCAGCGCACCAAATCAAACGAAGAGTTGATGTTCCAAACGAGCGTGAGCGCGTAAATGTAGAACATGAAGAACATGATGGCGAGAATGAAATTATTGTAATAATTCCTGAATTGGGCGATGTTTTCCCGTTTGGGGTCGATGCGCGGAATGACGAGGAACAATGCCAGCATTCCAAGCAATAAAACGGGAAGGAAAAAGGCGCCGAATTCTCTCGACGAAAAACCGTTCGGCTCCCCAGAAGCACCCCAGTGCGAAACCACTTGTTCCGGAAGCAGGGGATACGCGTAAAATGCGAGCGCGAAAGAAACGACAATGAGAACAACCATCAAAACTTCGGCCAGTTTCAAATTGCTCACCATTCAAACTAGGAATGAAACGATTTTTAAATCGGGGCTTTCACTCTTCCAGCTCTGAAAACCATTTTTCGTACTGTTTGTGGTTTCCCACAAAGTAAACCGTCCGGATTCGTTCTTTCTCGTCCTGGATGAAGGCAATCCTGTATTGCCCGACTTCTTCGACCAGATAGCGCGAGTGTTGAAGGCCTCTCGAACGGAGCGGATTTTGCAGTTGTTCCAATTTTTTGGAAATAATAGCTTGAACGCTGACATCAAAGTGTTTGAAGTGAATTTCCCATCCTGGATTCAAAAAGACTTTCCAAGGCGCAAGTTTCAAACGTGTTCACCTTTTCTTGTATGGCGCCAGCGCTTCTTCCAACGGAATCATTCGGACATGCTTTCGCTTGGCTTCGGCTTCTTCTTTGGCCAGCTTTCGGGCCACCATTTCCATTTCAATATCCTTGACAACGCCGTATTCCTTGTTCAGCGCAAAAACGCCCATGCGCAGGGCTTCCGTCCGGCTCTTCGCCAATCCCAGCCTGACCGCTTTTTCCAAAATCAGTTCCGAAACGCCGTCAAACGACACCGTAGTCCTCACCATTTTCCATTTCACCTCGATGCATTCCAATGCACTACCAATGCATCAAGGAAATTAAAAGCTTTTGCTTGAAAGCGCACCCAAACAGTGTTTAAACCCTGCGAAGAATTCGACGATTGCCAAGTTAGTGACTAGCCGTTTCTTCTCGCTTTTTTCAATTTTTTGAATCGTGCAAGGCAGTCTTGTTCCACGCCCCGTTCTCATCTTTGGGGAGTTGTTGAATCCACCTTTTCAAGCGTTCCGCTTTTTGGGGGTTGTCTATTTTTCGCTCGATGTATGTTTCGAGCTTTTTCGTGTCAATCGAGTCTATTTCAAAAAATACGGGATTTCCTTCGACAAAAGCGATATTGATTGGGTGCTTATCTGCCCAAATTCCCGTCTCGTGCCAAATGAATTGTTGGGTTTTCCACGCGATGTTTTCCACAAATGTGAAGTATTTCTTCGTTTTCGAGTTTTCCTTGATTTCGCCCAGCGTCATCCGCCCCTCTTTTCCTTCCGTGTAGGCCGCGCGCACGAATTTTTTGTACTCCTTGTCCCGGTTTTGGACTATTTCAGTCGCGACACCGTACAATCTTTTTTCATCATCTTCGACAAAGGTAATCGCTTTGGGCTTGATAGCGTGCTCGGGAAAGAGCGCGTAAAAGAGAGAGTGAGAAGCGAATCCTTCGACCGCATATTGCTTTGAAAAGGCAGTTAGTGCTCCACTGCCTTTTGGGGGAAGACGTTTCGGAACCTTAACAACAACTCTATCGTCGCCCATTTTGGCGGCAAAAATCTGGACTTCCTGTGTGTGCGAAAAAATCGGCGCCGCGCGGCGCTTTTGAGCCGTAAAATACTTTTTGCGCATGCACTAAAATAGGGCTTGATGCTATTAAATGTTTTCAAAAAAAGGAAAGAAAAGCGACGGCGTTACGCCGTCACTTCGATGTTCAAGCGCTTTTTCAGTTCGCGGTAGCGGTTGCGAATGGTAACTTCCGTAACGCCTGCAACGTTCGCGACTTCCTTCTGCGTCCTGCGCTCGCCCTTCAGCAAGCCCGCAATATACACGGCGGCTGCGGCGACTCCAGTAGGACCTCTTCCGGAAATCAAGCCGTTTCCGATTGCTTCTTCCAAAATCCGCCTGCCTTCTTCCTGCACTTCGCCCGAGAGATTCAACTCGGAGGCAAAGCGGGGAATGTAGTGGATTGGATTCGTGAGCGGAATATCGAGCTTCAACTCGCGGACCAAAAAGCGGTAGGTTCTGCCAATCTCTTTCTTGGTCAAACCCGACGCTTCGCTCATTTCGTTCAACGTGCGCGGAACATTGTAGGTTCTACACACCGTGTACAAAACGGCTGCAACGACGGCTTCAATCAAGCGGCCGCGAATCAGGCCCTTTTTCACGGTTTTTCTGTACAACAACGCGGCTGCTTCGACGAGCTGTTCGGGAATGTTCAAATACGAAGAAACCCGGCGCAGTTCGGTCAACGCGATGGACAGGTTGCGCTGCATGCTCGAACTAATGGAGGCCCTTTTATGCCATTTGATCAAGCGGTACATTTGGGCTCTGGACTTGGTGGAAAGCTTGTTTCCGCGCAAGTCCGTTCCCCTGCGGTCGATCATGGTCACCAGACCTTTGTTGAGTTTGACGTATTTCATCGGGCTGCCCGTTCGAGAGCGGTCTCCGCCGGAATCGTTGTCAAAAGAACGCCATTCTTTGCCCAAATCAACGTTCGCGTCGCTCAAAATCAATCCACACGAATTGCAGATGACTTCGCCTTTTTCACTGTCGCGGATGATTTTGGTCGAACCGCATTCGGGACATTTTTCAGTCATGAATTTGCCACCACCTTAAATGACTAGGAAAGCGAAAAAACACTTTGGAGAGAGGATTTCCGCCATACCGATTCTCACCCTGAAACCCCAATCGCCATAGAGGCCCCTCTTAAAACCAAAAAATGGTTGGAAGAAGGAACAGGATGCAACAATACCTACCTTCATCCTCCATCCTATAAAAAGCTTTCGGTATTAAAAGCCACCCAGAAAGGGCGAAAACGGAATTCGGGGACTATTTGGCCAAAAGGACGGCGTTAATGCTTCCGTCCTGTCCCGGACGACTGGAAACGCGCGCTTTTCGTGTTTCCGTTCCAATCTTCACTTCAATCTCGGCCCCTTTTGTAATGATGTTGCCGCGCGCATACTCGCGGTTGGCGTCATTCTTCTTTACTGTAACAATTTCGGCTTTTGTCGACTTTTTGGAGCTTTGGTCCAACACGTTCGCATACTTGGCGTGGAAGATTTTGGTTTTCACGGTTCCGCCCAAACCGCGCTGGGTTTCACGCTTGTCTTCTTTTCCGATTTTGGTCGCTGAAAATTTTCCGCCTTTTTCGTACAATCTTTTGTCGCGCGCGTTGACCGAGTTTCGAACGCCGCCCGTCTTGCGGCGCTTGCTTTTGTGCTTCCATTCGACCATTTTTCTCAACCTGCAACTATTAAAACAACAAAACCGCTCCTAAAACACATGAAATCGCACCTTGGCGTGTTTTTCGGGCGTTTAACAGTTAATCTAGCAGAAGAAACCCTGAAAAAGCTTTCGGAACGGGCTTTGGCGCTGGAATTGAAGGCCCAACTCGTCCGCGCGGAGAAAATCGCGGGAAAAACCCACTGCGAATGGGCTGCCTTTCAAGCCGAAGAAGCGTTTTCCGCCGGCCAAAATTTGACCCGTGCGTGGGAGACGGAATTTTTGGTCCGAATTTCCGGACAACGGCAAATCGAAAAAGCCCTTGACGGGTTTGGACTGCGCAAGGGAAAGCAAAACTGCGCGCTCGTCGTGCTCGGGCCGAAAGAGAAAGCGGACAAATTGAAAAAATGGGCGGAGAAAGAACTGGGTTTCAAATCAGCCCCTTTCAAAATGGAACAAAAAAAAGTTCAAGAATGGTTTTCCGTTTCGGACGCGGAACTGAAAGCGCTTTCGGACTTGAAAAATCCGTTGGAAAGCGCCGTGCTGGAACGAGTCGCGCTCGCGGGAACGGAGTGAAAAGCATGCGCGCACATTTTTGGAAAAAGGAAATAAAGGAAGCCAAAGCGCCCGTAATCGGTCGATTAAAAATCGGCACAACCACGCCTTCCGGCTGGCAGTTGAAACGCATTGCCGGAAAAAACAATATATTGCAAGTTTGGACGCATGCGGACGGCAGCCGATTTGTCCGGTTTGCGGACGCGCCGTTATTGCCCGAAGAAATCCCGCTCGCTTCTCAAATTCCGCGAGACTATAATTTGAAACAGCCCGAGAACGACATCATTGTCGGATATGTCACGCGGTTTCCGACAAGCGTGGGCGGAAAAAAACGAATCGTGTGGGCCAAGCAGGCAATACGGTCGCAATCGTTTTTTTCGATGGAAGAGCTGGAGCGGGAAAAAAAGTTCGAAGACCGAAAGCCTGAAAACCGCATTGCATTCAATCCCAGCGTGCACGAAGCGCGGATGCAGCGACAGCTTCGAGCCGCAGGATTTGAAGCAGCGGAGCCATTGGGAATCTTGTACGAAAAAGACGGAACAGTGTGGCGGCTCACGCTCCACGTAGAAGGAAAAAGACCTAGTGGACGGGCCCGAAATCGACTTGAAAAAAATCTCAAAAAAGCAGGATTCCGCCCACAAGACGTCAGAGCAGACAATTTTTTCCAAACCAAGAAAGGGCCCACACTATTAGATGTTGAACATTTTTATCCAACCCGCAAGCCGCCCCAAAAACCCCAACCCACAAGATGGCAGCGCGTCCGGCGATGGCTCGGCCTGGAATGAGAAGGTTTTCGCCTTGGCAAAAGCAAAGCCTTTTTTAAACTGCAAAACATATTGCGTGCAGGTGGTTTGAAACATGGCGGAAAATTGGAGCTTGATGGCGGCAATCGTCATTGCCGCGCTCGTCATCGGAGGCGCAATGGCGTACAGCGCGCAAAACGCGAGCGGAAAAACGACTATTTTCAACGCGACGCAGGAAGAAGCGCAAAATTTGAAAACGATTTCCGTCAACGGGGAAAGCAAAATTTTTGTCGCTCCGGACAAAGTGGACTTGTATTTCAGCATTGAAACGACTGCCTTGAATGCGCTCGACTCGCAGCAAGAGAATGCGGCAGTGGAAGAAGCCGTCAAAAACGCGGTCAAAGCGGCCGGAGTTCCGGACAGCGAAATCCAAACCGTTTCCTACAATGTATATCCCGAGTATGACTATTCTTCGGAAGGAAAAACAACGTTGAGGGATTACAAAACCACGCACCAATTGAAAGTGGAATTAACAGATTTGTCCAAAGCCGGAAAAGTCATTGATGCGGCCGTCCAAGCGGGAGCGAACCGCGTGAACTCGATCGAGTACGGATTGACGGACGCCAAACAGGCGAGCGTCGAACGCGAACAATTGAAACTGGCCGCGCAGGACGCGCGCGCCAAAGCGGAAAAAATTTCGGAAGGAATCGGAACGAGAGTGACGGGAGTCAAGAGCGTGAGCGAAAGCGCGTACTATACTCCCTACTATCGAAGCTATGATATGGTCGGAGCTTCGAGCGCGCCCAAAGCCGAAACGACTTTCACCCCGTCCGACATTCAAGTGACGGCAACCGTGAGCGCGGTATTTCTCATCGAGTAAAAGGAGAAAAGAAAATGAAATACAGTTCAATTGCATGGGTCGTCGCCTTTGTCCTATTGGCCGGCTTCGTGTCCCAAACCGTTTCCGCAGTCGGCGTGCAGCAAGGAAGCATGCACTCGAACGACTACTACGTGGTCAGTTTTGACGGCGAAGGGGACGCCGTTGTCTCCGCCAAACTCATTTTAGTGAACAATTCGGATTCCAATTTGTCCAAAGTGAACTTGGAAATCGAAGGAACCGCGAAAGTGTACAAGGCAGTGCAAGAAAGCGCAGGAAATTACGGATATGGATGCAGTTACGGTGAAGCGTGCCCGTTGACATCAATGGAGAAACCTTCTCCCCCATATTGGGAACCGTTCGCCGAACAGATTGACGCCAAAATTTCGTACACGTCAACTGCCACTTTGCTCGAACTCCCACTACCGCAAGAGATTGAACCCAACCAGAGCACGGCCGTTGTATTGCTGTACAAAGTATCGCGATACGCGGAAAAAGATTCGCTGGGCGTGTTCAAGGCGGACTTCAAAACCGTCATCGACCGGGACGCGATTCTCGTTCAAAACATCCGCGTTGCATTGAGCGCGCCGCAGGACTGGAGCGTGAAAGGCGGAACCGCGGCCGTCAATTACAGGCAGGACATTTTCGGAGCGGGCGCATTGTCCAGCGTGGCCAGCGCGAGCATCAAAAGCCCGGAATACCAGGACTATTCCAACAACATTTCCTACGCGGGCGGGCAAGTGGTAAAGACCGCACAAAATCTGGACCCGTTGGAAAGCTTTCACGTCAAAATGGACTATGCGGAATCGGGATGGGCGCTGAATTTCTGGGAAATTATCACTACCGTGATTATTGCAATCGCCGCGCTCGGAATCGGAGTTTGGGCGTGGGGAAAGCGGAAGAAAAACGCGCCCGCGAAGCGCGGAGAAGGAATGGATTTGGGCGTATTCGCGCAAGCCGCACTGCAGGCGGTTGGAATCATTGCATTGTGGGAAATTGTTTTCCTCGTTCTTTCCAACGGCTACCAGTGGTTCGGAAGCATGTACTACTCGCTGTCCATGGTCATGGTTTTGCTCGCATTGCTCGGGTTCATTTTTAGCGCTCTTGCACTGTTCGCGCCCTGTTATTTGACGGGAAAAAAGCAGGGATTCAAAGCAGGAATCATTCAACTCATTTCCGCGTGCGTTTTCTTGTTGATTTTCTGGATTGTGTGGCTGATTATCAAAGCATTGCTGTTTGCGCCCGTCATATACGGCTTAGTTTGAAAGCGGGATAAAGTTGCCGTCTTGAATGCGGAAGAGCGCGACTTTTTTCAACACGTCCCCGTTCGAGTCAATGGAAATCGTTCCCGAAACGCCGTTGTAATCCTTCACCTTGTACAAGAAATCGCGCACGCACGAAGTATCTTCGCCGCAGTTTTCCACTGCAAGCGCGAGCAGTTTCAAATTGTCGAACGCTTCCGCTGCGTACAGTGTGGGATTTGTTCCGAATTTTTCTCTGAAAGCGTGCCAGAATTCGGGAGAAGTCTGCTCCCCCCAGTTCCCGTCCACGAAAACGACTCCGTTGGAAAGCGCTCCCGCGCCCGAAACGAATTCTTTCGTCGCAACGCTCAAGCGCGTGAGAATGGGAGCGGAAAAGCCCAGTTCCGCGTTTTGGCGCGCAATCTGGACCGCATTCGGAGTGAACGTGACAACAAACAACGCGTCCGCTCCCGAATTTTTCGCCTTCAACAATTCGGAACGGAAGTCTCCCTGGGTTCCAAGAACGGGAATCAGAATTGAACGGCCGGAAAAGCGGGCGGAAAACAATTGCGCGGCCTGCAAATAGGCGTCGTTTTGGGCGTCGTACAAAATTCCCACGTTGGAATAGTGTTTGCTCGCATACTCGGCGAGCAGGGGAATGTCGACAGAAACCTTCAAATGATTGCGAAAAATGTAGTCTCCCGAACTGCTCAACGCGTCGGCCGCGCTCAGCGCGAACAAAACAGTTTTGTCCTTTTCCGCCAGCGGAGCAATCGCGAGCGAAGAACTCGAACAGCTTCCGCCCACGAACAAGTGGATATTGCGCGCGCGCAAGGACTGGAAAGCGGAAACCGCAAATTTGGGATCGCATTGCTCGTCTTCATAGAGGACAGAAATTTTTTCGCCCGAAGAATTGATTTCGGAAAGCGCCAATTCGATTCCGTTGCGCGCGTTTTCTCCGAAATTGGCCGCCTTTCCCGTCATGGGAAGAATCGCGCCGATTTGGACAGGATTGGAAGAAGCAACGGCAAGGCCGGAAGGGGTTTGGAGTTGAGCGTACCATACCGCAGTTCCAGCGACGGCAAGAACGACTACAAAGAATACAACGATTCGGACACTCGGCATTTTCTCGTCTCCCCCATCCAACTCTTCCCCTGCCGAATTTAGACATAAGGTGCAGTGGCCGCCACTGCAAAACGCGCCATTTTTAAAGTTTTGGCAACGGGTTCGGGTATGGATGAACGGATTCTGGTCGAAGCGGGGCTTTCTCCCAACGAGGCCAAAGTGTACACGGCCCTGCTCAAGCGCGAGGATTCCACGCCGAGAGAATTGATGGAAAAGACGGGACTGCACAGCGCGAATGTTTACGAAGCATTAGAGCGGTTGGTGCAGAAAGGGTTGTGCGCGTTTGTTTCGAAAAACGGAAAGAGGACGTATGTCGCGCAGCAGCCGTGGAGACTGCAAATCGGGCTTTCCGAAAAAATGGAGCGCTTGCAGTATTTTTTGCACGAAGCGGAAAAATCACGGGAAAAAATGCAATTGCAGGACAGCGCGCGCGTACTGCAGGGAAGGGAAGGACTCGTAACAATGTTCAAGGAAATTCTGGAAGAAAGGGACGAAATCGTCGCGCTGAATGGAAAATCGTACTCGAGAGAAATGTACGACGCCACGTTCGAAAAACTGCACCGAGAGCGAATTTTTAAAAAAATCAAGCGAAGGACGATTTTCAGCGAAGGACAGCGGGGAACGTGGTATCCGAAAAAGATTGCGGAAGGAAAAACCTCTAGAATCCGGTTTCTGCCCGAACTCGCGCTCGCGCCCGTCGTCGTCTACGTGTACGGCGACAAAGTGTCGACAATCGTTCCCCGCAAGGACTCTCTCGTCATCTTCGCAATTCAGAACCGCGAAAACGCGGAAAGCTTTAAGACTTATTTCGAAATGTTGTGGAAGCAGGCGGTCGAATGAAAGCGGAAAAAGAAATCAAAGCCATTCACGAGCGCAATCGAAGAGTCGAAGCGGACAAGGCGTGGGAAACGAGTTTTGCGCGCCGCGCACTCATTGCGGTTGGAACGTATGTGCTGATTGGAATTTTTTTGACCGCGCTCGCACTGCCCAACCCGTGGCTGAACGCGTTCATTCCAACCATTGCATACATCCTTTCCATGCTTTCGCTGCCGTTTGTCAAAGAATGGTGGATTGAAAAGCAGTACAAAAAATGAATCAAATTCGGTGCATTGGATTCGTTTTCGCCCGATAAGAGCGCAGTTTCTCATATTCAGCAAAGGCTTTGGCAAAGTCTTTCTCCGTCACTTCCGGATTGTATTTGGGAATGACAATCATTTGTGCCTGCCCCATCGCGTAAACCGGGCCGTTCGAAAGTCGCATTTCCCTGTTCCGCAACACCAAGTCGATTTCCGAAAAGGACAAATTTTTTCGCAGTTGGGAAAACGACTTTTCATCCGATTTTTTTAAAGCTTGAGAAAAATCTCCTTCCAGCGAGTATCCCAACAATACATTGACAATTCCTTTTTCGTTTTCCCTTGTTTCGCTTTCGAGCTTTCGACCGTACTCGAGGGCGCGGGCGGGGACTTTTTCCCCGTTTAAAAAAAGCCTAAAGCACAAACCATTTTGTTGGAAAAACCGCTCTTCGTACAGTTGTTGAAGTGTTTTGCGAACCGCGTCAAAAATGGGCGGAAGAGAGGGTTCGCTCCGTTCGTTGTCGCGCGAGAACGTGTGCTGGGCCATGGCAAAATAAGTAGCTTCCTTGAATCCTTTTTTCAAAATGAAAAATTCAACCAATCGCTTGAGGGTTTTTCCGCCTTCCAAATACGCTTTTTCGAGCGGGAGTTTGCGCTCGCGCGCAAAGCGGTTGTTTCCGTCAGGCATGTACAACACGTGGCGCATATCGAAAGCCGAAGACGAACGAATTAAAAGGGCAAAAGGAAAAAAAAGCCCGCATTTAAATTTCTTGCAGGCTCGAATCTCGTTCGACGATTTTTTTGCGCAATACTTTGACCTGGCGGGGGGAGACAATCAGTTTGTCGTTGGAAATGCGCGCGATATCCCCGTCCACTTTGTAGGTTGCGTCTTTCAGCAAATCGACTAAGCGGTTGAAGTCGGCGGCTTTGGCGCCTTGCGAAATGTCCAATACGAGAATGTTTCCCTGCTGGAGCTCGGCAATGACTTTTTTCGCGTCCGCGTCCGAAGCGAGGGTTTGAAAAATAATCAAACTCTTCGCGCCCGAGCGCTTGGTCGCTTCGGGAATGTCGACCTGATTCAAGTGTTCAATCGCGTCTCCGGAGCTTCCGAAAACTTTGTCCATGAAACCCATTCAATCACCCCAAAATATGCCCATATTAACCATGTTCTGAAATTTAAACATTCTCCTCCACAAAGCGTTTTTGTTATGCATAAACCGATTTGGACGGGCGCGAAGACGGCGGATTTGGGATTGTACTTCCAAAAGTCGAAAACACTCGTATTGGCCGACCCGCACTTGGGAATGGAAAGCGCGCTCATTCTGGGCGGAACCTTGCTGCCCAAAAGCAATTTCAAGCAGATTTTTCAGAGACTGGCGAAAAGTTTTGCGGAAATTGAACAAAAGGGAAAGATTGAAACCATTGTCATAACGGGAGACTTGAAGCACTCTTTCGGCCCCGCGAACGCGCAGGAGTGGAACGAAATCCTCGACTTTTTGGAGTATTTGAAAAAGCACTGCAATGAAATTGTGCTGTTGAAGGGAAACCATGACGTTTCCCTCGGCCCCGTCGCGCGCTGGCAGAACTTGAAAGTGACGGAATCGTTTTTCTTGGAAAAAGAAAAAGTGCTGGTGCTGCACGGAGACCACTTGCCGAAAGCGAAAGAAGTCATGGACGCGCAGTGCATCGTCATCGGGCACGAGCACCCTTCCATTACGCTCCACGAGGGCAACCGCGCGGAAAAGTACAAGTGCTTTTTGAAGGGGGAATGGAAAGGGCGCGCGCTGATTGTGCTGCCCTCGCTGCTGCAACTCTCGGAAGGAAGCGACGTGCTGAATCAAAAACACTTGAGCCCTTTCTTGAAGGGAAGCTTGGAAGAGTTTGAAGCGTGGCTGGTGGAAGGGGAAAAAACCTTTTACTTTGGAAAGGTCAAAAACCTGCTATAAAAACATTTCACTCCTCTATATGCTTTGAAGGGATTGTAGTCTAGTCTGGTTAGGACCCTAGCTTCGGGCGACCCTTTTCCGAAAAGCGTCGATGGAAAAGAGTCCGAACGAGTTAGAAACCCCGGTTCAAATCCGGGCAATCCCACTTTGGAAGAAAAAAATATGGCTGCGAATTCGTATCGAGAGCAAATGTTGAGGTGCATTGACGGCCTTGAATTGAGCTTGAAAGAAAGAGAAAGACTGCACGCCAAAATTTTCGAAATGGATAAAAACGATTTTCTCCACATTCAAGCCCTTGTGAAAGAAGCAGTAGAGGTGCACGAAGTGAAACAATTGCGCGGAACGGCGCGCTGGAAGAAAAGATATGCCTTTGCAAAAAAGAAAATGCAGGAAAAATACCACATTTCTCCGAAAGAAGCGGGCGCGCTTATTATCGGCGCCACAATAACTTCAAAAGTGGGAGATGCAATTGCCGCCTATGGAGCGGCAAGAATGAACCCAAAACTAATCACAACGGGCGGAGCGTTGCATGCCGGAAGCTATTTTACATTGCCCACCTATATCGCGGCAAAAAACATTGCCCTTCGAACGAGAGAGAAAATGCGAAAACGCCGGCAACCACGCGGATAGCGGAAGCGTTTATTAACCTCTTTCGACTTTCTTTGCCAGCATGTGGGACAATATTCTCCAACTGGCCATTCTATTCTTCGTCATCTTCGACCCGCCCTTGAGCTTTACCGTTTTCTTCGCCTACGCGGCCAACTTGCCCCAAAAGGAAAAATATCGAATGGCCCTTGCAGCGCTTCTCGTCGCGGCCATGCTTTCTCTTGTAGTGCTCGTGTTCGGACAGCGCATTTTGAGCGCGTTCAGCATCAACATTGACGACTTTCGCATCGCTGGCGGCATAATTCTGGCCATGCTCGGCGTGAAAATGGTGTGGGGGCAGGAAATTGTTCCCTTGAGCAAGAAAGGGGACAGCGGGAGGGCAATTTCGGCCATCATCGGAACTCCCTTGCTGGCAGGGCCCGCAGCGATTACGGCCATTATTTTGAGCGCGCAGGATTTTGGAATGACGGCAACGGGAGCCGCGATTACAATCGTCTTAGCAATTACAGCAATCTTGTTTTTCGTGGCCGCAAACTTGAACCAGTTGAAGGGAACAACCGCCATTCAAGTGCTTTCCACGCTCATGGGACTCATTACCCTTGCGTGGGGCATTAATTTCATCCGCATGGGATTCGGGTTCTAGAAAAAAGCGTTAAACGCGCGCTTTAAATTACGGCGCATCCCAATACGCAAAGTTTGCAATTGCTTTTGACGCATCAGGAGTAGCGCTTCCCTGAGCAGGCAATCCTGCTGGGAAAGAAATACTGTCTCCTGAATTGTTGTATGCATCAAGCTGTGATGCAAGGGAATTCATTTGAGAAATGTTTCCGGAAGCAAATGCTGCATCTGCCTGAGAAATCAAGCTCTGAGCGCTTGAAGTGCAAGTGAAAGCAGCGCAGTTTAGTTTTGCTGCAAGCAATTGCTGCAATAGTTGTATTCTTGTCTTGTCAACATTTTGCCTTTTTGCTCCAGTTGATTTGTATGGAATGCTTGCATAAAATCCTCCAAAGATTTGTGCAGTTGTTGTAAGAGTTCCCCTATGAGGCGAACTTCCAATCAGCAAAGCGCTTCCAAGCTTGTTTTGGAAAATCCAAGTAGTGAAAATTGTGTGAGTCTGCCAAAAGCCAAGTGTTCTTGTTGCAGGAATATCGTCGTTTGTTATTGTACAGGTTTTTGTCTGGTTCAAATCTATTGTTCCGCTGCAATCAGCAGATAATGTTTTCCCATAATCCAAAGTGTTTGGCTCGTTAACATTGTAAGAGCCTGCATTGAGAGTTATTGCTGTTCCAGGGCTTTCTGCTCCCGCAAAAGAACTTTGAGAAACATTTGTTCCAATTACAGTTATTGTAAAGTCTGGAGCTTGCAGTGTTCCACCGTTGTCATTTATCACGTGCTTTATTACAATCAATTGTGGGGAAATATCGTTGTTAGTAATTGTGCATGTTTTTGTTTCTCCCACAGAAATTGTTTCGCTGCAGTCAGAGGACAAAGTTTTTTCATAGCCAAACACTGTTCCTTCGTCAACATTGTAAGTTCCTGCATTCAAGTCAACAATTGTTCCAGGACTTTCTTCTCCTGCAAAGCTTGAAGGAGAAGGACTGTTTGCATCAACAGAAATTGAAAAGTCTGAAGCAGCTTTAGTTCCGCCGTTATCGTTGATCACGTGCTTTATTACAATCAACTGCGGCCTTTTGTCATTGTTTGTAATGTAACAAGTTTTTTCATCTCCGACTGAAAGAGTAACTGAACCATCTGCTGCACAGTCTCCAGTCCAAGAACTTGCTTCATAGCTTGAAACATTGTCTTCTGTTGCTGTATAGCTTCCTGCATCAAAGCCGTTCGCAACCCCGCTTGTAACTGGGTTTCCTGAAACGTATAATGCAAAGTCTCCTGCTTCCAATGTTCCGCCATTATCATTTATTACTGTTTTCACCAAAGTGAGCTTTGGCTGAATGTCTTGGTTTGTAATTGTACAAGTAATGCTTTCTCCTTCATCCAAAGTAACGCTTCCACCCAATACCGCCGGACATTTTGCATCTCCAGTTATTGAAACAAACTCGTAGCCATACAAGTTTGATTCGCCGATTGAATGAGCAGAATTTGCAGTTACTTCAATAGCAGTATTCTGCAAAACAATGCTGTCATCAATATTCAAATCGAAATCAGAAGGAACAGCCTGCCCGTTGAAAGTATTGTTCACAACTTTCACCAAAGTAATTGTCGGCGCAATGTCATCGTTTGTTATAGTACAAGTTTTTTCGTCTCCGATTGAAATTGTTCCACTGCAGTTTCCTGAAAGATTTTTTGCATATCCTGAAAACGCTTCTTCATCTGCGCTGTAATCTCCTGCATTCAGCAATACAAGATTTCCATCCTCAGAACCTGCAAAGCTTGAAGGGCTAGCGCTTGTTCCGTCAACATTTATTGTAAAATCAGAAGCAATGTTGTTTCCGCCGTTATCGTTGATCACGTGCTTGATAACTGTAAGCTTTGGTTGTATGTCGCTGTTTTGGATGTAACAAACTTTATTATCTCCAACCGAAACAGTTACAGAACCGTTTGAAGAACAATCCCCATTCCAATCAGAGGCAGTGTAACCATATGATTCGGTTTCGCTTGCAGTGTAAGAGCCAGTATCTATTCCCAAAGGAACTCCAGAAGTTACGCTTGTTTGATCAACAAATAACGGGAAGTCAGCAACTTGCTTTGTTCCTCCGAAATTGTTGTTTACAAGCTTTACCAAAGTAATTGTTGGTTGAATGTCGTCATTTGTTATTGTGCATGTATTTACATCTCCAACTGATTGAGTTATTGTTCCGTTTGTTGCACAATCTCCTGCCCAGCCAGTTGAAGAATAGCCATACTGTTGTGTTTCGCTTGCTGTCTGTGTGCCTGCATTCAAGTCATATGTTTGCCCTGAAACCGCGGGGTTTCCAGAAATAAATAATGGAAAGTCCTTAACTTCCAAAGTTCCTCCATTATCGTTTGTAACATATTTTATCAAAGTAAGCTTTGGAGCAATATCGTTGTTTGTAATGTAACAAGTTTTTTCATCTCCGACTGAAAGAGTAATGCTTCCATCTGAAGCGCAATCTCCGCTCCAATCAGAAGCAGCATAACCATACTGCTGTACTTCGCTTGCAACATAGCTTCCAGCATTAAAGCCATTGAATACATTGCTGTCAACATTTGTTTGGCCAACAAACAAATCAAAATCTCCAACACCAAGAGTTCCACCATTGTCGTTTATTACTTTTTTAACAAGCTTTAGCTTTGGTTCAATATCACTATTTGTAATCGTGCATGTCTTATCATCTCCAACTGCAAGAGTAATTGAACCATCTGCTGCGCAATCTCCACCCCATGAACCAGCAGAATAACCAGTCTGATTTGTTTCACTAGCAGTATAACTGTCAGCATTCAAACCATATTTTGTTCCACTAGTTGCAGGAGTCCCAGAAATAAACAACGGAAAGTCAGCAACAACCAATTGCCCACCATAATTGTTCACAACAGTTTTCACCAGAGTCAACTTAGGCTGAATATCATCATTCGTAATAGTACAAGTTGCTTCCTGACCTATTCCAATAGTGATATTAGAACCAACCTGAGTTCCACCAAAACAAACCCAATCAGATGAAGCATAACCAGCAGGACCACTTTCACTTAAAGAAAAATTGTCAGCAATAAGGCCTGCGCCTGAATCAACAGGAGTTGATCCAGAAACATCATTTGACCCAACACCATTCGCAGTAAGAGTCCAAGCTGTATCAACAGCAGTTCCACCATTGTCATTAACTACAACTTTTCTAAGATGCAACTTAGGAGCAACATCATCATTTGTAATAGTACAAGTTTTGTTGTCTCCGACTGCGAGAGTTACTGTGCCGTTTGAAGCGCAGTCTCCACCCCAAACACCAGCTGCATAGCCTGCCTGATTTGTTTCAGAGGCAGTATAACTTCCTGCATTCAAAACATTTGCAACTCCAGAAGTAACCTGAGTTGTTCCAATAAATAGTGGAAAGTCTGCAACTGCTTTAGTTCCGCCATTGTCGTTTGTTACTGTTTTTATCAAAGTAAGAGTTGGCGCGACATCATTGTTTGTAATTGTGCAAACTTTGTTGTCTCCGTTTGCTATTGTAACAGTGTCTGTTGCTTGGTTGTCGCAAACAATGCTTGTTTGCAAATATCCTGCAAGAGAATCTTCGCTTACAACATAAGTTGCTGGATCCAAAGTATATGCTGTTCCAGTTGAAGAACCTGCAGCAGGAGAACCAGCGACATCTACTCCGCCTGTTTTTACATGAACATTAAAGCTTGAAGAAACTGCTGTTCCGCCATTGTCAGTTATTACTGTTTTTATGACAGTAAGAGTTCCCTGAGGAGGCACTTGAATGTCTGCTCCTTTTATCTGGTTATCTTGTTTTCCAAGAGAGTCGCCATCAAGCCTGTGCAAACTGAAATGGTATGGGCCTCCTGAAATGCTTGATGAGCCTTTTCCAGGACCATAACTAATGCCAGTGCCGTCTCCGCTAATAGAAAGATGGCCAGCCATTTCAATCAATACTTGAGTAGAGGAAGAAGTCCAAGTCAAAGTATAAAATGCGTGGACTTGAGTTGCATCATTGGCATCAGTGTCGTATCCATCAAAAGAAAGAGAAGCAGAAGTTATTGGAGAGTTTCCATAAATTTTGATCTGCCTGTTTCCAAATGCAGTTTCGTATGCCGCAACCCTGCTGGCAACATCGTCTCCTCCAACAGAACCCATTGCGTCAGGAACATCAACCAAAATATAGTTTGAACCGGAGCGAAGAGAAGTGCATGTTGCTCCAAGCGTTCCAGGAGGACCTATTTCTTCTCCGCACGCGTTCAAAGTAATTGCAGGATTGTTTGACTGGTTGTAAGAAGTAATGAAATCATATGCATGGATCGAGCTTTTCATTGCCTGGTGGCTTAAAGTTAGAGTGTGAATATTTCCAGTGGTTGAAGAAATATTTGTAAAAACAAGCCTCTGGGCGACACTCATGCCTTCAAAATATTGAGAATTGCTTTGCTGGATGATGGAACCAATCCAGTGGCATTCGCCCAAAGTGTAAGGAGAATCGTTGTTCGCGCATTGCTTGAAATCGGAAACCAAATTCGCGGCAAAAGCGGCGGGCAAAATTAGCGCGAAAACGAGCAACGCCAATGCTATTTTTGAAGACAAAATTTTCCCAACCTTTCAATCCAACTTCACTTTAGAAAGAACAACCTCTTTAAGAAAGTTTGGGAAAAAAGAGCGGGCCTATTTAAAGGGAGAATAAAAAGGGAAATTCCGGCTACTTTTTCGGCTTTGCGCGCGAGCCGCGAAAGCGCTGGATTGCAAACGCTTCGAACGAGATGGAAATCAGCAACAGTCCAAACAGCCACGCGTTCGCGCCCGCCACAGCCAATCCCGTGGGCGGAGCGGAATATGGTTCGGGAGTTGGAGTGGGAGCTTCGGGAGCGGAAATTGTTACGGAAAGCGTTGCGGGCGTTGGATCGCTTACGTTCTTGTTGTCGAGCGCGCCCAGCGAAGCCGTGAACGTTCCGGCAGAAGCAAAAAGGTGCGAAACTGTTTGAACGGTTTCAATATTTTCCAAAACTTTCGTTGTACCATCTCCGAAGTCCAACACGCACGAGGAAATGTTTCCGTCCGAGTCCGAGCACTGCGCGGAAAATACGGCCGTCAAGTTTTGGACAGAAGCGGAAAGCGTTGTTTCGGGAGCCAAGTTTTTCTTTGCAACTGTAGTAACAGTAGTCCCACTACTTCCACCGCCACCGCCTCCGCTGCCGCCCCCGCCGCCTGGCGGATTGGAAGGGACAGGAGCATTGTCGTTGAATGAAATCGAACATGCTTTGGAATCGCCGATGTTCAAATCAATCGCGCCGGAAGCGCTGCAGTCTCCGCTCCAATCGCTTGCCGTGTAATTGGAAAGAGAAGTGGCGGAGACTGTGAAAGAGCCCGCGTTCCAGTCGAGCGGAATTCCCGCAACCACTTGCATGGAATCGATGAACACGTTCACGTCCGAAGCCGCGGCCGTTCCGCCATTATCGTTTGTAATGGAAACCGAAATCGAAATGCGCGGGGGAATATCCGCGTTGACAATATTGCAGTCGAAAGCGTCTCCGATGCCGAGCGGGAGGGAGTTGTCCGAATTCAAGTCGAACGAAACACTTCCGTTCGAGCACGAAATGGCACCTTCTTGCAAGTAACCGTCAGGCCCTGTTTCCGAAATCGAGTACGCGCCCGCGTTCATGCGAACGTCCAAATATCCGAAAAGTCCTACTGCAACCGTATTTTGCTGCGCGTCCAAGAGGACGATGTTGAAGTCGTCCAATGTGGCGGTTCCGCCGTGGAAATTGTCAATGCGTTTTTGAACCACCAAGTGGGGCGCAATGTCGTTGTTGGAAAGGGTGCAAACTGCGTTGTCTTCCAAGGCGAGAACAATCGAATTGGAAAACACGCTCTCGTCGCCGTTAATGGAACAATTGGCGCTGCCATCGAGCACATAATCGGACACGGAATCTTCGGAAATGGAATAAACTGTTCCGGCGACGAGATTGCTGGCGCTCACTGAACCGTTGCCCGAAGCGATTTCAGTGCTGCCGTCCAAAATGCGCAAGGTGAAATCGTTCGAAGAAAGCGTTCCGCCGAAATTGTTGTTCACTACTTTTACAATCGTCAAAGAAGGGGAAACGTCGTCGTTTTCGAGCCAGCACTTGCGCGTTTCGCCCGCAACAATGTCCACTATATTATTGCCGTCAATGCCGTTCGAGTCGGCGGCGTTTTCGCAAATCAAATGCGTTAAAGTATAGCCGGAAACGGGGGATTCTGAAATAGCATACTGCCCTTGAGGAAAAACCCACAAAGTGCCCGATTCGTCTCCTGAAAACTGGACATTCACATTGCCGTCAACATTGATTGAAAAGTCGGAAGCGAGTTTTGTGCCGCCGTTATCGTTCACCACGTGCTTGAATACGATCAGGTTGCCGTCTGTGGGGGCGGGAGGAACAAAAGTGTTCGTTACTTCGCATACTGCGTTTTGACCTAACGAGAGAACGACGTTTCCTTGCGCGTCGCAGTCGCCGTTCCAGTCCGAACGAACATAGCCGGGAACGGAATCTTCGCTGACTTGGTGGAGTCCGGCAGTGACATTGACGGGCGTGCCATTCAACGCCGCGCTACTATCCACAAACAAGTTGAAATCAGAAGCATTCAAAGTCCCTCCAAGCGAATTGTCGACGTGCTTAATCAACGTCAGTGTTGGAGCAATATCGTCGTTGGAAATCGCGCACGAGTAGGAAAATCCGACCACCACATTAACGTCCCCGTCGGCGTTGCAGTCTCCGCTCCAAACGGAAGCGGAATAGCCGAAGGCGGGCGTTTCGGACGCGCGGCGGATTCCGGGAGAAACTGTCTGCGGAGAACCGCTCGAAACAGCGCTTCCGTCAATGAAAAAAGAAAAGTCGGACGCCTGCAAGGTTCCGCCGTCATCGTTCACGACGGTTTTGACAATGGTCAAGGTTCCGGTCGTGGGTGGAGCGCTTAATACTGAAACCGAATTCGCGGTTGTGGCGATTTGCTGCGAATAACTGTGGTTGGCGTCGGACAATGTCAATGTCGGATTGTATGCGCCGAGCGTCATTCCGGAAGGAATGTTCGCGCTCGAAAAAACCAGAGTCGCTGTTCC
>JAZDMJ010000046.1:0-6662 GCA_043801115.1 Candidatus Iainarchaeum sp. | reverse complement strand
ATTTTACTTTTAACTGTTCAACCTCTTGAACAAAATCGACTCCGTGCTCTTCATTAACTTCAGAAAGACTTCGGTCAAATTTTCCCAGTAATCGAGCGACCCCTTGAGCAAAGTTCCCTTTCATATTCTTTCTATTTTCTCTAAGGGAGGGTTGTTTGGAGACAATTGCTCGCTCCCTTGCTTGCGCAAAAGCAGTTTGGTTTTTTTGTTCAAGTGTTTCCAAAACATTCCGACTTGTTTGACTTCTATAACCTCTTGTTATCCTGAGTCGCCGCAATATTCCAGAAAAGCTAGGCAAGGGCATGCTAGAAACAATTCAATAGTTCAATATAAATCCACTCTTGCTCATACCCGCACCAAAGGGCAGCACAACTGTCACTTTGCCCCCCTAGCTTTAAAAACTCCCGCCCGCCTCTTTTCCTGCATGCACAGAAGGGATTGTCAAATACGCAGTCGCTGATTTTCGCTCCAAACATAGCCCTTCAAATAGTTTAAAGTTCTTTTCAAACTCGAAAGGACCCGTAGCTCAGCCTGGTAGAGCATTGGTCTTATACACCAAGTGTCGGCAGTTCAAATCTGCCCGGGTCCACTCTTGCGGGGAAAAAAATGAAATCTAAAACTTTGCAACCGTATTCCAAAACGGCCGAAGACGAAGTGCACGCGTTCTGGAAAAAGAACAAGATTCCGGAAAAAACGCGGGCGCAGAACGCAAAATCGAAACAGAAATTCTACTTTGTGGACGGGCCCCCGTATGCGAACGCGCACATCCACTTGGGAACGGGACTCAACAAAGTATTGAAGGACGTTGCGATGCGCTCGCAGCGCATGCAGGGAAAAAACGTGTTCGACCGGCCGGGGTATGATTCTCATGGAACGCCCATTGAAAGCATGGTAGAAAAAGAATTGGGATTCCAGAGCAAGAAAGACATTGAAAGTTTCGGCGTGGGAAAGTTTGTTGAAAAGTGCCGCACGTATGCCACACAGCACATCGAGTTCATGAACCAGGAATTTAAAGACTTGGGCGTGTGGATGGACTGGAAGAACCCGTACATTACGCTGCAAAACGAATACATTGAAGCGATTTGGTACGCGTTCAAAAAGGCGGACGAAAAGGGATTCTTGTACTTGGGAAAATATCCCGTGCACGTGTGCCCGCACTGCGGAACGGCCGTATCCTACAGCGAAATCGAATACACAAAACAGACGGACAATGCGGTTTTCGTGAAACTGAAAGTGAAGGGAAAGGAAAACACGTTTTTGATTGTTTGGACGACGACTCCGTGGACATTGCCGGGAAACACGGGCGTCATGGTTCATCCTTCCATCGAATATTCGGAAATCGCGCTCTCGAACGGGGAGCACTGGATTGTGGCGAAAGAAAAAGCGCAAGAGCTGATGAATGCAGTTGAAGGAGCGTACTCGGAAGTGCGCAGTTTTGCGGGAAAAGAATTGGAAGGAACTGAATACGAAGCGCCGCTGGACGGAATCGCCATCGAGTGGGAAAAAATCCCCAACGCGGAAAAAAAATACCGCGTGATTTTGTCGGAGAGGTATGTTGATTTGAGCGCGGGAACGGGGCTCGTGCACTGCGCGCCCGGGCACGGAAAGGAAGACTTTGACGCGGGAAACCGCGCGGGACTTCCCATAATTTCGCCCATTGAAATGGACGGGAGCATGGGAGCGGAAGCGGGAAAGTATGCGGGAAAAAAAGCGCGAGAAGTGGATGCGGAAATTGTCGAAGACTTGAAGAAAAAAAATGCACTCGTATTCCAGCACCCTTATTCGCACGATTATCCCATTTGCTGGCGGTGCAATAATCCATTGCTCATGATGAGCGTGCCGCAATGGTTTCTCCAGATTTCGCGCATCAAAGAACGAATGCAAGAGTTGAGCGCGCAAAGTTATTGGATTCCCGAGTGGATGAAGGCGAGAATGAAGGACTGGATTGAAAATTTGGCGGACTGGCCCGTTTCGAGGGCAAGGTATTGGGGAACTCCCTTGCCGATTTGGCTGTGCTCAACATGCGGGGCGAGAGAAGTCATCGGCTCGTTGAAAGAACTGAACGAGAAAGCGAAACTGGTCAAGGATTTTGATTTGCACAAGCCGGGAATTGATGCAGTCGAATGGAAGTGCGCGTGCGGCGGAACAATGAAGCGCGTGCCTGAAGTATTGGACGTGTGGTTCGACTCGGGAGTCGCCTCTTGGGCAAATTTGCATTTTCCCGCGCGAGAGGACTTGTTCAAGCAGTTCTGGCCGGGGGATTTGAATATTGAAATGACGGAGCAAGTGCGCGGATGGTGGAATTCGCAGTTGATTTTGGGAACCATCTGCTTTGACCAAATTCCGTTCAAAGCAGTGGCCGTGCACGGAAAAGTGCTGGACTTGGACAAGAACAAAATGAGCAAGTCGAGGGGGAACGTTGTTGCGCCCAAAGAAGTGATTGAAAAATACAATCGCGACTTTTTGCGCTATTACTTGATCGAACAGGGAAACGGGGAAGATTTTGCGTTCGACTGGAAGAAAGTCGAAGAAGTCAGCCGTTTCTTTTCCATCCTTTGGAACACGTACAATTTCGGGGCATTGTACTGCAAAATGAGCGCGAAAGCGGCGGAAAAGGGAATTGTGAAAGGAAAACTGGAAGTGGAAGACCAATGGATTTTAAGCCGGCTCGCGCAACTCGTGCAGGATGTGGAGCAAAACTTTGACGCGTACACGTTTTCGAAAGCGCTTCCATTGATTGAAAATTTCGTGCTCGAAGACTTGTCGCGCACGTACATTAAACTCGTGCGGGAAAGAAGCGATTCCAAAGCGGTTTCTCAAGTTTTGGGAGTAACCCTCATGAACTTGCTCAAACTGCTCGCCCCGACTTCGCCTCACTTTACAGAGTTTGTCTACCAGCACTGGAAAGGAAAAGGAATGAAGGAAAGCATTCACTTGCTGCAATTGCCGCAAGCGAATGTGAAAAATGTGGATGCGGAATTGGAAAAAGAGTTTGATACTTTCAAAGAACTCGCACAAAGCGCGCTTTCCCTGCGTGAAGAGCAAAAACTGAGACTGCGCTGGCCATTGAAGGAATTAATCGTCGTTTCTAAGAGCGGGAAAGAGTTGAAGCGCGTGCTTCCATTGCTCGAACGGCAGGCGAACGTAAAAAAGTGCAAAGAAGTGTTGAAAGCGCCGCAGGGAAATTTTGCGGCGAAAGAAGCGGGAGCATTCGCGCTCTACTTGAATGTTGAAGCAAATGAAGAGTTGAAGGACGAGTGGGAGTTTGAAGAGTTGAGGAGGAGAGTGCAGGACTTGCGAAAACAGGCCAAACTCATTCCGGGAAAAAAAGCAATACTGCAAATCGCGTGCTCGGATGCGAAATTTTTGAAAAAATTCGGAAAAAAATTGGAAAAAGAGACGGATACGAAGCTGAAGCTTTCAAAAGGGCCTTTGCAGAAGCTCGTCGGGCGCGAATTCTTCCTGCGCGTTTGAATTTACGCGAGCGGGAACACGGCCAAAATAATGGCGGCGGCCACAAGGCCGGCGACGATTCCCATTATCAAAGCCTGATTGCGTTTGAGTTTCAATTTCATAGCTTATTGAAAGAATTCGGAGAATAAAAAGCTTTGGGACTAGTTCTGCACTTGCACGCACAAGGGATATGCATCCTTGTCAATGCTGCCCTGATAACTGCGCGCGAGAATCTGCACAATGTGGCCGTTGGGAACCGTAGTAGAATCCCACGTTGTTTGAAAGGGAGAAGGAACGGTTACATACAAGGAAGTGATGGGATAACATTTGTTGGGATAGTACGGGCAAGTGCACGTCCACCCAAGAGGATACGGTTTATAGTTGTCGCTCCACTCTTGGGAAGCGGTAATATCGTACACGGCAATGTCGACGGTTTTTCCCAATCCTTTGGTCGAGCCGAGCGAAATGGGAACAGTGCCAGAAACCGTCACAATTTGAGACTGGTCCAAACAGGCTTGGTTTTCGCACGAAACGGGAGACTTGAAATGATAACAGTAATAGTTCCAACCCGTTGCCTCGCTCCGCGTGCAACCAGAAGGAACGCCCGTATTTTTTCCGAAGCCGAGCGGAGAGTCCAACAATTGGTCGGAAGGAATATAGGAAACGAAACCGTACAAGGCCAAAATAATGAACGCGGCAATGGTTCCCGAAAGTGCGGCCATGATGGCAATCTGCTTTTGATACATTTTGGAATACGAATCGCGCTTGGACGGCGGCATGCAAAGAGAATGGATTCCAATCCATAAAAGGCTTTGCCTTTAAAAGCAGTCTTCGGAAAAGTAAAATATGAAACTAAAGCCCGTCCAACAAGTCAAAACGCGAAAGGGAATGAAAGTGGAAGAACTCGCGCGCGAAATGGAACAAAGCGGAGTCATGGGAAGCTTTGCGCTCGGAAACGGAATCTCCATCCTCGAAAAAATGATTTTGGACAAAACGTGCACGAAATTTTTCGGACTCGCCGGAGCACTGGTTCCGGGAGGAATGCGCAACGTGATTGCGGAAATGCTTGAACGGGAATACTTTGACGTTCTCGTGTGCACGGGAGCAACCTTGACGCACGACTTGGCTGAAGCAGTGGGTTTCCCGCACTTGCAGGGAAGCGACAAAGTGGACGACGAACAATTGCGCAAAAAAAATCTGGACCGCGTGTATTCTTCCTACTTGCAGGGAAAAGCGTACCCCCACATGGAACAATTCGTCCGCTCCGCATTGAAAGGAATGAAGGGAAATTTTTCGAGCAGCGAGTTGATGTGGAAAATCGGAGAGAAAGTGAAAGACAAGAATTCGATTTTGGCGGTTTGCGCGCGCAAGAAGATTCCAATATTCGTTCCCGCGCTTGCGGACTCGGGAATCGGAATGCAAGTGCACTGGAACTTTCCCCAAATCAGGCACGACTCTTTCAAGGACTTGGACGAGGTTTCGGCGCTCGCGTGGGACGCGAAAAGGAAAGGAGTATTCTACGTTTGTGGTGGGGTTCCGAAAAATTTCATCCAGCAGGCGCTGCAATTCTCTCCCAAACCCGCGGACTATGCCGTGCAATTGACGACGGACGTTCCCCAGTATGGGGGCTCGAGCGGAGCGGAACTGCGCGAGGGCATTTCGTGGGGAAAACTCAACCCCAAAGCGAAATATCAGAATATTTACTGCGACGCGACCATTGCACTGCCCTTCATTGCGGCCGCTCTTGAAGAAAGAATTCGATAACCGAACACAAAAGTTCGGAGTTCGAACTTTCTGTAAGACTTTTAAATATATCGGTTCTGATATATTAGGAGCAACATATCAATTTCGGGAAGATGGAAATGGCAGCAAAGCAGGAAATTGTATTGTCGGGAAAGAGTCTAATCAAAACATACACCATTGGAGACTCTGATTTCAACGCATTGGACGGAATTTCGCTCGACTTGGAGCAGGGAGAATTCGTTTCCATCATGGGACCGAGCGGGAGCGGAAAAACGACTTTGTTGGACGTGCTATCGTGCTTGAACAGGCCGAGCAAAGGGGAAATTTTAATCAAGGGAAAACCGATTTCGGAAATGGACGACAATGAGTTGGCGCAAGTGCGCGGAAAAACCATCGGATTCGTATTCCAGACTTTTAATTTGATCAACCGCATGACGGCAAAGGAAAATGTCATGCTTCCCTTGTGGTTTCAAGGGCTTCCGAAAGCCGAGCGGGCCAAAATCGCCGAAGAAAAACTGAAAGCAGTGGGGTTGGAAAACAGGATGAACAACCAGCCCACCAAAATGTCGGGCGGACAACGGCAACGAGTGGCGATTGCGCGCGCGTTGGCAGTCGATCCGGACATTATTGTTGCGGACGAACCCACGGGAAATTTGGACAGCGCGAGCGGAGAGCAAGTGCTGGAAATCATTGATGAGTTGCACAAAAAAGAGAACAAAACCATTCTCATGGTGACGCACGAACGGTATGTGGCGGAGCACGCCGAACGAATCATCCACTTGAAGGACGGAAAAATCGTGCAGGAAGAAGATGACAATCATTTCAAGCCGCGAAAGCGGAGCAAGGAGGGATACTATAAATGAAAAACGCATTGTACGCAATCGCCGCATTGTTGCTCGTAGTAGGAACGGCGATGGCGGCGGTTACCATTACGGGACTGCAGTTTGAAAACTTTTCCTACAATCCGGCGCCCGCCGTGCCGGGACAAACCATCGACGTGTACGTCAATGTCAAAAATGCAAGCAGTTCGACGGCGCAAAACGTCGGATTCGAAGTCGACTTGTACAATACGGACAGGACGAGCACGTATCCTTTCTCGCTCCCGCAGGGAGAAACAGGAAAAAAGGATTTGGGAAACTTGCAGCCGGGACAGAGCGTTCTCGTCAAGTTTGCGCTCATCGTGGACCCGAGCGCGTCGAACGCGGACTATACCATTCATTTGAAGACGGGAGAAAACGGAGTACTGACGAGGAGCACACCCGAAACGATTTCAATCGTCTCGCGCAACCCCAAAATCGAACTCATCCAGTCTTCGAGTTCCGAAATCCGGCCGGGACAGACTTTGCCCGTAGAATTGACATTGAAAAACACCGGAAGCTCTACCGCCTATAATATTTTGGTCGGAGTCAAGTCGGACAAGACTGTTACGGCTACGGGAGTAATTGTCGAAACGCCCATCAAAGCCA
>JAZDMJ010000055.1:0-8964 GCA_043801115.1 Candidatus Iainarchaeum sp. | reverse complement strand
CTTTTTTCTGGTCGAACTCGCTGATTCCAGCAATGTCGTCGATGATTTGCCTGCGCTCTTTCGCGTTCATTTGAATAATTCGAGTAATGTCTCCCTGCACCACAATATTGTAGCCATCCGCGTTGATTCCCAGTTCGTTCAACAAGCTCGCAATTTCGTTCAGCGCGGCCCTTTTTTCGTTCAAGCGGAAAATGCTTTTTCCCTGTCGGTCAATGGTGCGCGAGATTTCGTACTTTTGCCCGTCCTTGCGCACTTCGACGCGCACTCGTGCGGTCCCGTCCTCCGCGTTGTAATTTACTAATTCAGTCAGTTTGTTCGCGCGGAGCAGTTTCAAGGATTGCGTGCCGAATACGAACAGCAGCGCGTCCAGAATGTTCGACTTTCCGCTTCCGTTCGCCCCCACAATGCACGTGAATCCGTCCGCGAAGGGAATGTCCGCTTTTCGAAAACTTTTAAAGTTTCGGAGATTCAACTCGTGGATTTTGACCAATTCTTTGCTCAAACTGTTCACCGCGTTTTATTTCCGGCGCGCCCTGGAACCCGAAACTTTTCGTTCAATATAGTAGAAGGAAAGCGACAGTCCTGCAATCGTGGAAGCAACGGCCGCGAAAATAACGGTAATGATTAATTGCGCGTACTCATTCGAAATCAGGCTTGCAACCGCGTCTCCAATATACGAAAGCACGCCTTGGACAATCAACAATAAAATGGCAAGCGCGAAAATGCTCCAAAACTTTTTTGTCGCATTCCAGCTCTTCCACAATCCGTCCCCCACTCCGACCTCTTCAATGGCCATGGCGGGAGCGAACAATGAAAGTTTGAGCGCGGCAATGAAGGCGATGACGGCCAAAATGATTCCTATAATAATTCCGATAATCCCGTTCCATTCCGAAATCGCAATCACGATGAGTGCAATCCAGAATACGATGAGCGCGACGAGCGCGGCGAATATTCCCGCTCCAATTGCGCTCTTCCATTTTCCAAAACTCCAGCGCACGGCTTTTCCTACGCTTTCCCCTTGCGCAATGCGCGCGAATGCAAAAAGTCCGATGACTTGCAAAACAATTCCGATAATGGCGGCGATTCCGACAATCCAAAAATCCAGTCCTTGAATGGCGGCCCAGTAGAACGGGGTTTGCCAAACGGAAGAGGCAAAGTCGGCCGAAATTGTGTTTCCCAAAACGAATGCAATACTGTCAAAGACAATCCAAAAAATCGCGAAATTGATTACGGCCAAAACGAGTGCAATGAGAATGCTTTGCGGCTTTTTCGCGAAGGAAGAGAGCGCTTGTCCGATGCTTTTCAGCGGCATAACGGGAAAAGAAGTCCGAGGCGGTTTTTATGGGTTTCTCTTTTGGGCGGAAAAAGCATGGCTTTAAAACACTTTTAGGCCTTGAATTTGAAATCTCTGGAAAGAAACTGATTTGAAATGAATTTGCCCAAAAGCGTGAAAATGTACTGTTCCAAGTGCAAGGCGCACACCGAGCACAAGCTCAAAGAATTCAAAGCGGCGTCGCCGCGGACAATGGCTTGGGGCACTCGTCAGAATCTCCGAAAGCACAAGCAAGGATACGGGGGAAAGGCCGAGTTTCCCAAAAAGCCCAAAAAGCAAAACAAGAATCCCACATTTGTCGCCGAATGCAACAAATGCCACAGCAAGCGCTACAAAGTCTTGCGCTCGCGCATGAAAAAAGCCGAACTCGTCGCGAAAGAGTAAAGACTATTTTTTGCCCGCGTTTTTTCTCAATTCGGCGATGGTTTTTCGTCGCGCGATTTTGTATCCTGCCAAGAGTCTGGAGCGGATTGGCTGGGGATACATGGACATCATTTCATTGACGACGGCTTCCTTGATTCGGTTTCCCGCCTGCGCTTCCGGTTCCATGCTGTCTTCAAAATTGAAATTTCGCGCCCTTAACTTGGCTTCTGCGAATGCTTCTCCCAAATCGTACGCGATTTGCGAATTGTCCCTTACCAGCATCCTGAAAAGCTGGAATGGGGGCAGTTTTTCAATATTGAACTCTCTCGCCTTTTTGAAGTCCATCAAGAATACCGCTTTTCCGTCCGCTGTAATCCCGAAATTGTTCCGGTGGATGTGATTGTGGCGGATGCCGAGCGCATGCATGGTGACGACCGCTTTTTCGATTTGGTGAATGTACTTGGCGGGGTTTTTGGCAAACAATTTCAAGCCCTCGTTCGATCCCAGCGCAAAACTACTCCTTCCAATCAGAGACCTTTCCGGGCGGTTCAACCGAATCATTTCGTCCTCGACGAGAACGCCGTTTTGAACCAGTTTTTCCCGGATTCTCCGCTGGCGCGCGCTCATTCCTTTGATGTAAAAGTCGGCATTCCGCGCCAATTGTTTCAATTCCAAATATTTTTCGGACGGCGACAATCCTTTTTCCAGCCGCGTTCCAATCGGAACAAACGCGCGCGTCGCGTGCGGATGGTATTTGAATTTTTCATGGGTCGGACTACTGCTGACTATTTTCGGAACCAAAAAGCCAATCTCTCTCAGTTTTGGATATTTCGGTTTGGTCACAGTAAAGCTAATCGCTCCGGAAATAAAAGTATTCCGCCCAATTTGGTGGAAAAGTGGTCAGCGTTCTTCTCTCGCTTGGAAAAAGTCGTGCAGTCCCCACACAATGCAAACGATGCCTACAAACAGTACGGCGGTTTCGGCTTCGCTTCCGAGCAGGGAAAGGATTCCGGCCAGCCAGACTCCAACAATGACGGCTCCGCCGAAAATCGCCAGCACCCCCCATTCAATGTCTTTCACGACGCGCTTTTGCGCGTCCCTTCCTTCCAACAATCTTTCCTCGTAGCCCAGAATTTCGCGCTCTTCTTCCAGCTCTTCCAATTCTTTTTCCACTTTTTGCATTTCGCGCTTGGGCTTTCCCATCAAATACTTTCCATGCTCCGCTTCCACTACTTGAAACCCTTTCCGCATGAGTTCGCGCGCCTGTTCCAAGTCTCCCACTTCGCGCAAATCTGAAAACTGTTCTCTCGGAGCCAGCTTGACCATGAACACTCAAAGGGATTTGAAGAATAAAAAAACGAGGGTTTAATCGTATCCGCCGTCGATGACGAGCGTGCTTCCGTTGACAAAACTCGCCTCTTCGGAAGCGAGAAAAAGAATCGCGTTCGCGATTTCTTCCGGGCGCGCGAAGCGTTTGACGTACACGCGCTGCGTTTCTGTTCGTATGAAGTCTTTTGGAAGTTTTTTGTTCATGTCCGTGTCCACCCAGCCAGGAGCAACTGCGTTGACTCGAATGTTGGGGGCAAGACCTTTGGCCATGTCTTTGGTCAGGATGACAATTCCCGCCTTGGACGCGTCATAGTCTACAGAATCCGAGCCCGTGGTTTGGAACGCATTGGTCGAAGAAAGATTGACAATGGCGCCGCCCGATTTTTTCATCAACTGCGCGGCCTTTCGAGTGCAGAGAAACGTTCCAATCAAGTTGACTTCGAGGGTTTTCTTCCAATGTTCCACTGTTCTTTCTTCAAATGGAAGGTCGAATACGATTCCCGCATTGTTGACCAAAACATCGATGCGGCCGAATTCTTGAACGGCCTTGTCGAACATCTGTTTGACTTGTTCCTCGTTCGAAACGTCGCATTGGATTGCAATCGCTTGCCCGCCGCTTTTTTCGATTTCCCGGACGACTTCGTTTGCCTCTTTTTCGGATTTGAAAAAATTGACAACTACTTTGGCTCCTTCTCTGCCAAATGCGAGCGCAGTCGCTTTTCCGATTCCTCTCGAAGAGCCCGTGACGAGGACGACTTTATCTTGAAACTTCATACGAATAAATTGGCTTCACATGTTTTTAAAAGGTTCAGTTATGTGGTTGGTTGGGCAAACCCAGAATTAAAAGTCGAAAAACCGTTCAATGCAGCCGTGAGGTAACGGTAGCCTTGGAGCTTCCCAAGCTCTTTGTTCGGGTTCGAATCCCGGCGGCTGCATCAGCAGACGTGGACTGAAGTTATCACTATTAATTGAATAAATTCAGGTGGTGACAACTCTAACACCACTTGTTTTTAATCATTTTGGTGGTGATAACTGTTATGCAAAACCCGATTAAAAGAAAGCTGAAAGGCCAAACTTATTTCTATCTTGAAAGGAACATTAAAGTCGGGCCGGACAAGTGGAAAAAGGTTTCCTTGTATTTGGGCAAAAAAAAGCCTGCAAAGAGAGAACTTGCCAAAAAGCAGAGAATTTTGGACAAAAAAGTAAGGGCTGCGGTGGACACTTTCTTCGATGAGAGAATACAACAATTCACATGTTCATTCCTTTCAAGAGAGCAGCTGATAGAAATTGAGAAAGCAAGAACCAACTTTTTGGGGCGTTTTGAAAAGCTCAACAAGGAATTGAAAGAGAAATTCAGAAAACAGCAGGCAATCGACTTTGTCTACACCACGCTCAGGACTGAAGGCGTTGACGTAAGCTCAGAGGACGTTGAAATCGCGTTCAAAATACTGCGGAAAAAGCGCGGAGAGCCGGTATTGAACGAGAAAGTGATTATTTCAAGCATGATGCTGACCGGGCTTGACTTTCTTTCAAGCATTGAAGTAAGCAAAAAAGACCTGCTGAAACTGCACGGAATCGTAATGTCTTATTTTGAAGGCAAAAGCCCCGGGCAAATTAGAGACGACCAGCGAGTAATAATGCGCTTCAATCCAAAGACTTTCCAGCAGGAAGAAATCAAGTACAGGCCGCCGGCCCCGCAATTCGTTGAAAAGGAATTTGACAAGTTCTTTGAATGGTTTGAAAAGAACAGGAAAGTTCACCCCTTGGAGTTGGCTGCGCTAACTCACTTGAAGCTTTACCTGGTTCACCCGTTCAAGGACGGCAACAAGAGAATGTGCCGCCTGATTTTCAACAAAATCCTCCAGGACAACAACTATCCAACACTAAACATTTCAAAGAACACTACGGAATACTTCAAAAATTTGATAAAATCGGTTGAAGAAAAAGACGAGAAATACTTTGTCGAATTCTGCGCCAAAACATTCATTGAGCAAGTAAAGAACAAAAGATTTGGAAGCCGGAAAAAAGGCAAGTGACAATTGCGAAGAAAAACCCGGTTTTTTTGCGCCATCCTTTATATATAGGTAAAACCTTTCCACTATTCATGCGCGCGTTTCCGTTCATTGCACTGTTGTTCGCCCTGGTTGCGCTTTCGGCTTCGGCTCTCGCGGTCGACTGCGTTTCGAGCAAAGAGTGCGCTTCCACAGAGTACTGCGACTTTCAATCGCAAGTGTGCGCGCAACTTTCGTGCAATGCTGGATTGGTTGCGCAAAACCATCACTGCGTTCCTCCCGGAACAGTTGAAACACAGGCTTCGAGCGGCGCTGCTTCGAGTTTGCTGAATCCCTTGTTTGTTTCGTTGATTGTATTGGGCGGAATTGTTGTACTTTTGTTCATTTTTTGGGCGGGAAAGCACAGAGAGCGCGAGAGCGAGCCCGTTCCGACAAAAAAGGAAGACTTTGACGAAGTGGAAGACGTTTCCAAGGGCAAGGGGGGAGACGAAACTTTGAAAGAAATCGAAGAAGGGTTTGAAGGAAAAAAAGGCGAGGAAAACGAAGAAGACTTTGAAGGCAAAAAAGACGAAGAAGAAAGCGGCGAAGAAACGGGCGGTTTCAAGTAATTTTTTTCCTATTTCAACTTCCCGACATCTATATATAGAGGTTTGAAGCAAGAAACTATTGTTTCATTGTTTCAAGTGAATCCAACATGAAAGCGGGGCATCTGTTCATTGTTTCTCTTTTCCTCTTACTCGTACTCTTCGGCTGCTTGCAAGGGCCGACGGGACAAGCGGGCGCCAAACCCGTAGCGCCTTCCATTGACCGCATTGAAAACTTTTCCACTTTTACCAAACTCTTCATTCAAAACAACGACACGGACGTGAATCCGATTGAACGCTTTGACGTCTACCATTCGACGACTTCGGGCGGCACGTTTTCCATTCTCGGGTGCGTGTGCGGAAGCACGTCTTCTTGCACGCCGCCAGCAGGACTTCCACAAGGAATGTCATGCCAGTCCGGAGTCACTTCGGGCGGATTGTTCACTTTCTTGCACGGGTATAATCCCCCGCCGCTCTTTGCGGGCGAGCCCAATTATTACAAAGTTTCAGCAGTTCGTTCGGGAGATGAAACGATTTCAACCACTCCCGCGCTGGGTGTTGCATTGAACCCGCCCGCCAGTTTGGTGAAAGTGAATCCGTTGATTGAAACGGGCAATATTGAAATGGAATGGGTGGATGCGTCTACTCCGAATTGGGCTTTGGTAAAATACCATGTCAATCGCTGGGATTGTTCGGACAGCGAGTGCAAAACAGCGTCCAACAAAACCGAAGTCGGAACTCCGACCGAAACTGGATTCACGGACACTATTTTGACTCCCGGCAACTATTACAAGTACGGCGTGTATGCTGAGTATTCGAATCCGACGCACGGAACCGCCATTTCCATCTACCAGGACAACGCGTCCAATTTTTTAATCGCGCAAGCGCCCATTTCGTCTTCCGGAATCAAAATCGTGAGCGTTTCGGCCGGCCCGACTCCGGGCTCGAACACTTCCGCCACTGTGAGCTGGCAGACGACGACAGATGATGAAGTAACTCCAATTGATTCGAACGCGATTCTGTTGTACAAACTCACCACTTCGGGCGTTTTTGACAAAAGCGTTTCCTATCCCGCTTTTGACAAGTCCAGCTATTCGGTTACGCTCTCTCATTTGGCCAGTGGAACCGCGTACAATTACAAAATCATTGCCTGCCGGCAAGATACGAGCCAGTGCACCGTTTTCGAAAACTGGCAGTTTGTCACGAGCGGAACCGCAGTCAATTCTCCGACAAGCGTTTCGGCCAGCGCGGGAGACTCCAAAATAGACGTTAATTGGACAAACCCGGCGCAAACCGCAACCATTAGCAAGTTCAATATTTACAGGGGAGTTTGGGGAGGAGGCTATCCCGTCAATTACAATTATTCCAACACGATTGGGACAAAAAACGTTGTCAGCGGCCAGTCCAATTATTCTTGGACGGATTTGAGCGCTTCCAACGGCACCCGATACATGTACGTGATAACCGCGGCCACGGCGGACGGTTCGGAATCTCCCGACTCGAAAGACACGAACGGCTTGCCCATGCCGATTGTGAACGATTTGAGGGCGACAGCCGGTTCTGGAGGAATTTTGCTCGACTGGAACAGGGCGGCACCGTATGTTCCCAGTTCTGTCGGAGGATGGCTCGACTTTAACGGTTACATATTATACCGCTCGACGGACGGAACAACCTATTCTGCTCTCCCGTACTTTTCCAGTTATACAAAAAGCGGCGTTACTTACTACAAGACAATTCGAGAAAATACATACACCGACAATTCAAGCCTTGTTTCGGGAACAAAATATTATTACAAAATCCGCGCAGTCTACCACCAGAACACGAACGTGTTTACGTGGCGCTATGGCCAGCAGTCGGCCCCCGTAAACGCCGTTTCCACTATTTCGTCCATCGCGATTCCTTCCGTCAACCGCGTGGAAAACTATGACAAGTTCGTCAAACTCTTCATTCGCCCGCCTTCCGACACGACGGGCATTGCCAAGTACAACGTATACCGCTCGTTGAGCGAAACCACGGGCTTCGAACAGGGCTTTTTGGGCTTTGTGAACGCCAGCGGAAGCGCGGACGTTGCATTCCACGACTTGAACGGCGGAACATTTGAACTTCCCAAATTGACGAACGGAAAAATCGTGTACTACAAAGTCGCTTCGGACAGCGGCAATGGACAAACTTCCGCGCTTTCCACTCCCGCCTTCAAAACCGCGGCCATGCCGACCGTGAACGTACTGACAGACGTCAACAATTCTTCGAACATTTCCCTTTCATGGAATGCGGTTTCCGCTCCGAGCGGTTGGACGCTGGAAAATTATTTCGTGCGAAGGTGGAGCATCGACGCTTTGGGCAATTGGACGGGCGGAACCATTGTCGGCACGGTTTCAGGAACCGTCGTCCAGCCTTCGTTTGCGGACTCGACCGCGCAGGCCGGCCAATTGTATGGGTATGGAATCAAAGTCGGCTATTATACGGGAAGCGGAACTTCCCGCTTTGACGTCAACGCTTCGCATTACGCGACCGTGCACGGCAAACTCGTTCAAGGCCCCTCGTGCACGCTTGATTCGAATGTTTCCGGAAATTCCGCAGTCGGCCCGTTCGACGCGAATATTCGCGCCGCTTTTTCCAGCCTGCCTGTTGGAACGACGAGCGGAACGATTTCATGCTATGTTGGAGACTCTGCACAAAGCGTTACTCTTTCCGACAACCGCGCGTGGCGCGTGTGCAGTTTCGCCAAAACCGCTTCCACCATAACAGCAACCGCCACTGCAACCGCCGGCACGGCAACGTGTACGACGTCCATTTCCGACAAGACAGCCTATCCCGCTCCTTCCGGGGTTTCGGCAGTCGGGTTGGACGCGAATGTTGAAATTTCGTGGAATGCGATTCCTTCCACGGATTTGGGAAGCGTTGCCTTGAACGGTTTCAACATTTTCCGCTCTACGACTTCCGGCTGGGCCAACGACGTGAACGGAACCAAAGTAAACTCTTCGCAGTTGAGCGCTTCCACTGTATTATACTATGACGCGCCCGTTTCGAATGATACGACTTACTATTATGCCGTGCAGGTCGTATACGCGGACGAAAACAAAGTGTTGAGCATTGAAGACTCTGCCTATCCTTCGGCCGAAGACGCTTCCATTTATCCCTACGCGCAATGCGGTTCGAGCGACATTCCTTCCAGCATGCAAGCGGGTCAAAGCTATACGGTTTCGATAACAATGGAAAACGACGGAACGGAAGAGTGGAGCGGAACAGACTACAAGCTCGCAATTTCCGGCGTTGCCACTGCATCCACTGCAGTCGACTCGAGCGAGTCCATTGCGCAAGGCGATTTGAAAACGTTCAGCAT
>JAZDMJ010000062.1:0-3154 GCA_043801115.1 Candidatus Iainarchaeum sp. | reverse complement strand
ATCGCGGCATTGGGAGTATTGCTATACGCGCTGTCGAAAGGAAAAGCACAATTTACAAAACAAAAACTCAAAATCGTTCCGCAATCGAGGGGAAAACTGGTTGTGAGAAATTGAAAAAGGGCGTGATGTTTTATGGCAAACTTTTGGCTTTTTAAGACGCCGAAAATTAATTCAAAAAATATTAAATATTTTGAGCTGGCGCACTCGTTTTATATTGCGAGTTTTTTTGCATTTGTTGCTGGGTTTTTTGCAATTTTGTTCATCGGGCCTGCTTTGCTTATTTTTTCTTTGGTTATTTCTTCAGTTGCTGTATTCGTTTCGGCATATATTGCTTTTGCGAAAGGAGAGGCTTTAAGAGCTCCAGACATACGCAGTGGGTTTATGGGGGGAAGCTTTCTGGCATTTGTTGAAGAAAACACTGACAAGGGAAATTCTGCAAAACTTAAAGGAATAGTTTACTTAGTTGGTGGAATTGCTATTTTGCTCCTTGCAATGTTTATGTTTTGGACTTTATTTGTTTTTGCATATATCTAAAGAAAGTCATCTATTTTTCTTTCGATTCTTTCTTTTTTGAAGGGCTTGAAGCTTGGAGAAACAAAAGGAGCGTTTAAAACACGTATTGCGCGGAAGGAATACAGATGGCTCGGAAAGAAATCACGGGTTTGAATCTGACGAAAGAATTCCTTTTGTCCATTTCCGGAGAACACGGCCTCGAAGTCGTCAAAACCTGCCTCAAAAAGGACAAAGATTTGACGGACGAAGAAATCGGAAAAACAGTTCCCTTGAAAATCACGGAAATCCGCACCATATTGAATCGGCTGCACTATCGGGGAATCGCCTGTTACAACAAGAAGAAGAGCCAGAAAGCAGGATGGTATTCGTATACGTGGACGATCAATTCCAAGCGCATTGCGGAATTGATTTTAGAACAGTATGTGGAACAAGTCGAACAATTGGAGGAAAAATTGATATACGAGCGGAATTACACCATGTTTGCGTGCCCGAAAAAGTGCAACCCCCAACCGTTTGAAGTAGCCATGGAATACCAGTTCAAATGCCCTGAATGCGGGGAAACCATGAACGAAATGGACAGCAAAAAAATCAGCAAACTCACCTCGGACAAGATTGAAACTTTGAAAAGCGAGATTAAAGCGCTCGGAAAACACGTTTAAAACACACACAAAGTTGGACATTCTGATACGGCAAAAAAAGGAAGAAAATAAAGTGAAAAATTGCTGCAAATAGAGAAAAAAACACAAAACAAGCTTAAATAGCGGGGTAGGGCAGCCAGGAGTGCCCGTCGGGCTCATAAGGCCAAAAAATGCCTGCGAAACCCGAAGGTCGGAGGTTCAAATCCTTCCCCCGCTATCTTTTTATTTTCGAATTCTGCGCCTAAATTACATATTGACAAAGCCCTGCCTAACCATCTACATAATTATCTGGAGCCAGAGCTGATTTTGCACCCCTCCAAAAATGGACTTCCGTGCTCCGCTCGGCAGTGCTGGCCCAAATCGGCTCAAAACCACCCCTTCAAAAACCAGCCACTTGACGGAGGGAGGCAAGGAGTGGTAATGACGACCCAAAATGCGCCCTCTGAAACAGCGCCTGCTTGGACAGCGGAGCACGACTGGCCAAAAACCCCTAAAAATGACCCTCCGGAAAAGAGACCTAAACACGCTTTGGGAACGCCCCCTCAAAACAGCCCTTTTGAAACCCTCCATACTTCCACTATTCTTCAATACTGGTAATGACTGTAATGAGGCGTAATGAGCGTAATGTTTTTAAGTAATGACAGTCATTACTGTAGTGATATGGGATTCTGGGAATGGTTGAAACAAACTTTGGGCAGCCAAAAACAGGCCAGCGGAGCAGGCAATGTGGTTTACGAGGCTCTGCCGGGCGAAGAAGAAATCCACACTTTATGGGATTACCTGCAATTGCTGGACAACACCCAGGCCAGCCACGTGGTCAAAGTGCTGGGCTTTGAAGAATGGGTGTCGATGGAAGAAATCCGCCGCCGAATCGAAGAATTGTTCGGCGTGCACTACGAAAATGACCGCTCACTCTATCCTTACATCAAAACACTGGTCGACTGCGGATTGTTGGAAATCAGCAATGTCGGGGGAAAGAGAAAGTGGAGAAAGAAGGAATTGTTGATTCGCTTGAAGGCCAAAAAAAAGGAAGAAATCAAAGCTGAGTTACGCGTTGCGTAATTCGTTCAAGTGATTGTTGAATTGCGTCAGCCGGGCGCTCTTGGAAAAGTGTTGTTTGAACCAGTTGTGGGAAGTGATTTTAGAGGCAGTTTCTAGTACTGCTTTTTTGTAATTTTCGTCAATAGGAGAATTGGACTTCTTTAACTCGACCAAATTTTTGAGCTCGCTTTCGATTTTTTGGTGCTCTTTCGAAGTCGAAAGAACAAAAGTTCGGTCCATCAAATCTTCAATCGCGCCCGGAATGCTCTCGTCCGCAATGTCTTTGTCGTTCAAATAGTAAACGGCTTTCCAATCTCCCTTCTTCTGCCATTTGTGCGTTGGATTCGAGCCTGTTTGAAAAAAAGATTTCAATTCGGCAAAGGCTTCGGGTGGAATGGAAACACAGTTTTTGCCTTGTTTAATGTAAGGATAATCCGACAATACGCCTTTGCGGTGATAGGAATATGTTTTTCCGTTGCTTTTGGAAACAATTTGGGTATAGCCGTAGATTGCGCGGAATAGTTTTTGATACGTATATTCTGAATGCTTCATGGTTTCGGGAATAATAAATTTGTATTGGACAAAATATCCTTTCGAAGGCATGCTCTCCCCACACTTCCCCTATTCTATATTTGTAAAGCAATTGAATTGCTTATGTATTGAGTTAATACATAAATATATGGTTTTCCTTTCTTTCCTTCTTTTGAGAGAAAAAAGGAAAAATTCGACGAATTTTAATGTCGTCGAACGTAGCTGGTATGGCTTCGGTAGGTTGGACGTTGCGGAGTCGGAGCTTCTTCCTCTTCCACCATGGCTTTGGATGGAGAAGTCAAAATAATGTCTTTCACAGCTTTGACAGAGCGGTATGGAATGCTCTTTTCGCTGATGATTTTTTTAACTTCTTGCTTGGAGGAAACGCGCAAAGGTTCTGTCGTAATGGTTTCAATCCGGCCTTTTTCCAG
>JAZDMJ010000043.1:0-10249 GCA_043801115.1 Candidatus Iainarchaeum sp. | reverse complement strand
GTGGCCAACACGGCCATTTCGAGAGTGGTGTTGAATGCGGAACTTTCCTGCAAGCTGGTTCAAACGATTGGTGGAGAAGAGAAAGTGATTGCGTTGCTGCCGAACTGCTTGTCGACGTCAACTCAAGATAGGGACGACTTGAAACAACAACTCGGCATTCCGGATTCGTTCGGCTGCAATTTGACGTGGCACATTTTCGGAAGCGGGGCGTTTTTGAGTTCTCCTGCAGAACAATTCAGCGTCATCTCTTTTGCGGACGAGCCCGCGATTTCCCAAAATGGGACAGGCAGAGAACTCGTGGGCGCGTTTTCCAGCTCGTGCATTGATTCTCCAACAGGAAGCGAGCAATTCATTGTTTCAATGGACCGGAACGTCGTACTCGTTGAGAGTGCAAGTTCCAAAATTGAAAAGAGTGTTTTTTTGAAGTGCGTGAGCGGCGACTATTCGGGCGCTTGTCCGTACGTTGACTACGGGTATGTGGTGTTGAAGGTGTGGAAATGAACCGTGCGTTCGTCTTTTCCATTGACGCCTTGTTTGCAGCCATGATTTTAGTCGGAGGATTGGCGCTGGTGTGGTCGATTGCGGACTTGCCCCAGTCCGGATTTCAAGGGTTTCGCATGGCCACTTTTCGCTCGATCGACAAAGCCATTGTCGCGTATTATACGGGAGAAACGAAGGATTTGAACGAAGAATTAGGAAGCGCTGAAATGGGCGCTTGTTTTTCCGTATTCTATTACAAGTATATGGGAACCGTGAACGAAATTTCCCAATATACTTTGACTCGTTTGACGGATTGTGAGCCAGGATGAACAAGGGAACTTTTACAGCCATTACGGCGGTCGCCGTGCTTAGTTTGATTTCGTTCGCGCTCGTTATGCACACGACGTGGACTTCGAAAGTCAGTCTTTCGATTTCGGAAAGCGCGTTCTACCGCGCGGACATCGCCTGGATTAATACCTATGCGCAAATGGACAAGAACTGGGCGCTCCAACTACTGGAACTAAGCGAACACACGTGCTCGATTAGTGGAAACCAAAAACCATCCTGTGCGGATGAGGATAAGGACAACAAAGAATGCAAATTATATTCTGCATTCCAAGCCATCGTCACGCAAACCAATCAGAACACAGGCGTCATTTGCTCGTTCACGCTCCAAGGAACAGGTGGTCCCAATACCCCCATCCACCCCGGCACCCCTTTTACGGTGTTTTTGTCGTGCAGTTATTCGATTCCCGCTGGCGACACTAATGTGACGATTGCTAATACAGTCAATTTTCAAAAAGACATATGTTCTGTTGGGACTGACAAAAAGCATTGTGCAATTGTGGATAAATATTCAAACGAATGTGAAGCGGGCTATTGTGGCGAATTCGCCGAGACAGGGTGCACTTAATCTCGCAGCTCTTTTTCCACTCCGCTCCCGTACTGCAACGCCTTCTTTTTCGCCTTCCAAACCATTTCGGGCAATTTCAATTCTTTGGCAATCTCCCGCAAGGGCCACTTGCGGAGTTCGTCCTGCGGAGTTTTGACTTTTTCGCGCGCGGGAATGCAAAACGCTTCCACTATTACTTTTTCGTCCAAAAACGGCGCGTGCAATTGCTTTCCAAAATGTTTCAGAATGCGCGAATCCCTTTCAAAGTCTTTCTTCGCGCTTTCAATGCTAACGCGCAAGTCCGCCTCTACGTCCTTCTCCCCCTCCTTTTCCAGAATGCGCTTGGTGTGGGAGAATCCGGCAAAGAGCGCATCCGCTCCGAGTCCAGAAAGAACGTCTTTTTGCTGCAAGTGCTTGGCGCACGCGAGGATTGGAATGCCCAGCGAGGCGTTGTAGTTGTCCTTTATTTTGGTAATGCGTTCAAAATCCTTTTTTAATTTAGAAATTTCCTTCTTTTGAATCACGATTTCGTGCAAGTGCCAGTCCATTTCGAACGCGGTTTTTTTCGCTTGAGCGAAATCAAAGCAGTTCGGCATTCCCGCAACGTACAAGTGTGTGATGCAGTGCTTAGACGCGAGAAACGCGATGAGGGAAGAGTCCAATCCGCCCGAAAACAGCACGTTGACGGCTTTTTTGCCCGCGCACGCGCTTGAAACGCTGTTTTCGAGCGCTTGTTCCAGCTTCCCGTATTTCATTTCGGAAAGGGGGAAGGAAACGGTTTAAAGTCCTTGCAATCCTTTTCAATGCATGAAAATCCTCAAAATCGACGAGAAAAATTCTTTCTTGGAAGTCATTCCGGAGAATTTGGACGATTTGTGGCATTTGACGCACGTAGTAGAGTCGGGAGACTTTGTTTCGGGAAGTTCGGACGTTTCGTGGAAGCCCACGGACAGGGAGAATGCCAAAACAGAGCGCAAAAAAGTATTCGTCGAACTGCTCGTGGAAGAGGTTGAGTTGCACAAGTATTCGGGGCAATTGCGCGTTTCGGGAACCATTCTTTCGGGAAAGCCGGAAGAATTCGTCGAGTTGAAAGCGCATCATACATTGGAGTTTGGATTGGGGGAAAAGGTGAAAATCAAAAAGAGCGCGCTGAGGCCCTTTCATATTCAGAGATTGAAAAAGGCGCGCGAGAGCACGGCCAAACCGCAAGTTCTTGTTGTAGTGTTGGACGACGAAGAAGCGACTTTCGCGGTGTTGAAAGATTACGGTTTCGAGGTTAAGGCCAAAATCAACGCGCACCGCGAGGGAAAACAATACGCGCAGTCCAACGAGGGAAAATATTTTGCTGAGATTGGAAAAAAGATTTCGGACATTGGGTTGAAGGATGTTCTGGTCGCGGGTCCGGGGTTCACGCGCGACAACGTGAAAAACTATTTGGCGGAAAAGTTTCCCGCGTTTGCATACTCTTTCGAAGCCATCAACTCCGTGGGAGAAACGGGTTTGAACGAATTGCTGAAGCGCGGAGTCATGCTCAAAGCCGTGCAGGATTCGGAAGCGTCCAAAGAAGTCAAGCTGGTTGAAAGAATTCTGACGGAGGCGGCCAAGGGAAGCACGCTTTCCACGATTGGAATTGAAGAAACGCGAAAAGCGCTGGAGTTTGGTGCCGTGCAGGACTTGCTCGTGCTGGACCAACTGCTGTTGAAAGACCGTCCGCTCGTAGAGCCGTTGCTGGACAAGGCCGAACAATTGAAGGCAGAGATTCACATTGTGAGCTCCGCGCACGAGGCGGGAAAAGAATTGGAAGGATTGGGCGGAGTCGCCGCGCTGTTAAGGTTCAAACTCAGATACTAGGTTCGCTTTGTCCGAATACTTTGAATCCTTTTTCATACTTGTCCAAAAATGTTTCCCCTTCCACGGAGAGGGAATACAATACGCGGTTTTTGAGTTCGATTTCTTCCACAAGTCCCAATTGTTCCAAGCTCTGCAATATTAAGTCCAAGTCCTGTTCTTCCACTTGCGTTTTTCCTTTCAATTCTGAAACGTCCAACGCTTGCTGTTTCAGCTGGTTCAAAATGTTCATGTACACGGGAGCGCGCATGACGGAATAGTATTGCGGATTCTGTTTTACGTATTCGAAAAACTCTTCTTCCGGCGTCATACAAAAATACAATGCTTTCCGCTTTAAAAGTTGTTTTGCCCCTTTTCCCCGTATGGACTCCAAATTGAAGAAATTGGCCCTTTCCGTGGAAAAAGCCATCGAGTCGGGAAAAGTTTCCGACAAGCAGGGTTTGGGGGTTTTGAAAAAAGAATGCGCGGATGCGCTTGGCATTTCTTGCATTCCCGCCGACCCGGACTTGCTCGCATTGCTTCCTTCCGCTTCTTCCAAAGTGCAGGCCTTGTTGGGAATCAAGCCCGTGCGCACGCTTTCCGGAGTCGCTCCCATTGCGATTATGACTTTTCCTTCAAAATGCCCGCACGGAACGTGCGTTTTTTGTCCGGGAGGTCCTTCGAGTTTTTTCGGAAACGTTCCCCAAAGCTATACAGGAAGAGAGCCCGCTTCGCTTCGCGCGGGCCACAACGCTTTCGACCCCTACCTTCAAACATTTTCCCGCTTGGCCCAGCACGTTTCCACGGGGCACGGCGTGGACAAAGTGGAATTGATTGTGATGGGCGGGACTTTTCCCGCGAGTTCTTTTTCGTATCAGAAAGAATTTGTTGCCTACTCTTTCAAAGCCTTGAACGATTTCGGGGAATTGTTCGGCAATTCTTCCGAGTTTGACCGGAAAAAGTTTTTCTCTTTTCACGAGTGGAAGCAAGTCGACTCCGGGCGGAGCGAGTTGCACGAAAAACTGTTGCAGTTGAAAGGGAAGGCGGATTTGAAAGCGGAGCAGGAACGGAACGAGAAGGGAAACGTGCGCTGCGTGGCATTGTGCGTGGAAACGCGGCCCGATTTTTGCGGCAAAGGCGAAGTGAACGAAATGCTGGAACTGGGCGCCACTCGAGTGGAAATAGGCGTGCAAACCGTTTTCGACTCCGTGCTCCGCGCTTCGAATAGAGGTCATTCCGTGCAGGATTCGGTTGAAGCCACGCGCAACGCAAAGGACGTGTTTTTGAAAGTCGTATTCCACATGATGCCCGGCCTTCCCGAAAGCTCGCAAGAAATGGATGCGGAATCTCTTTCACGAATTTTTTCCGACGCGAATTTCAAGCCCGACGGATTGAAAGTGTATCCTTGTTTGGTAATGGAAGGAACCGCGCTGTTTGAGCAATGGAAGGAGGGAAAATTCGAACCCATATTGCTCGGCCAGGCCGTCGAATTATTGGCCAAGTCGAAGAAGGAATTTCCCCGCTGGGTGCGCGTGCATCGCATCGAGCGCGACATTCCCTCTACATTCATTTCGGCTGGCGTCCAGCGCACGAATTTGCGGCAGTACGTGCACCAGCGAATGGAAGAAAAGAAGTGGAAGTGCAAGTGCATCCGCTGCCGCGAGGCGGGAATGAAACAGTATTCGGGCGAGTGGAAGTTGTTTTCCGAAAAGTATCTCGCTTCGGAGGGAATGGAGTATTTCATTTCTGCCGAGTCTCCGGACAGGGAAGTGCTGGCGGGATTTTGCCGTCTCCGCCTTCCCTCGCAGAGCGTTCGCTCCGAAATTTCGGCAAAAAGCGCGGGAGTGCGCGAACTGCATGTGTTTCATTCCCTCCAGCCTTTGGGAAAAAAGTCCGCTTCAAGCTTGCAGCACCAGGGAATCGGCTCTGCGCTCCTTCAAGAGGCGGAAAAGATTGCGCGCGAAGAACTGGACGCGCGAAAATTGCTGGTCCTTTCCGGAATCGGCGTGCGCGAGTATTACAAAAAGAGGGAATTTCAAAAAGACGGCGCGTATGTTTCGAAAAATTTAGTGTAAAAATTGTCCGAAGAAGGCGTTGATCAAATAATACGGGAGAAGTCCGGGAGAGAAGAAGGGAAAGCCGTACAGCGAGGCTTCGTACTTGCTTTTGAGCGTCGGAGTCGCTTCCAATTGCATGTCGAACGATTTCAGAATTTGCCGCGAATTTCCATCCAAAATACTGATTTGGAAATTTTTCTTTCCCGACGCTTGAGGGACAATGTTCAATTCTATGGTTTGAAAGCTTTTCGGCTCCAACGAAATTTCCATTCCCCGCATCCACGGAGCAGGAAGCGTGGAATCGATTCGAATCGGATGTGCGGCCACTGAGTCGTTGTTGGCAGTGAGTTTGACGATGACGGTTTCTCCCGCGATTGTTTTCGGCTGCGCGTTGTCGATGGAAAAGCTCAGCAAATTCGAGCGGATTCCCACAATGACTTCGACGGTTTCGCTCACGTTTTGCGCTTCGTCTTTCAAAATTACGTTGAAAGAGTACGTGGAAGGCTGCGCGTTCGAGGGAACGAAAATGTCCACGACAAGCGTGTTCGGGTTTTGTTGGGAAACAATTTCACCCCTCCACTGTTCGGGAAGGTTTGAAATTTCGATCGAGCTCCACCGGTCCGCTTTTTGCGTGACAATGTTGGCGTTGAAAATGAGTTTCAAAGTTTCTCCCGGCTGCATGACGTTCAAATCGATGACTTGGCCGCTTTCCACGGTTTGTTCGACTGGATAGATGAGTTGGATTTCTGCGAGCGCGCTGGCCGAAAACGCCAGCAGAAAGGCCAGTATAAGTAATGCTTTTTTCATGTTCGTTCGAGGAATTGGAATGGAAGAAGAGTTTAAAAGTGGAGGCCTTGCATGAAGCGCTTGTTTATAGCCCTGCCAATTCCCGCCCGAATCCGCCAAGAACTGGCGTCGCGCTATTCTTCCCTTCTTTGCAAACCCTCGTTCAAGCCCGTGGAAGAAAAGAATTTGCACTTGACGTTGCAGTTTTTGGGAAACATTCCCGAAAGCGAAATTCCTTCTCTCGCCGAAAAACTGGGCGCGTTGGAATCCTTTCCTTCTTTTGAATTGGAATTGGAAGGAGTTGGCCACTTCGGGCACAGGGTCGTTTTTGTGAATATTGGAAAAGGAAGGGAGAAAGTGGAACAGTTGCAGCGCTCCATTGCGCAAGCATTGGGTTTGGAGCAAGAAAAAACCCCGCACTTGACACTCGCTCGTGCCAAAGAGGCGGGAAAAAAGGAAGTCGAAGAAGCGCTCTCCGCTCTTTCCCGCTCCGCGCTTCATTTCTCCTTCCCCGTCAACTCCGTCGTTCTATACTCTTCCGTTCTTTCTCCCGAAGGCCCTTCCTATTTTTCGGAAAAAATCTTCCATTTAAACCCGCGCGCGGGCGCAAGCCTTTAATTTCCCTAACCCTTTATTCTGGCATGCCCGACCCTTCCAAGCTGTTTCCAAAAGTTCTTGCTCGGATTAAGCCTTCCGAGAAAGAGTTCCAGCACGAGATGCAAGTGGCGGAAAAATTCATGGACAAAATCCGCGCCATGGAAGGAAGCCACGTGCGCGTTGTACTTGCGGGAAGTTTGGCGCGCAACACGCACTTGAAAGAAGACAGGGACTTGGACATTTTTGTGCTGTTTCCCAAACATTTGAGCCGCGACCAGTTCGAGCGAGAGGGATTGAAGTTGGGAAAAGCGCTGTTTCGGGGCCACGAGTGGGAGCTGGCCTACAGCGAACACCCGTACGTTCGGGGAAACATTGAAGGGTTTGAAGCCGAAGTCGTTCCATCCTACGAAGTCGAACACGCTTCCGAATTGCAGAGCGCCGTGGATAGAAGCCCTTTTCACTTGAAATACTTGCTCGAAAAACTGTCCGAAAAGCAGCGCGACGAAATCCGATTATTGAAGCAGTTTTTGAAAGGCATTGAAGCGTACGGCGCGGACGTGAAAGTGCAGGGTCTTCCCGGATACGCGTGCGAGTTGTTGATTGTAGAATACGGTTCTTTTTGGAACGCCGTGCGCTACATGTCGCGCTGGAAGGAAGGAACAATAGTAGATGTGGAACGGCAGTTGCTGCGCGAAAACGCGCGCGAGCGCTTTCCCAATTCTTCGCTCATCATCGTCGACCCGACGGATGCAGGCCGAAACGTGGCCGCCGCGCTTTCCAAAGAGCAGTTCGCGCGCATGATTTCAGCTTCCAAAATTTTCGTCCAAAAACCTTCCATTCACTTCTTTTTCGGCAAAAAGCAAACCCCTTTGAAGTGGGGCAAGGCCAAGAATGCGATGCAAAAGGAAAACATTTTACTGTTCCACTTTCCCTATCCCAAAAACGCGCTGCCGGACATTGCGTGGGGGCAAATGCACAGACTGGCGAGAAAACTGCGCAACGCGCTCGAAAAGGCGGACTTTTCCGTCCAGCGCTTGGAAGCGTGGACGGACGAAAAGCATAATGCATTTTTCATAGTCGAATTGGAAGAAACCGAACTGGAAAAATCCCGAAAGCGCGTCGGCCCGCTCGCTTCGAACCAAGAAGCTTCCGAAAACTTTTTGAAAGCCCACCTGCACCCGTTGAATGGCCCGCGCATTGAAAATGGAAAGTGGGTGCTGGAAGAGCCGCGCGCGGACTGGAACGCGAAAGAATTCGTTTTGAAACAGTTCAAAGAGTGGACGAAAGTGGAAAGCGCAGCGCTGAAAAAGGCGCTGCAAAACTCTTCCGCGCTTTTCGAAAAAGAGTTGAAAAAATTCTACGCGAAAGACAAAAAATTCAGGGAATTTTTTTCCGGATTTTTGAAGGGAAAGGAAAAATTCCTCGAGTACTGATATGCGGAATGTTTTGATTTTGGGCGCGGCCGGAAGGGACTTCCACAACTTCAACGTGTTTTACAGAAACAACCCGCGCTACAACGTCGTCGCGTTTACGGCAACACAAATTCCAGGCATCGCCAGCCGAACGTATCCCCGAAAACTCGCGGGAAAGCGCTATCCAAAGGGAATTCCCGTTTTTCCCGAATCAGAACTTCCTCAATTGATTCAAAAATTCAAAGTGGACGATGTCATTTTCGCCTACTCGGACGTTCCCCACGAGCACGTCATGCACCTCGCCTCGATAGCGCTTTCGAACGGTGCCTCGTTCGTATTGCTCGGGCCGAAAGACACAATGTTGAAGTCGAAAAAGAAAGTGATTGCGGTTACTGCTACCCGAACAGGTGCGGGAAAAAGTCCAACCACACGAAAACTCGTTTCCCTGCTATTGTCAGCTGGAAAGAAAGTGACCGTGATCCGTCACGCGATGCCGTATGGCGATTTGGAAAAGCAGGAAGTGCAGCGCTTTTCCTCTATTGATGATTTGAAAAAGCAGAATTGTACAATCGAAGAAAGAGAAGAATACGAACCGCTGCTTCATCTTGGCATTCCAGTGTATGCGGGCGTGGATTATGAAAAAATCCTGCGCCGCGCCGAAAAAGAAGCGAGCATTATTCTTTTTGATGGAGGAAATAACGACCAAAGTTTCATCAAACCAGATTTGCTCATTTGCGTGTGCGACCCGTTTCGCCCAGGACACGAACTATCCTATCATCCCGGAGAATCCAATTTCAGAATGGCCGATGTTTTGCTCATTAACAAAGTGAATTCCGCTCTGCGAAAGGATGTTGAAACCATTTTGCGCAACGCGCGCAAACTCAATCCTTCCGCAACCGTGATTGAAGCGGATTCGCGCATTTCCTGCCTTTCCCCTCAACGGTTGAAAGGCCGAAAGGTAATAGTGATTGAAGACGGCCCCACTCTAACGCACGGGGGAATGGGTTTTGGTGCGGGAAAAATCCTCGCCGAAAAGAGCGGAGCCATTCTGGTTTCCGTTGAAAAAAACTGTACGGGCGATTTGAAAAAAGTGTTCAAAAAATTCCCGCACTTGAAAAACGTTCTTCCCGCCATGGGCTATTCGGAGAAAGAACTGCGCGAACTGCAGCACGCCATTAATTCCACCAATGCCGACTTCGTCGTTTCCGCGACTCCCGTCGACTTGTCTCTCATCCTCAAAGTCAACAAGCCCGTCGTGCACGTTTCGTACGAGATTGCCGAAAAGGGAAAGCCCGACTTGGAAGACGTGCTGAAGGCGAAACGCTTTATCTGAACTTTGCGCTCGCATTCTTTCATGGCATTCGAATTTCCCGTTTGCACGGAAGAAGAGAATACAAAGCGCGTGTTGCAGGAAGCGCGGCAGTTCGCCAAAAAGAACAAGGCCAAAGCCTTGCTCGTGTTCGACTTCGACGAGTTGCTGACGTTCAACCACGCGTCGCGCGTGCTCACGCACTTAACGGCGTCGAAGGAAATCCGCGACGCGATTCTCAACACCTTCCGCGATTACTCGTTCAAAGCCCTGCTCGCATTGTCCAACTTGAAAATCGGCATGTCGAAAAGGGATTATTTGGAAGCTATTGAAGAGGCGAAGGAAGAGCTCCGCTTCCGCCCCGAAGCATTGGAGGTTTTGAAATTCTTTTCCAAGCGCAAGGACTGCAAGGTGCTCGTGTTAAGCGCGGGCTCTTTTTTCATCCAGTCCGAACTATTCCGCCGCGCCAAGCTCAACGTTCCCGTCTTCGCGTGCAGGCTCGCTTTTCACAAGAACAATGTCATCGGCTCGGAAGTCATATTCTTGGACGAAAGCAAGTCCCTATTCGTCCGAACGCTCAAACGCTCCAAGAATTTCAAGAAAGTTTTCGTGCTCGGCCATTCCAAGGGCGATGCGGGAATGATGCGCGAGGGAATCGGCATTTCCGTCAACGGCGACGAGTTTGCGAACGCGGCCGCGAAATACAAAGTGAAAGACTTGCTTGAAGCGCGCGACTTGATTGAAACGTTTTTGTAGCGGACAGTAGCATCGAGCCGCGCGAAGATGGTACGCCGGACCCGACGGACGGAATCGTCGAAGCGGGCCCGGAGGGATTTGAACCCCCGTCGGGGCGTCCGAAGCGCCCAATTCTGATCCAGGCTATACTACG
>JAZDMJ010000003.1:0-21203 GCA_043801115.1 Candidatus Iainarchaeum sp. | reverse complement strand
GTTCGGGTTTTTCAATGACTTGGGGTTCTCCGCCTTCAATAATGGAGTACAAGGATTCGTTTAATTCTCCCGTGCTTCCGTTCAAACTCGAAAAGCCCGAATTGGTTTCCTGCACGAATTTGACTTTCGATTCGGGTTCTTCGGTTTCCGTGAAAAAATCGTACGAGAAAAAGTAGTACGGAGTATAGGAGAGGGAAATATCGCCCTGGTCGAAATTCCGCCATCCTTTTTCTTTCAATAAACTTTCGAGGGATGAACTGACGTCTTCCAAGGGGAAGGAAATGGGAAAAGCAGGCTGGTTTAAGGGCATGCTTTTACCCGGGAAAAACTACTCTCCGCGGCGTTTGATGATTTTGACGTTTTGCGGAGTGACTAACACTCGGTCGGCCGAAATGCGCGCAATGTCCCCGTTAATGGAGACGGCGGCTTCTTTGACTTTGCCGATCATGTCCCGCAGTTGTCCCGCGTTGCGCTTTTGCATGTCGCCGATGTTGAGCAATACTAAATTTCCCTTCTTGATTTCGTCCGTAACCGTCTTAGTGTCGGTATCAGCGCTCAAGGCCATTGGCTTGACGAGGGCATCCGCGTCTTCGTACATTGATTCTTCGCTGACGTCCAAGTTGTTCAAAAACTCTTCAATATTCTCGTCGCTTGTGCTCTTCGCGAACACTTTATCCATGAAACCCAAATCCATCACCCCAAAAATTTCAAACGCCCCAAAAAGGCCGTTTAAACTCCGTCATATTTTATACCCTTAACCTATATATAAGATTGAGTCCGAAAGGCGGAATTTGGATTTAAACCGTTCGCCCGCAGTCCAAAACAGGGAGAAAGAAATGCCGAACAACTTGTTCCGAAAGGAATTGGCCAAAGACACGGTTTTCGAAAACAGGGATTACATTTCCCCGCACTACATTCCAGAAGAGCTGCCCTTCCGCGAAAACCAAATCAAAGAGATTACGAAAGATTTGGGCGCGGCATTGAAAGGGCAAAAGCCCAACAATTTGTTCATTTACGGCAAAGTCGGAACGGGAAAAACCGCCACCACCAAGCATGTATTGCAGCACTTGGAAGAGTTTGCCATTCAACAACAGCAAAAAGTGGGCGTCTGCTACATTAACTGCCGGCAGCACAATTCCAAGCACAAAGTATTCATGAAAGCCGTCAAACAGTTTTTTCCGAAAGAAAACTGGATTGGATACTCGAATGCGTTCATTTACGAAAAAGTAATCGACTTCGCCAAAGAAAAACGCCAAGTCATTTTCATTTTGGACGAAATCGACAAAGTGAAGGATTTGGACGATTTGGTGTACGCGCTCACGCGCTCGAACGATGAATTATTGGAAGGAAGCATTTCTTTGATCGGAATTTCCAACTACGTGTTGTTCAAGGACCGTTTGGACGCGCGCACCAAAAGCGCGCTGTGCGAAAAAGAACTCGTATTCTCTCCCTACAACGCGGAAGAATTGAAAGCCATCTTACAGCAAAGAGTGGAAAAGGCGTTCAAGCCCCGCACCGTGCAGGGAAGCGCGTTGAATTTGGCCGCGGCCATTGCCGCGCAGGAAAGCGGGGACGCGCGAACCGCAGTTTTATTGCTGCTCCGCGCGGGAGAGCTCGCGGACGAAAAGGGGAAAAAGATTGTTTCCGACGAAGAAGTGAAACAGGCGAAAGAGAAAGTCGAAAAGGATTTGGTGTACAGTTTGATTGCAACCCTGCCCGAACAGCAGCAACTCGTTTTGTACACGATTGCATTGCAAACTTTGAAGCACCGCCCTTTGCCCAAAATTTCGGGAAAAGAGGAAGTGGGCGCGCTCATGTCGGGAGAGGTTTTCGAAGAGTACGAAAAGACCGCCAAAAAACTGAAAGAGAGCGCGGTTTCCGCGAGATGGTTCCGCTCGTACGTGAACGAACTGGAAACGTACGGACTGTTGAACACGACTCCCAGTGGTCCCGGACAAGTGGGAAATACTCGTTTAATTCGCCTTTCCATTGACGCGGACAAGTGCAAGCAGGTCATCGAAAAGGAAATGGGATTGAATTAAAAGCCCCAATTCTTTTAAACTGGAAAGAACTCATTCTAAGCATGGCAGTAAAGCTAAAGCACACGGTTACAGTTCAACAAAAGTACGTCTTTCGCAATCCGCATGGGGGAGGCACCATTCCCCACAACAATCCAATTATTCAATTGATTTCAAAAAGGAAATGGACTAACAGCCCGTCAGAACCGCTCGGAAAACGGTTCAAAGAAATCGACTTGGGAATTGGCGGAAAATTCCGCTATTTCGAAAATATTGCCGAATGCAAAAAATTGATTGTCAAAATCGAAAAAAATGGAACGCGAACCTTATTCTACTGGCAAAAAGAATGACTATTTCTGCCCCAATTGCGATTTGACTTGGGCGGCAACGGCCACTCCGAGCACTTTTTCCAAATCCTTCACATCGGCGGCTTTGAGCGCGGCAACCGTTCTCAAACTCGCCTTCCACAATCTGCGCGCGCGCACTCTTCCAATGCCTTTCAACTGGCACAGCGCGAGCAGTTCTTCCTTGACTCCGTACTTCAAGCGAGAGCGGAGTTTGGAAAGCGAAACCAGGTGCTTTTCCAATTCCACCAAACGGCACAACTCGTACAACGAGTAGGAGAGCCAGTCCAACCGCTCGAGCTTCGCATGCAATACGCCCGGCTGGATGTTGTAATTCGAGAGCAAGTCCTGTTCGGTCTTTTCATTCATCCAATCCTGCAACAACAGCACGTTTCCCGCCTGTTTGAATAACTCGGGTTCTTCGAACAATTCGCGGTCCAGTTCGAACGGGAGAGAAGAACGCGCTTCCTGCAAAAATTCCATCACTTCCGCATTCGCGGTTTTGGGAATCGAGGGGAGCGGGAACATTTCAGAGCTCTGTACGAGCGTCATCAAGTACGAGGAAAGGGAAAACTCAATGTCCAAGCGCATTTTTTGCAAAAACTCGAACGCGGAAAGCGGGTCCAAATACAATTCCGAAACGCGCTTGCCCAACAGCGTGGCTTGAAAGCGCTTTTCGTCCGCCTTCACAAAGCCCCACTCGCGCAATTGTTCGAGCACGGTTTCCATTTTGGAAAACAGTTCGCGCATTTCCCCGTACTGCAGCGCGTAAAAGGTTTTTCCGAAAAATTTTTCCATGCTGTCCAAATCGAAAATGTAGTGCGAAGCGATGGCGGCCAGCAAGTGGGTTCGCAAAACGGGCTCCAAGGAGAGCTTGCTTTCGATTTTTTCGATTTCCCCGTTGATGTACGACTCTTTCAAATCTTCGATTTCCAGTTCGTTGCGCGCAATAATGACAGACTGACCTTCAGTGTCGTATTTTGGACGCCCGCTTCTGCCGCACATTTGCTTGTATTCTGAAACGGGAATGCGTTCTTGCCCATACTCTCCATACCTGTACAACGAAGAAATGACGACCCTGTACGCGGGCAAATTAATGCCTGCTGCCAAGGTGGGCGTTGCCGCGAGCGCTTTCAAGTGGTTGGATTTGAACAAACTTTCCACGATTTCGCGCTGTTGCGAAAGAAGTCCCGCGTGGTGGAAGCAAACTCCCTGTCGCAGCAAATTCGCGAGCTTGTGGCATTGTTCAGTCGGGCTTTCCAACACATTCAATGCTTTGAGCGCTTCCTTTTCAAGCAGGGTTTTTTCGGAGTCGGAGAGTTTTTTGAATGTTAGTTTGGCCAGTTGCTCCGCAAGGCCTTCGGCGCGCTTGCGCGTGTTCGCAAAAACCAGCACTTGCTTTTCCTTCTGCTCCAACACATCTTCGACCAGCGCGTGCACGGGGTCCAAGGAAGAGGAAACTTTTTCCACTTCTTTGGGAAAGTGGATGGCGTGCTGGAAGAAAATTCCCTCCCGCAATTTCACAGGGCGGAAGTCGCTTTCGACCAATTCGGCATCCAGCCATTGCGCGAGTTCTTTCGCGTTGGGAATGGTGGCGGAAAGGCCAAGCACTTTCAATGAAGGGTTTAACAATCGCAACTTTGTAACCGCCATTTCGAGCGTGGGGCCACGGTCCGTTCCGAGCGAATGAATTTCATCCACTACCAGCAGGCCCACGCTTTGCAGCCATTCGGAATTGTTGCGGAGACACGAATCTAACTTTTCGTACGTGCACAGAATGATGTCGTAATTTTTCAAGTACGAGGAAGAAGAGTCAAAATCGCCCGTGGAAAGCGCAATGCGGATATTCAGCGAACTCGAATATTTTTTCTTCCAGTCCTGAAAGTGTTCGGAAGCGAGCGCGCGGAGCGGGCACGTGTACACGACTTTGCGCTTCTGGTGCAGCACGCTTTCCAATGCGAGTAATTCCGCAAGGACGGTTTTGCCCGAAGCCGTCGGGGAAGAAACGACGAACGACTTTTGCGCCCATTCCTTGGCGAGGACTTTTTCCTGCAAGGGGTTGAAGGAGGGAAATCCGTTCGCAGACTGTACGAGTTTGGCGACGTCCATAAGTGTATTTGGAAATTTATTCTTTTAAGGCCAAGTACTCGAAGGCTTTTTGCAATCCCAGTATTGCGTTGGGAATTTCGGTTTGGGAAAAGCTCGAAGAGCTCTGCCATTCGCCTTTCTTGTCTTGAAAGCGTTTTTCGCACTTCACGCTTTTGAACTTTTTCTCTCCGTTTCCGTTCTCCCAAACGGAAACATTCACGCGGCCGACTTTGAATTTTTTAACGGGTTTTACCATACCGTCACCTCTTTACAGAACGGGTCGGGGCAGAATAAAAACAAAACGAGTCGAGATTTCCGGTCAAGGAGAAGCCCATTTGAGCAATACATTCAACATGGCAATGTCTTGCTGGATTTCGCCCAGCTTTTCGCTCGCTTCTTTCAATTGCGAAGAAGAAACGTCCTTGCGCAATCCCTGCAGTTCGTCCGAATAGCGGGCGAGCTTCTTGTTCTTTTTGTACACGACGGAAGTGGAAACGGTTTCAACCAATTGATTTCGGTATTCGGGATTGTTGACAAACATGTCGAACATGGGGCGATAGCGTTTGTCGGAGACGATTTCCGTGGGCATTTGAACACTTTGCGCGGCGGCCCTGTAATTTTTGTCCATAATTCGTTTTCCCTGGTGCTTCCAGTACAAGGGGTCGGCGAATTTTTTCGCGTGCGATTTCAACTTGTACAGTTTGGCGTTGGATAGTTCTTTTCCCCAGGACTTTTTTTTGCCCGCAAAATTGTCCGCGAGCTCTTGCAATTCTTTCACTTGCGTTTCGAGCCTTTTTTTGGACGGGTAGGACATGGAAGGCCAGTCCCCGCTTTTCGCGGCGGAAAGCGAAACCACTCCCCCGCGCTCGAAATAGCGTTTCAAGGCTTTCAAGCGCTCGTCTTTCGGGTTTTGCAAAAAGGGCGCGCCTTCAAACCGTTGTTCGAACGCGCGAAACGAGCTGATGATTCCGGACATAAAAGTACTACAACCAAACTAGTTTATTACGCTTTTCTGCGCGAAAAGCCGAGCGCGAGAATTCCGGCAACGACCAACAAGGCCATGACGGGGGGCAAGTCGGGCACGGAAACGGGCGTTGTGGGCTTTTTGACCGTGAAATACGCGACGGCCTGGGAAGTGCCCGACTTGATGAGGGCAGAATACGAGCCGGGCTGTAAAGTGCCGACTGAAAAATCGCGGATGATTTTGTCGGCCGGAATTGTGATGAGTGTGGGAGTAGGATTAATGCTTTGGCTATTGCTGGCATTAAATAGTTGAATCGTCGCAGTTGTTTCCGGCAGCGTGCCTGAACCCGAAACAATGAACGAAATTTTGGCATCCGTGGCCTGCGTTACGGAAACGGGTTCGGCGCGGGCGCTCGAAATCGTGTACGCGGACAGGGCGCCTGAGGACAGGAGAACGACGAGGAGGAAAACAATCGCGGAGCGCATGTTTCTAGCAGAGCACTTTCGGGAATTTAACGCTTTCGCTCCCACTTTTTTGCATGTTTCCGGGCAAAATGAATCCCAAGCAATTGCAGGGCATGATGAAAGCAATGGGCATCAAGACCGAAGAAGTGAACGCCCAAAAAGTCGTCATCGAGCTCGCGGACAAAAAACTCGTTTTCGAAAAACCGCAAGTGACGGCCATGACGGTTCAAGGACAAACCACTTATACTTTGGTAGGGGAAGCCAAAAGCGAAGAAAAGGGAATTTCGGAAGAAGATATTGAAATGGTTGCCCAACAAACAGGGGCTTCGAAGGCGCAGGCGGAAAAAGCGTTAAAGGAAGCGAATGGCGACTTGGCGAAAGCAATCGTGCAATTGAAGAAATAGGTTCAGCCGAACTGCTTGTCTGTTTCAATGATTTGCAATTGTTGCACTTGGCCGTTCAAAACAGAAGCGTAGATTTGAACCCACACGTTTTCGTCCACGAGGCGGCCGGGAACGAGGGCGGCGGATACAATGGTTTGCGCCAGCGGATAGTGCTTGTCTTCCGAAATGTCGTACACGTCTGAAAGTTCGACGGCTCCTTGCTGGAAGACTTCAACGTCTTTGGCTTTTCCCAAAAGCAGGGCTTTGGCAGAATTGGCGGAAGCGACCGCGTTCGCATTGACGTCCAAGTACACGTAGGCGAGAAATTCCAAAGTTGCGCGGACCAGTTGTACTTGAACATTGTTGGCGTCTTTTCCTTGAAAGAGCAAGTTGCGCAACCCGTTTGCATCCAAATTCGCGTCGGTTGTTTTTCCCTGCACGAACAGCAAGTCGTCCAATCGCGCGATGCGCAGTTTTTGCGAGAGGAGGATTTCTTTGGGCGTTTCCACTTGCTCGGCCACGACTTGAGAAGGCGTTTCATTGACCAAGTCTACGGTCACTTTTACTTTCACGCTCTGCCCTTTTTGCACGTCCAGGGAGAGAATGGCCTGCGTTAATACATTGGGCGGAAAAAACGTTTTGGAAATGTTCAACGTAGAGTTTGAAATCGTGAAAGGGGAAGGAAGTTGGATCAACCCCTGCTGTTTGGCTTCGATACTGGAAATGCTTGGAATGGCTTTGAGCCCGTTCAAAACCGCGGCCGCATTTGATTCGGCAGAATATTGCACGTAGGCGAAGTATTGGATGCCATTTTGGGAAACGAACTGCGACTGCACTTTCAACACTCCCGGAACTTGGTATACTTGCGCGTCAATCAAGTCGATGTTGGTTTGGGAAGTATTGGCCGTTACAATCAAGTAGGGGAAAAGCTCTACGACGTTCGCGTCAATGGAACCGCTTTGAAAGCGCACGGGAGTCAAATTTGTGTTCCCATCCGTAGGAGGAGTTGGGTTGCCGCCGTTTGTAAGACTGTATTCGAGCACGGCAAAAATGGAAAAAGCGAAAAGGCCAATTACTACGATTGCGAACACTTTTCCGGAATCCATTACAAGCAATGGCTTGCAAAGGATTAAAAGAAATTGGGAAGGAAGGATTGGAATGCAGAAAGGAGATATTGTAATTTTGGAGTTCACGGGCCGCGAAAAGGGCGGAAACGTGTTCGATACCACGGACGAAAAAACCGCCATCGAGAGCGGGATGAAAAAGGAAAACGCATTGTTCCAGCCCATGACTGTTGTTGTGGGGCAGGGAATGCTGTTGAAGGGAATCGAAGAAGCCTTGCAGGAAATGAAGGAAGGAGAGAGCAAAAAAGTTTTGATGCTTCCGGAAAAGGCGTTCGGAGAGCGCAAGGAAGAATTAGTATCCCTGATTCCCTTGAACGAGTTCAAAAAGCAGAACTTGAATCCCTTTCCGGGACTCATTGTAGAGGCGGATGGGAGAAAGGGAAAAGTGCAGAGCGTTTCGGGCGGAAGAGTCAGAGTGGACTTCAATTCCGAAATGGCGGGCAAAACCATTGAATACGAGTTGAAAGTAATCAAGCAGTTGAAAACCCAGAGTGAGCAAGTGCAAGCGCTGGCGGAAAAATATTTTCCCCTCAAAAAGCCTACCATTGTGAAGTCCGGTTTTGCGCAGGGAATTGCGACGATTGAAATTCCGCACTTGCACGCGAACGAAGTCCAGGCCTTGAAAGACTTGTGCGCGCGCGACTTGCTGGAATTCGTGAAAGAATGCAACAAAGTGGTGTTTCAGGAAAGCTTTGAAAAGGGCGCAAGCCATGTCCATACTGCCCCTTTCCCCTAGCTATTTAAACCTTTTTGCAGGGTTTTGTATATTAAAACGTCCCGAATGGGCTGTTTTTGCCAAAGCATTTTTTGAGAGAGAAAGCATGAGCGAAGAAAATATGCAAAAAATGAAGACGGGAACCACGACAGTCGGTGTCATCGGAAAAGAGTGCGTTGTTCTTGCCGCCGACCAGAAAGCCACGATGGGAAACATTGCCACGGATTTGGCCTTTACAAAAATTTACAAAATCAACCAAAAAATCGCCGTCACGATTGCGGGAAGCGTGGGAGACGCGCAAGCCATCGTGCGCTTTCTGCGCGCGCACGCCAAATTGTACGAAATCGAACGGGAAAACCCCTTGACGACCAAGGCAGCGATTAACCTGCTGTCCAACGTGCTGAACGCCAACCGCTATTACCCTTATTTTGCGGGATTCATTGTCGGAGGCTTTAATTCCAAACCCGAACTGTATTCGGCCGATGCGGGAGGCGGATTCGCGCCCGTGGAAAAGTTTACCACAGTCGGAAGCGGTTCGGACCTTGCGTTGGGATATTTGGACGACCAGTACAAGGAAGGACTGCCCGCGGACAAAGTAGTCGAAACCGCGATTCGCGCCATCAAAGTGGCCAAAAAGAGGGACGTGTTTACGGGCGGGGAAAGCATTACAGTTTTCGTCATTTCCAAAGACGGCATCAAAGAATTGGACAAGAAAGAAGTCGAAAAATTCCTGTAAGTATTGCATTTATTTTCACGCCAATTTTCAAAAATTTTCAAAATAAAAAAGGCAAAGCGAATATGGTTTCCAACGACAAAATCAAGCAAATGAAAGAAACGGTTTTGAAGGCGCTGCCCGCCGAAGCGCAGGTTTCTTCCATCGACGTGGAAGGCCCCGAAATCGCCATCTATACGAAGAATCCGAAACTTTTTTTCCAGAACGAGAATTACGTGGCCAAAGTCGCGTTCGAGTTGAAAAAAAGAGTCAACATCCGAACGGACAAGAGTTTGCTGATAGATGAGGAAAAGGCGGAAGCGCGGATTCGGGACATTGTTCCCGCGGACGCGGACATCAAGGAAATCTACTTCAACCCCGCGTTTTCGGAAGTCGTCATTGAAAGCATCAAGCCGGGACTCGTGATTGGAAAAGGAGGAGAAACCTCCAAGCAAATCATTTTGGAAACGGGATGGGTGCCCAACATCATCCGCGCCCCCACCGCCCCTTCCGAAATTTTGAAAGGAATCCGGCACCACTTGCACAAGTATTCCGCGGAGCGGAAGAAAATCCTGCAAAAAGTGGCTGAACGAATTTACAGGGACATGCCCGTAGAACCGCGATGGATTCGCCTCACCGCGCTGGGCGGGTTTCGGGAAGTGGGAAGAAGTTGTATGCTATTGGAAACGCCGGACACGAAAATCATGATTGATTGCGGCATCGATCCGGGAGGAGAAGGACAGGACGCGTTTCCCTACCTGGACTCTCTTCGTTTTCCGCTAACGGAATTGGATGCCGTCGTCATTTCGCACTCGCACATGGACCATGCCGGATTTTTGCCGTACCTTTTCAAACTCGGATACAGAGGCCCTGTGTATTCGACACTCCCATGCAGAGATTTGATGACGCTGCTCCAGTTTGATTACTTGGACATTTTGGCGAAAGAAAACAAGGAAGCGCCGTACACGGAAAGAGACGTGAAAGAGTGCGTCAAGTACTGCATTCCCCGCGACTATCGAGAAGTAACCGACATTGCTCCGGATGTTCGGCTCACTTTTCACGACGCGGCGCATATTTTGGGCTCTACTACAGTGCATTTGCACATCGGAGAAGGAGCGCACAATTTGGTGTACGGAGCCGACTTGAAATACGGATTTACAAGATTGTTCAACAACATTGATATTAATTATCCCAGAATTGAAACATTGATTTTGGAATCGACGTATGGGGGAAAAGAGGACATGCCGGACAGAATGCAGGCCGAAGAGGACTTGATCAAAATCATCCGAGAAACGATTTCGCAGGGCGGCAATGTACTGATTCCAGTCTTTGCCGTGGGAAGAGCACAGGAAATCATGTTGGTCGTTGAAGAATTCTACAGAAGGGGCGCGCTGGAAGGAAAAGTGTTTGTGGACGGAATGACGAAAGAAGCGAGCGCAATTCATACTGCTTATCCAGAATATTTGCGCAAGGCCGTACAGCGCAGAGTGTTGCAAAACGATTCTCCGTTCACTTCCGAACTGTTCCACGTGGCAAACGCGAAAGACCGGCAGAACATCGTTGATGAAGGGGGCGCCATTATTTTGGCGAGTTCGGGAATGATGACGGGCGGAGCGAGTGTGGACTATTTTTACAAAATGGCGGAAAACCCGAAAAACGCGATCATTTTTGTCGGATACCAGTCTCGCGGAAGTTTGGGGTACAAAATCCAGAGCGGAGTTAAAAAGCTGCCCATCAACGTGAACGGGAAAACGAAAGGGCTCGAAGTCAAAATGCGCATTGAAACAGTGGAAGGATTTTCCGGCCACGCGGATCGAAACCAATTGCTCGGATACATTCGAAACTTGAACCCCAAACCCAAACGCATTTTAGTCAACCATGGAGATTCTACCGTCGAGTTCGCCAAATACCTCGCGCAACGATTCCGAATCAACACTTCTGCTCCGCGCGACTTGGACAGCGTGAGGCTGTACTGAATGCCCAAAAAATGCCCCATTTGTCAATCTCCCGAAAAAAATCCGAACCTGATTTTTCAAACGCGCTATTGGTGGTTTTCATTGGCCAATGACCAGTATTATTTAGGAAGAAGTTTTTTGACCGCCCAACGCCACGTTTCTTCGCTGGGAAAATTGTCAAAAGCGGAGTGGAAGGATTTTGAAAAATTAGTCGTTCGAATCGAAAAAGTTTATGCAAAAACTTTCAAGCCCGCTCTGCTGAACTGGACGTGCATGGTAAATGGCGCGTTTCAAAAAAAGCCTTATGCTCCGCACATGCACTGGCACATTCGCCCGCGCTATGAAAAGCCCATCCGCTTTCAAGGACTCGTTTTCAAGGACAAAGAATTCGGCCACCATTACGCGCGCCGCACAAACAGGAAACTTTCAAAAGAAATTCAGCAAAAAATCATTGCCCGACTCAAAAAATACCAATAAACCCAAGAAGGCGCCGGATTCCGTCAATCGACGCCCGAAAGCGTTATGTAATTTGCGCGCATTTCGGGACGGGCGGGAAAATAGTTTCAAATGCGTTTAATCGAAGATTCAATGGACAATCAACCCCGTAATACATAACGCGCTTTTTTTCGAAAAAAATTTTGACGTAAAAAGTTTTCCAAAAAGTCAATCAACATAAGAAAAGAAGGAAAATTCAAGCGACGATTGACGAATAAAAGCCGTAAAAACCCCTATTTCCCGAAAGAAGGTGAATTTAGCGTTAGATTTATATAGGAGTTTGAATGTACTAGAAGCGTTGCAATCGGAGACTTTCAAATATGGCCAATGCAAGAAATTCTGTGGATAGGCTCAATCCCATCAAAGCGCTGGTCAAGAGCTTGGAAAAGGGAGTATTAGTGAAAGACTCGCAACCTGCCTTCTCCAAGCAGGCGGGAAGACTTCACTTGTAACATTCACACCCCATTCAATCGAAAACACGGGCGCAGTCCGAATGGACTGCGTTCCTTCTTCTTTTTTACTCTTTTCCTTCTCCTTTCAAAGCATGCACTTGATTGTTACGGGAACGCCCGGAACGGGCAAAACCGCGTTGGTCAAACAACTGGCCCGAAAACTCAAAGTGGACTACTTGAACGAGAAGGCCTTCATTCAACGCCATCACTTGGGCCGAAAAAGAGGGGAAGAGCTTGAAGTGGACGTTTCCGCGTTATCTCACGCCCTCAAAAAATGGCTCAAAACCCATTCCAACGCCGTGCTCGAAGGGCACCTTTTATGCGAAACCCCGTTGAAGGTGGACGCGGTCGTTGTGCTGACTTTGCCTGTGAAGGAATTGGAAAAGCGCTTGCGGAAGAGGAAATACGCAGAAGTGAAAATTTTGGACAATGTGTGGGCGGAAAAGGAACATTATTGCCTTCGAAAAGCCGTACAAACCTTCGGAAAAAAGCGCGTTTTCGCAGTCCAAAATAGTCAACCCTTAAAAGAAGTGACCGCTTTAGTAATACGAAAACTGCATCGAATGGGGTTAGAGTAATGAAGAAATTTTTCGTATTGTTCGCCTTCCTGCTCGCGCTCGGCTTCGCGCAAGCGGCCGTCATCAGCGAGCAATCCTTCCAACAATTGAACCTTTCCCCTTTGACGGCGGAAGGCGCGAACAATCAAGTATGCCAGGACTATTCCATTCCCGGCACTCCAAGCCAGGACGCAAACCAGTACACGATTTTGAGCCTGCACGCCAAATTCTCTCCAACCAGCGAGGGAAAAGCGGCCGTCCAAGTCTCGTGGAATAATCCCGAATTTACAATTTTGAGCATTGACGACTTTTACAACAGCGAATGGGCGCACATTACGATTCCGAAAGAAAACGTGAAAGCGGTCAACAGCGTGCACGTTTGCGCGACTCCTTCCAATTCGATTTCAAAAATCGAAATCTTGAATGATTCAAAATTGGGAACCTACTACGCGCCTCAATTCACTTTCACAAAAACGACTGAAAATTCGGCCCCATTGGTTGGAAAGGAAGTTAAAATCACGCTCGAAGCGAAAAACACCGGCAGCGAAAAAGCCAAGGCAGAAATCCGTTACAGGAGTACGGAATTGAGAATTGTCCAAATCTCGCGCGGGGATGCGGAATTTGCGGGAACCATTGAACCGGGACAGATTGTAACTTTGGAATACTATGTAATTCCCAAATATGCGGTACAAATGACCCTGCCTCCCGCGCGCCTGTTCTACGACAACGTGTTCGGGGAAACTGTCGTACAGACTTCGAACTGGGAAGACTTGAACGCGCAAAGGCCCGAGTTTCCCATCCGCGCATTGATCCAAACAGACAAGAGCGTGTACAAAGTGGGAGATACTGTAAATGTCACGATTACGGCCGCCAACCAGGAACCGACAGCGTTTGCGCAAACCGAATTGCAAGTGTCCTATTCTGCGGGATTGAGCGGCGACAATAATGGAATGCAAAACCTTTCTTTTGGAGAACGGGAAACAAAAACCACCGCGCTGCAGTTGAAAGCAGTGCAGGCGGGAGAGCAAACCATCGGCTGCCAGATTTTGATTCCAGAAACCGACTCGGTCGGAGTGTGCGATTCGAAAACCGTCAACATTGAACTTGCGCCCGATTTGAGCTTTTTCTATTACGGCATTATTTTCATCCTCATCGCGGCCATTGCGTACGCGTTCATCCACTTCCGCTCCCAGCAGGCCTAAACGCTTTTATTCCCAAAACGCTTCTTTCTAGCCATGCCTGAATGCCTGTTCTGCCAAATCGTCGCGGGAAAGGTTCCCTCTTACAAAATCTGGGAAGACGAAAAGCACATTGCCATTTTGGACATTTTTCCCAACACGAAAGGAATGACGTTGGTTCTTACAAAAAAGCACTATTCCTCGTACGCGTTCGACCTGCCGCAGAAAGAGTTTGAAGACTTTTTCAAAGCCGCGCAAAAAGTGGCCAAAGTATTGGAAAAAAGACTGCCCGTCAAACGGGTTGCATTGGTGATGGAAGGCCTCGGGGTAGACCACGCGCATTTGAAATTATATCCACTGCACGGTTTGGAACAAAAATTCCAAGAAAAATGGGCGAATGAAAAAACGTTTTTCGACCAGTACGAAGGCTATATTTCCACCCAACTCGGCCCCGAAGCGGACAAAACCGAACTCGAAGAACTGCACGAACAATTGAAAGAGTGAGCGCATGGCCAAAAAGCGCACCGCATCGACTGACCCAAACAGAGTTTTCAAAAAAACAGCTCGCAAAATCAACCGAAGCAAGTTGGTCCAAATTGTCGGAGCAGGTGTTGGGGCAGGCGGCCTTTTGAGAGGGGTTACGGGCAAACCATTGACGGGATTGGCCATGTATTGGGGCGGCATATTAACTTTTGTGGCTGGACACATGCGCGAGCGTTCACTCGTTTGCCGGCTCATTGACAACCCTGAAACCGCTGCCAAAGTGACTCCGTTCATCCGCCACGAAGAGATAAGAACGTTTGTCGAATTTTTGGGAAAAGCACAATTCAACGAGAGCGAACGCGACGCATTCAAAGCCGTCTTGAAACACGAAGCGACTCCGATGCAGTCCAACATGTACTCGAGAGCACTCGAACGCGAAAAAGCCAGAATTTTGGAAAAAGAGCATTCTCAACGGAAGGAATAGCATGAACTGTGCCAAGTGCGGTTCGCCCGCGTCCAAGTACAACGAGGCCGGAATTCCGGTTTGCGGAACGCACGCGAAGGAAAAGTTTGAAACCCCTTCCTGTCCCGAGTGCGGAATGGCAATGAGTTTGAGAGAAGGAAAGTGGGGAAAATTCTGGGGCTGCAGCGCGTATCCCATGTGCGTGGGAACCCAGAAGCTATAAAGATTGTTTCTTTAAGAAGTAGTTTATTCCAGTTCGTTGATGAAGGTTTCAAGGGCTTTTTTCTTTTCGATTTCTTTCTCTGCGTCTTTTTTTCGTCCAAAGCGGAAATAGGCGGCGAGCGCAATGAGGGCGAGCAAGGGGGCCAAAGCAAGGGGAATTTCTCCCAACGAAAACATTCCAGTCCAGCTTCCGTTTTGTTGAAGGGCCTTCTCGCCCAAGCGCGCATAGCGCAACGCGTTCAAAAAGTCTTCCCGTTCGAGCGCTTGTTCGGCCTTGTCGGCGAGGGAGAGCAGGCGGGAGTCTGGAGCGGAGAGGGAATGCAAATGCTGTTGGAAATTGGAAATCGCTGTTTGCGCGTCGCTCTTCATCTGCGCCAAATCCGCTTCGAGCCAGTTGTTGATGGACTGCGCTTCTTCAAACGCGGGCAAAAAATCTATTTCCGCGAACGACCACTTTTCTTTTGCAAGTCCAAAATCCGCGGAGCGGTAGGCGTCGAAAAAACTTTGAATTTCTTTCGTCCAGCCCTGCTTGTACAACGCTTTCAATCTCGCTTCTCCCTCTTTCAGTTTTTCTTTCGAAGTGGGGGGCAAGTAGTCGACTTCGTCCAATTGTTTGGCGGAAACGCTGGCCAGCAGTTGCTTGGAAGAGTTGAGCGCGGAATTATTCTGCGTGATGGTGGAAAATAGTTGAACATTTTGAAAGGCCTGCGCAAGCTCTTGGCCCGCAGAACGAGATTCCGCGCCGAGCGCCGAGTTCCAGTCCTGCAATACACCCCACGCCGAATTCCAGTCCTGGAAGGAAAGCACGTTTTTCAATTTCCAGTCCAGTGCGGAGCGCGTGTCGGCGGAGAGCAAAGAAACACTTTTCGCGTCCAATGTTTCGCGGTTCGCTTCGATCCACTCTTGCATTCCCTTCCATGCGGAGAGCTGCTGCTCGCATAGGGAAAGGGAAGCGAGCGCCTGTTCGAGGTTCGAATCCTTCAATTGCAAGGCTTTCGAATACTGCACCTGCGCGAGCGAATACAAGTGCTCGAATTCGGGAACGGAGATTGAATGCGAGCGAAACCAGCCCAGCGCGCTGCGCAAGTCTTCGAGTTTTTGCGCAACGGAAGCGGAGCGCGAGTCGAATTCTTGTTGGAGAGAATCTTGTTGCGCGGCGCGGGATTCGAGCAGTTGGACGGAATTCCAGAGAACGATTGTTTCGTTTTCTTGGGCGGGAGAATATTCTCCTTCAATCCAATTGTTTTCCTGCAGCAACGTGCGCGCGTCGGCACCGATGGAATCCGTTCTTTCGGACAGCAGTTCCAATTCTCGCTTGCATTCTTCCCACAGCGAGCGAAAAAAGCGCTCCGCATTCTCGCCAGAAGCGCGGACTAGCAAGGTTCGCTCAGAATAGGGGGGAAAGGGAGAAAGGGAGAAGGAAAAAATAGAATTGGGCAATGCTTTGGCGGAAATCGAATCTCCCATTTCGTCCATTAATTGCAAGTAGGAAAGCGCTCCGCTTTCGGGAAAGGAGAGTGCAATAATAGAATTGGAGAAATCGTATGCGGAAGAATTGGACAAGGAAAGTATAGCGGAAAAAGAAAATGAATTGTCATCCGTTGAAATGGAAATATTTTTCCAACTCGCGCGCAAGGGAGAGTTTTCCTTCCACTGGACGGAAACTTTTTCCTTGGAAAAGGGCCACTGCAATTGCAATGCGTTTCCGATGCGGGAGAAGGGAACGGAGGCGGAAGCCTCGCGGCTTTCTTCTGGAAGGGAAACGAGCACGGAAATGCTTCCGCGCAATGAAGAAGGGGCAACCAATTGCAGTGTTTTTTCCACCCACACCGACTCCAAGTCGACATAACGAATTTTGGTTTGCAAAATTTCAATGCGGAGAGCGGAAGAGCGGATTTTCCAACTGGATTCTCCAACAGGAAGCGAGGAGAAGAAAATGAACTGCGTCCCTTTTTCGGAAACGAGTTTTCCGTCTCCGCTTTCAAGTCGCGCGTCTGGAAATGTTTCAAGCCTGAAAATTCCGTTCAAATCCAAACCCGTCGGGTTTTGAACGAGAACGCGCAAGAGACTGGATTGGCTTGCATCGGCTTCGAGAATGCCCTGCGCCAGACTCCATTGGGCATTTCTCGCCATCCACTGGTCCACGCTTTCTTCGAACAAGGACTGCAGTTTGGCATCCAGTTCCCGCAGTTTTTCGGCCACGGGCGGGCCTTCGACCCACAGCGAATGCCAGTCCCATTCCGTTCCTTTGTGCAAGCGGAGCGCATTCCAGGAATTCCGAATGGAAGCGATTCCGTCCGGCAGCGCCATTCCGGCCGAATCGAAGAAGGAAAAGGCATTGAATTTTTTCCGCAGTTCCGAATCGTACAAAGCGAGCGCGTGGAATTCCGAAGTGGATTGCACATATTGTAGGACATTCGATTTGAGTTTTTCGCACGCAAAAGAAAGTTCGGCCCCCGCGTGCGTGCGCGAAAACTCTTGGAATGCCAAATACTGGGGACGCAAAGGGTACAAAGGCCAGTCGCTGTCGAAGGCTTCTTTCACCCAAGAAGCGCATTCGTAGAGCGGGCCGGAAGCGTTAACATCTCCGAAAGCCTGTTCGGCTTCAATGCGCTTCCATTGTTCGAACGCATTCAGCGCGAAAAGGCACTTGGGCAAAGTTCTCGAACTGCGCGCGTCTTCGATTTTTCCTTTTACAATGGCCAGCGCTTCCGATTCGGCGGGAGAAAGGGATTCGTTGTGCACTTCCCAGTATTCGCCCTCCGCCCCCTTCAAGCGCGCGTAGCAGGCATCTTCGAGCGCGGAAAGGGATTCCGACTCCCACTGTTCCAGTTCTTCTTCGAGCGCCGCGCTTTCCGAACCCAGCCATTTCCATTCTTGCAAATTTTCCCCCACTGAAAGCGAACCGCTGGCTTCTTTGTTCGAAAGTTCCAACGCTTTCCACTTTAATTGCGCGAGGCGGTTTTGCCAGTCCTGCACAATGTTCGAATCCCCGCTCCGCCCCGTTGAAATGCCTTGAATGTTTTGCGCAGAAAGCAACGCAATCGAACTCGAATCCAGCGCTCCGACACTATTTGCAAGAGAGGAAATCTTTCCGCCAATCGAGTCCAAATTTTTGGCAACAATTTTCTTTTCTTCGACAATTTTTTCCAGCACGAGTTTCCGGTTTTGGGCGTCTTCCGAAAACATTCGGGAGACTTCGGAAGCGCTACTGCCCTCTGCTCCAACGCTTTGTTCGATGGCCAGAAATATTTGAAAAGAGTCCGTTCCCGCGAGCGAGGAAAGCGCGTCGCGCAGTTTGCGGTAGTCCGTCAATACGGCAAGGGATTGCTGGACGAGCGGACTCCATTGGGGGACCAAAATAGTCCGCGCGATCGCGTCCGAAACGCCCTGCGTTCCGTACTTTTGCAGCAAATCGAGGGAGGAAATTTCAGAAACTCTCGCCCCCTTCAACCCCAGTTGGGAAGCGAAAGCGTCCAGTCTTTTGGTGCTTTCGAAAACGTTTTTTCCCAATTCAGTCGAAGGTTGAACATCGCCCGAAAGGTCATTCAATACGGAAGCAAACTCGATGCGGCTCTGCATGAGCCCTTCTTCCGGAATAAAAGAAACGCCGTCCTTTTCCAGCGCGCTCTCTTCCAGCGCGAGCAGTTCCACCAAGTCCGCGTTCGCGGAGTCGATTTCCTGCAAGCTTCCGCCCAGCCAGTAGCGCAAAGAGTTGATGTGTTCGGGCAGGCTTTCCGCGCTCCGGGCAGAGCACAACTTCGCAACTTCCAGCGCTTCCTCCTTCGCCTTGTTCGTGTAAAACCACGAAGCGCCCACGTGGTTCGCGTACGAGGACAGCTTCTGCTGCACAGAGAGGGAAAAAGAGTGTTTCTCAAAGAAAAAAAGTGTTCCATTCGCTTTTTGCACGCACTCCGCCTGCGAATCGCAGTCCGGAACGGAAATGGACGAAGCGTTGGAGAGTTTTTCGCACGAGAGCCATTGCTCTGTGCTGAGGGGAATCGTGCAGCCGAACAAGAGCAAGGCCAAACCCAAAACCAGAATCCAGCGCATGGCCTAGAGCGGAACTCAAGCCCATAAAAACGTCGCGCAGTTTCAGACGATTGCCGAAAACCGCAAGGATTTAAATTAACTATAGTGTACTATAGAGTATTATGGCGACTACAACCATTCAACTGAGTACAAAAACCAAGCACCGACTGGCCGCGCTCAAATCGCACCCTCGCGAATCTTTCGAAGAAGTGATGGACAAACTGCTCTATTTGGTTCCGCAAGGAGACGATGAAGGCGACTATTCGAACGAATTTCGAGCCGGACTGTTGGACTCCTTGTACGAGGCGCGGAAGGGAAAATTTTTCTCGCTCAAACAGATTGAGAGAGACTCGAAGAGGGCTTGATGTGGCGCCTCGTCTTTACGCCCCGGGCGAGAAAAGACTTGCTTAAAATCGAAAAGAGCGAAGCAATTCGAATCGTCGAAAAGCTCAAATCGTGTCTTGAAAACCCAGAATCGCATTTTGTCCAGTTATCCCGACCTTATGCGGAGTATTGGAAGTTGCGCGTTGGAGATTATCGCGCCATTGCCGTGCTCGAATACTCGACCCAAACCGTCGAAGTGCGCCGCGCCGGGCACCGAAAAAACATCTACCGCCAATTATAGAACAATAACTGCCGCCATTCTTAAACGCAAAAGAATTTAAAGCGGGAAAAAGTAGGTAGAGCATGGCCCACCGAAAGACCCGCAGTTGGACGCCGCACGGCACGCTCGAGCTGGGAAAAGACACGCTTCAAAACGTCCAAATTCTCAACCGGACGCACCGAGACACATTGCAGTTTGGAAAAGACAAAACAAAGTTTGGCGGCCAGCGGTTTGAAATGGCCCGCGTGAGCGCCGTCACGCATTCAACTGGGGCGCTGAATTGGGAAAAAATATCAAACGCCAACAAAATTTTCCGCTCAAAGCACATTTCCATGTCCGCGCCCGACATTCTCGGATGGACAGGAAAACAGTGGTTTCAATCGGAAGAAAAAAAGCACTACGTCTATATCCCCATTGCAGGCCGGTACGAGTCCGTTGCGGTGCTGCACGACGCACTGGACGCCGCCCGACGGGGAAGTGTTTCGCTTACTCGAAAAAACCTTCAAAAATTCCAAAACGACTTGAACCACTACGCGCAAGCCGTTCGAGAAGGGGGCATCAACCCCAAAGTCGCCAGCCAGTTCAAAATCGCCTACAAATTTTTAACACCCCGAATCGAACACCTAATCAAGCACCCGAACGAATTGACGCTTTACATGCGCCTGCTCCAGGCAAAATAAACGCAAGGGAACTCAGTGCCCAAACGAAAAATGCGGGAAAGAAGCAAGCTCGTCAGAGAACTGCTCAAAGTGCCCGTCTCGCGCGTCCAATTCTCTGACGGAAGAATTTCGCTCCGCTTCTACGGCCACACGATTCGCGACAAAATCGTCGTTCGAAAAGAAGACAACGTGGCCGAGTGGAGCCGAAGGCACAAGCAAGTGTTTGTGGACAGGGAATTGGGCAAGAAAGACTTGAACAAGTCGTTCCGCGCCCTGGCCGTGCACGAAGCCGTGGAAAAGTTTTTGGTCGAAAAACTGCACTTGAAATGCGACGAAGAAGCGCACGTTGTCGCCACGCAAAAAGAAAAAGAATTTTTGAAAAAAGAAGGCGGAAACTGGCGCAGCCACGAATTAATTGTTTATTGGAACTGGCACAAACAAGGCGAACATTGAAGACGCTTTCGACATAAAGCGTTAAACGCCCTAAATGTCAACTTGCTCAAGTTCGAGTTAAAAGGCAAGGGTGGCTGCAAAAAAATTCAAGCAGCCAAACCCAATGGCACAATCAAAAAATGATTTGATCGGCTGAGTGAAACTTGTTTCATTTTCAAGACCATCAGTTAAGTTGTAGCCAACAGAGCTTGAATGACGATGAAACCCACAATCACCGCTGCCGCAGCGATTATAATTCCAATTATTACTTTCGTCATGCACAATTCAAGAAAGCAAGCGCATAAAAAATGTCGCATCAAATAACAACGAAACAATTAACAGAATGCAAGAAAGTCATACCAAATTAAAAAAGCGGTTCTTCCCGAATGACTTTGTAATTTGACTTCTTTTTCTTCGTCTTTTGCTGTAACTTAGAAACAGGGGCGCTTTTACTTGATTTTACTTCCCTTAAGCCACTGTAAACAACTCTACCAGTAAGCGGGTGTCTCTTTCGAACCCGAAAATCAGAGCCTCTTCCGGTTCGCTCGACTTCGTATCCTGACATTTGGGCCCTCATGACATAGGTTCGTTCTGCCACCTGCCCTTTTGCTCGATTTTCAGCAATAATGTCTCGCTTTATCTGTTTCTTCGATTTTTTGTTGCCAAAAATATCAGTCTTAATGATATTTCCATATAGATCTCTCGCCATGTTAAATCCCTCCAACCCCTCACCATTCAACTCGAACTCGTCGTTTTGGACGTCGACGAGCCTTAAACCGAACTACCCCATCACCCGTTCTAAAAGAAACAGGACGTTTCGTTTTGGTTTTGTCTTTACTGGCCAAAAAGCTAGGCATAC
>JAZDMJ010000039.1:0-8637 GCA_043801115.1 Candidatus Iainarchaeum sp. | reverse complement strand
TGCCAAAACCGGCCACTTCTTTTTTTTCCCGTATGATGTCTTTAAACGCTGATTTCATTCCTTTCTCGCCGCGCAACACTTCGACTTCCACTTTTTCTTTGACTGTTTCTTGTATTTTTTTCAAATCGCCAAGTAAATTCTTCACTGCCACCTCGCTTTCTCGCAAATAGTTGAGCAAGTTTTCAGGATCTGTGACTTTGAATTTGCGCTTGTTTCCTTCGAGAAAGTCGCTGACAAGGCCCATGGACTTAAGTTTGTCTAATATGCTGTAAATGTTTGTTCGATGTACTCCTGAATCTTCCGCAATCTGTGTCACGTAGGCGGCCCCAAGACGAAGCAGAGACAAGTATACTTTGGTGTCTGAGTCAGATAATCCTAGGCGTTGCAGTACGGCCGTTTCCATATCCTACTTTGGTTTTTATTCATTATAATACTTTGTATTTTTGTCTCTATATTTAGACAACTAGAGAATAAATAGTTTGGCAAAAGAAGTATTACTTGATGGATTCTAAACAAAGGGAAATAAAGAGGGTAAGTTTCTTCGAGGGTCTGAGAGGAAAACGGGGGACTATCGCTTATTTTGTCCAAGAAGGGCCAAACACATGCAATGCTAAATGTTTCAAGTGTTATGCGGGTGCTGGAGAGAATGCACAAAAGTTGGAGAGGGGAATAATTGACCCTGCAGATGCATTTCGGGATGTAAAAGAACTGGTTAAAGAATTCAGGGTAATAATCAGGGGAACAGAACTGCTTCTAAATCCCGCCTATATTCCTTTGCTCAAACTCACGAGGGATAAAACAATCCTTACAAACGGGATTGTTCTTGGACAGCACCCGGAAAGACTTGACCTGCTCGCGGAAAATGAGGTCTCAAATATTGTAATAACGTATCCGTTTAGGTCAAATCCTTCTACTGAAACCAACATAATGCATCTTTCGCTTAAACGTGACTTAATTGGTTTGGGAATTCGCGCAATCAAAGCGCATCCTTTTCCGTTTGTACTCCAGTTATCGACTATTGTCACCAAAAATAGCCTTCCATTTTTGGATGACATTTGCGAGGAAGCGCGAAGGCACAAGGCAGACGTGTTGCGTTTTATACCGTTTACTGCGCAAGGGGGGATTAATGATTCCATGGCGCTAAGCCAGAGTGAACGGGAGTATCTTGTGGAGAAAGTGACTGAATTGAAAAAAAAATATAGCAAAAACGAACTTGTTATTCACACTCCGGGCGTGTTGGGTCTTTTTCCATTGCGTGCGGAAAAGAAGCAAATGGTTTCAAGGCACATAACTCCTGATGAGCAATTGATATGCCCTGCTGGTTTGTATTACTTTGCGATAAGCGCCGTAAAAAAAGTTGATGAAAAGGGAACATACTGGCCCGTTACCCCTTGCCATTTCTTGATGGATTTATTCATTGGCAAATACCGTGGGGGCAACATGCTTGAACTTAATGACGAAGAAATAAACAAAATATTTTGGGAGGCTGACAGGAGTGATTGTTATGCCCAAGTTCGGCCCCCTCTTGTTGTCACTAAATCGTAGTGCCTGTAATTTTTTAGGCTTCGAATTCTTTCAACGCGTTTTGGATTTCTTCGATGGGCTTTTTGGTTACGAGCAGGGGAATTTTTTCGCTTTCCGCGATTTTGATGGCGACGGGGTCCACTTTGTCGGGACCGTGCAGTACGACGATTGCAGGCCGCATGTCCGTTGAAAACCTTCCCACTTTTACTGCAATGAGCGGGCTTCTTCCGTTTTCCACTTGCGTGAAGATGAGCGCGCGTTCGGGCGTTTTTCCGTACAATTGCATGTACTCGTGCACGGGAACGTCGATGATGACTTTGAAAGAGTCAATGAGCGTGTAGCCGTAGATTTGCATTTCTTTCAATCTCGCTCCGTTGGCCACGGCTTCGGCGCCGATTTTGTCCGCGAACGCTTTTCCGTTGACGGCCGCGAAAAATTCGTGCGTGTTGAAAATTTCTTCCTTGGGTTTGAAATCCTTTTCGAGCTGTTTGGTGATTTTTCCGCCCCGTTTCAAATCAATTGCAATGAGCGCGTCGACCAGGCGCGCGATGACGGCGATTCCGGGGCTCTTTCTCCGCCCGCCTTCATAGTCGGAGATTGTGCTGGAAGAAACTTTCAAATGCTCGGCGAGTTCGGTTTGGGAAATGCCGAAAATTTCGCGCCATTTTTTCATGCTCCCTCCAGGCTCTTTCGAGAGGCAGATTTCGCCAGCAATCGTGGTTTGCAACTTTTCAGCCATTCCAATCCTCGAAACTACTGTGTTTCTCCTTCCTTAAAAAGCTTTCGACAATCGTCGGTTTGGCGGCGGGTGGTTTCGACACTAGATGTCTTTGGCCCAGTGCACGTTTGGGTTGTCTGGAAAGCGCGTGGGCTTGAATTCGAGCTTTCGCAGTGCTTTTTCCCGCATGCGGTTTAGCTCTTTCAAGAACTTGTTTTGGTGTCCTGGAAATGTGACCGATACGAGTCGTTCGGTTTTTTCGCTTTTTGCGAGCGCTTGCAAATCGTTTGCAAGGGTTTCGAGAATGTTTGCGCTTTGCAGTTTTCGCGAGTTCAGGAAAATTTTGTCGGCGGTGCAGTTCAAAAAGAGGCACTTTTTTCCGTTCGACAGTTTTTGCAAGCGTTCGAGGGGAATTTGCAGCAGTCCTGCGGCTTCTTTTAGCGTCCACAATTCGGCCGTGGCGATTTTCGATTTTTCCTGCCACAATTCGAAACTGTGCACGTTTCCATCGTATTCTCCCCGCGTCTGGCTGCGTTTTTCGGCGAATTTTTCTTTGAAGCCCGGAGCGCGGAAAAAATCGTATTGGTATGTGACAAATACCGCGTTTTCCCGCTCGGTTTTGACCTCGTTGGCGGGGAGGGAAGAAAGCCGTTCCAACACTCGGGGCCCTTTCGGGCGCTCCAATTCGAACAAAGGATATTTGTACTTGTTTTTCGGTTCTGTTTCGAACAATTTCAATTGTCCGGGCTTCGAGCCGGGTTTTTGGTTCACTTCAACATCCACGAGCGGGGTCTGACTTTTGTTTCCCTTTCGCGCTTTCATGAATGGAAGCACTTGCTGGCTTTTGGCTTTGTTGATTCCGCGAATTCGCTCCATGAAAACCACTTTTGAAATGAAAGCCACCAGAGGGATTTGAACCCTCAGCCTATTGCTCGTTCGGCTTTCCAGCGTACGAAGCAATTGCTCTACCAGGTTGAGCTACGGTGGCTGGCTTTTCAAGAAAGTATGGAAAAAGGCATTAAAAGGCGCGGTTTCAGAGTTTATCAAACGTCGTCTGCCCCGTTTCGAGCTTCCACAAGAGTTCGGAAAGCGCGGAAATTTTCACGCGTTTTTGTTCGAGCGAATTCCGCTCGCGCAGGGTGGCGGTTCCGTCCTTCAGCGAGTCATAATCCAGCGTAATGGCGAACGGTACTCCGATTTCGTCAATGCGCGCGTACCTTCTTCCAATCGAACCGCCTTCATCGTACAAAACATCCAATCCAATGGCTTGCAATTGTTCGAAGAGTTGGAACGCTTTTTCGGAAAGCCCGTCCTTTTTTACAAGGGGAAAAATTCCCGCAATGTACGGCGCGATGGAAGCGGGCAAATTCAGAAAGATTCGCTCTTCGGGCCCGCGCTTTTCTTTTCTGTAGGCCAATTCTAAAATCGCGTACAACGTGCGGTCGATTCCCGTTGAAATTTCGAAATTGTGCGGAACAAATCTTTCAGATTCCCCTTCTTCTTTCACGCTCAAGTCCTTTTTGCTTTCGGCCGCGTGCCTTTTCAAGTCGTAATCCGTGCGGTTGTTGTTGGCGATGAGTTCAATCCATCCCAGTTCGGTTTCGACTTCAAAGTCCCACGCGTCCGCCGCGTAAAACGCTTTTTCTTCGCTGTCCAACTGTCTGAAGCGCATTTTTTCGGCCGGAATTCCGTAGCTTTCATACAATTGCTGCACGCGCGCCAAATAATAGGCTGCGAATTTGGAGGAAATGATTTTTTCCTTGACGGCTTTTTCAGCTGGGACGCTTTCGACTTTTTTCAACTTCAATGGCATGAGTCGGAGCTTGTATGCTTTCATTTCTTCCCATTTTTCGGCCTCGCCCGCTTTTTTCGGGTTGAAAAATATTTCGAGCTCCATTTGTCCAAACTCGCGCGCGCGCAGGATGGAGTTGCGGGGCGAGATTTCGTTTCGGAAGGAGGCGCCCGCCTGCGCGATTCCGAGGGGAAGCTTTCCGCGCGAACTCTTCCACAACCTGTCGAAGTCGCAGAAAATACTCTGGCACGTTTCGGGGCGGAGAAAAGAGCGGTATTCTCCCGTCGCTCCGATGTCCACTTTCATCATCATGTTGAATTTGCGCACTTCTCCAAGTTCTTTCGCCCCGCATTTTGGGCACTTGACTTCGTTCTTTTTGATTAAAGAAGCGAGCTCGGTCGTGGCCATGCTTTCGGGAATAATGTTTCCCGTTTTTTCCGCAATCAACTGGTCCGCGCGGTGCAATGAATTGCATTTTTTGCATTGGACAATGGGATCGTTGAAGTTTTCCAAGTGTCCCGAAGCTTTGAACACGCTTTCGGGCAAAATTTGCGCGCCGTGAATTTCAATGAATCCTTCCCTTTCGACGAGTTGTTTTCTCCATTGCTGGACGATTTTGTTTCGGATTTTCACTCCGGCGGGGCCGAATTCCCAAAATCCCGAAGGCGCGTTGGCATAGATTTCCGCAGCGGGATAGAACAAAGAGCGCCGGAGCGCCAGGTTCAACAGCTCGTCTTTGGACATGTTGAAAGAATGAAGGAAGGGGAATTTATAGCTTTACTGGTCGAAAATGGCAATCGGGTTTTCTTTGACTTTGACAATGGCGCTTCCCTGCGAGGCCGAAACCGTTGTTTTGGAAAATACTCCAGAACCGTCGGCCAGCAAGTCCCACACTTGCACGCTGGAAGATGTAGTGGGATAGTTCAAGTCGGCGTAGATGGAACTGTAATTCCACGCAATTGTCACAGTCGAATTGTCGCTCTTGCGGAACTTGTACGCGTACACGCTGTTTTTGCCCTCGCTGACAATTTCGGTCTGGGACAAATTTGCGTCTTTCAATTGTCCGGCGAGGAACTGGAACGCGAAATAGGCGGTCCGCATTCTACCGCCTTCGGATACAAGACCGGCTTCCCCCAATCCCTGCTCTTCCGTGACGGAATTCAAGTTGTCTCTAAAACTGTACCATTGTGTCATCAAAATATTCAAATAGCGCGCCGTCGTCAATCTTTGCACGACGTCTTTGGCAATCGACTGTTCTTCCAGCAAGGAGTTGTTCGTTCCCGTTGACGTCAAAATCATCGGCTTGGGCGCGCCCAATGCCTGCAGTTTGCTTTCAATATTTTTCCAGCGCGTTTTCATCTGCGAAGTCGATTCGTAATAGTCCACTGCAAACACGTCAAAAAAGTCGCTCCCTTTCATGCCATCGCTGTATGTGTATTGGATTACTCGAGTTGGAAAGTCAAAGTTTTTGTCTGCACTGTTTTGCACGTAACTTCCCAAAACCACGAGCGCGTTTGGATCTGTATTTTTGACTGCTTCAAACGTTTGCCGCAACAGTAGAGCATAGTTTTCCGCGGAATCCTTCCACTCTTTCGAATATTCCGGATTTTCGACCAATTGGTAGAGTTTGGCGTTGTATGGCGCTTTCGAGTATTTTGTAACGACTTCTTTGACGAACGCTTTCCACTCCGCTTCCATCATCCCCCCGTTCGCGTCATACTTGCTCGGAGAGAGGACGACGAACGCTTTTTTTTCGCTCCATTGGATGGCCGGATCGGCGTATTGCGGCGTCGAGTTTTTGAACGCGAACACTTTCACCCATTGCGCGCCGGACTGGTTGAAATATTGCGCATTCAAAGAACTTTCTCCAATGTTTTCGGCTCCGAAAAACCCGTAGCTTTCCAGTATTTTTTCCGCTTCGGATAGCGCGGTTCCCCCACCGGAAACCACTTCAACTGTTTTGGAAAGGCTCGCTCCCTGCCCTTTCGAATCGACCGCATTCGCTTGAACGGAATAGTTTCCGCTGCCCAAATTGGGAAAGGAGAACTCGTTCGAGCACTCGTTCGCGCTTTCGCACTGGAATTCCTGCACATTGCTTCCCACGCTGGCGGAAATTTTCTGCAATTCCGTTCCCGTAGCCGAAATAGAAACCGTCAGCGCTTCTCCCTGGTTGATTTGAGAGGGAACGTCGAACGAGGAAATTTGCGGCGTCGAATTCTGCGTGCATCCGAAGAGCAATAGCGCGGCCAGTATTCCCGCGAACAAGATTCCAGCTCTCATGCGATACAGAATGCATTTTGATGCTTTTAAACCTTTTGGGAAAAGGTTTGCGAAAAAAGAGCCGCCTTACGCGGCTTTAAACCTTTTCCTGCCCCTTTTTTTCATGACTTTGAACGATTTGCGCAAAAGATTGATTCGCGAAACGCAAGGCCAAGTGCGGCAGCATTTCAGCGAAAAAGACGCGCTCTTGTCCAAAACAGTTCTCGTGCTGGAAGATTTGGACGAAATCTTCAACCTGCAGTGCGAGCACGCGAGGGATTTGTATTCATTGCACTTTCCCGAACTCGCCCGCCTGGTCCCCGAAAACGGATTGTATGTGAAAATTGTATTGGGTCTGGGAAAGAGAGAAAATTTTTCCGTCGAAAAAATCCTTCCATTCTATTCCAATTCCTCCGCGTGCCAGCACATTTCTTCTTTGTCCAAACAGTCCATGGGTTCCGAGCTGGACGATTCCGCGCTGCGCGAAATCGAGTTCTTGTGCCAGAATGCCGTATATGTTTTGCAGGAAAGGGAAGAATTGCAGGAATTCGTCGAAAAAGAGGCGCGACAGTACATGCCCAACCTTTCCGAAATCGCTTCCCCTTTGCTCGCCGCGAAATTATTGGGAAAATGCGGGAGTTTGAAGCGTTTGGCTTTCATGCCTTCTTCCGCCTTGCAATTGCTGGGCGCGGAAAAAGCGCTCTTCCGCCATTTGAAAGAGCACTCTCTTCCCCCCAAGCACGGATTGATTTTCCAGCATTCTTTTGTGCAGCAGGTGCCCGCTCCCGCGCGTGGCGAAATGGCCCGTTCTCTTTCTGGAAAACTTTCCATCGCGGCCAAGCAGGACTATTTTTCCAAAACCTTAAACGCGGCGGGATTGAAGAAAGAATTGGAGGCGCGCTTCGCGCAGTTGAAGGAGAAAAAGTTCAAGCCGAAAAAGCAGAAGCCCATCCTGCGGAAAGAACTGCCCCAAAACGCGCGTCGGAAATTTTTTTCCAAATTCCGAAAACGGCGCTGATATGTTGCAGTCCAAGTTTTCTAGCGTGTGGACGGACGGGCGCAAAGTGTACACGCAGAATTTGGTTCCCGGACTTTCCGTGTACGGGGAGAAAAGAATTTCTGAGAATGGAAAAGAGTTCCGCGAATGGAATCCCTTCCGCTCGAAATTGTGCGCGGGCATTTGCAAGGGATTGAAAGAGTTTCCTTTCGCTTCGGGTCAGAAGATTTTGTACTTGGGCGCGGCCGAAGGAACCACGCTTTCCCACGTTTCCGATATTGTGGGAAAAAGCGGAGTCGTGGTCGGAGTGGACATTTCTCCCACGGTGATGCGAAAGCTGTTGCTCCTCGCCGAACAGCGCGAAAACATTTTTCCCCTGCTTGCGGACGCGAACCAACCCCTTCTATATCCGTCCGAAATCCGCGAAATGCAATTTGATGGTTTGGTGCAGGACGTTTCGCAGAAAAACCAGGCCGAAATTTTTTTGAAAAACGCGAAACTGTTGAAAGAGGGCGGTTTCGGACTGCTGGCCGTCAAAGCGCGCTCCATTTCCCCCTCTCTTTCCCCTCAAAAGGTTTTTGAAGGGGAAGTTTCCAAATTGAATGAGATGTTTAATGTCATTCAGACAGTCCCGCTCGCTCCGTTCGAGAGCGACCACTTGCTCGTCCACTGCAGGAGGAAGTAGATGCGCGAAATCGTCCGCCAGCTCGTTCACTTTCTGCTCGGCGCCTTTTTCGCAGGCCTCGTGTATTTCAAGGGAACGCTTTTTTCCCTCGAAATTGCAGTAGTCGTATTTTTGGTCGGCCTCATTCTCGCGCTCGTCCTCGCCATTTTTGAAAAGCCCAAGCACGTTCACCACATTGTGCGGTTTGTGGGAAGAAAGCGCGAAGTTTTTCCCGGTCAGGCCGCGCTGTTGTTCCAGCTCGCCATTATTGTAACCTTGCTTTTTTTCGTCTTCCAGCCTTCTTCCATTGCATTCGGCGCCTTGTTGTGTCTCGCGGTGGGGGATTCGATGGCGACGGTGGTGGGAACGCGCTGGGGAACGCACAAACTATTGCCCAACCGTTCCATGGAGGGAACGTTTGCCGGCTTTGCCTTTTCCGCAATCGCGCTTTTTTTGTTCTTCAACTTGCCCGTTGCGCTGGTTGCGGCGGCGGTTGGAATGGCGGCCGAGTTTTTGCCCATCGACGACAATTTCGCCATTCCCTTATTTAGCGGTTTGGCCTTGATGCTTTTGTTGTAGTTGTTCGAGTGGCAAACCGCTTGGCAAAGCTTTTTATTCTGGGTCGAGCAAGATAAGATAGTGGGTAAGTCCAAAGGGTAGTGTGTACCTTGAGGTGCACAATC
>JAZDMJ010000038.1:0-2499 GCA_043801115.1 Candidatus Iainarchaeum sp. | reverse complement strand
TTGCAAGCATTTTTGCGGTTGGAACTATTTCTTCCATGTTGAGAGAAGAAATAGTCAAGTTTGTATTGTTTGAAATGCCGAGCTCTTGCACGTTTTTGATTCCTTGAATCATTCGTTCAAAGCTTTTGGCAGAAGTGATTTGGTCGTGCAGTTCTTGTGTCGAAGCTTCGATTGAAATGCTCGCGTGTACGAGTCCAGCGTTCTTCAATTTTTCGACAAAAGTTTTGTCCGCCATTCTAGTTCCGTTGGAAACAATTTTCATTGAAAGGCCGATTTTGGTTCCAAATTCGATTATTTCCAACAAGTGCGGGTACAACGTTGGCTCTCCTCCGATTAGGAGGCAGTGCTTTGCCCCACAATCTTTCATTTCCTGCAAGACGTCTTTGGCGTACTCCAAGTCCATTACTTTGTCGCTTTTTTCCGCATTTCCGACACTTTCTCTCGCATAACAGTACACGCAACGATTGTTGCAACCATAGTTGGTAACAAGCCAAAAAGTAGAAGGCATTACATCTCTAAAATTGTCAGACATAACTTATCCTGCTTTCAACATTACTTTGTTTAAACCTTCGTTTTTAACCAACTCGCCCTTCCCACTCAAACACGTCTTTCGCCTGCGTTTTTTTTGTTGTTACAAGTCAGCGAGTTCTGCGTAGAACACTTTGTACTCTTTCAAGTGCTTTTGGACGATTTTTTCAATATCCTTCCACTCGGCCATGCGGATGGGCGCTCTTTTTCCCTTCACTTTGATGATTTTCATGCTTTCGCCTTGCGCAAATTCTGTTAATTACAGAATTTAAAACCCGTCCAGTGCGGTCCTCGAATTCAGACTCTTTCACCGGAAAAGTGGCCTGCGCATCTTTAAAAGTTCAAAAGCCGCCTTTCGTATAACAGGTGAATGCATTGAATCGCGCCATTCAAGCCCTTATCCTATAACTTTATATATACTTGTTGATAATATAAAGTTATCAACTAGTAAATATTGGAATGAAAAGGGTGATGAAATGGAACGAACAAGCACAATGCTCAAGTGGGAGCGTTCTCCCACGCTGAACACGGTATTGATGGTGGAAAAAGTGCTGCAAGACATGAACGAAAGCGTGATTACCATCGCCGAACTCAAAAAGCGCCTGCCCAAGCAAGTCAACCACTACACGCTCAAAACGATTTTGCACTACTTGGAAGACAGCAACAAAATCGCCGTTTCCTTGAAGGGAATTTCGTGGATTCACTCTCCTTCGAACGCTAATTTGAAAAAAGCCATCGCCCAAGGCCTCGAATTATGAAAACCGTTCGAATCATTTTTTCTCCGGAAGCCGAAGAAGTGTACAAAGACTTGAACGAAAAAGCGCCCTCGTCCAAAACCGAACGCTCGATTTTGAACGCGCTCAACAAAAAACTCGAACTCGTCAAGCAAAACATTCACTACGGAAGCCCGATCGGAAAGGACAAAATTCCCGAAACATTCAAGCAAAAGTACGGCATTAACAATTTATTCCGCGTCGAACTGCCGAATTTTTGGAGAATGCTGTACTCGCTCACCAACAACGAAACCGAAGTCGAAATCATCGCATTCGTTCTCGACATTTCTTCCCACCCGGAATACGACCGAAAAATGAACTATCGAAAAAAGTAACCGCCCGCAAACCGTCTACCCTCCCCACTCGAACACTTCTTCCACTTTGGCTTTCAATTCTTTCGCGACTTTGAACGCGAGTTCGAGCGATGGATTGTATTTTCCCTTTTCCAGGTACAGAATGGTTTCCCTCCGCACGCCCACTCTCTTCGCGAGCTCTTCTTGCGTGATTCCCGCCCCGTTCCGGAGCTCGGCAATTTTGTTTTTCACGGTTTTCCGCTCCAAGTCACTCTTTCAGCCCCTTTCTGGCCAGCACGAAATACGATACTATATAGGCGATTCCCATGACGCCCAGCAGGGTGAGCGCGGTTCCTTGTATTCCAAGGCTTTGCGCTTGGGGAAAATCGCTGACCACCAATAATGCCATGACAGTCCATACGCCCGCCAGATACGCATAATAGCCGCTTTTGAAGGAAACTTTTTTCGAAAACTCGTCTTCGACAACGGCTCCCATCGTCCTCTGCCGGATTTTCCACGCAACAATTCCCGCCACCGCCAAACCCAACACAACGACCACAATCGCAAACGACGCCGCCTCTCCAAAACCCCCCAAACCCAACAAAAACCGCGCCACCAACACCGCCAAAATCATACCACCCAACGCAACCCCAAACCGCTCCACAAACAAACCCATGTAACTACCTCCGTAGCAATGTTAGAAATAGATAATGTTAGATTTATATAACATAGGGTTGGGGGTAGTTGCCCCCTTAGTCCGCATGACTTAGGAAAATGTTGAAATATTTATTTTGGTTGTTTGCAAGTTACATATATGCCTGAAATAAAAACTATTTTATTGAACAAAATCAATCGAGTTGCCGAAACGCACTATTTTTTGCGCCCAATGATTGAAAGCTTTTTAA
>JAZDMJ010000026.1:0-13188 GCA_043801115.1 Candidatus Iainarchaeum sp. | reverse complement strand
TCGAATTCCTGCACGGCGAGGCGCAAGTCTGCCTGTTCGAACTGGGGCCAGTACTTTGGACTGAAATAGAGTTCCGAGTACGCGCTTTGAAAGGTGAAAAAAGCGCTCAAACGCTCCACGCCCGAAGTACGAACAATATAATCCAGTTCGGGCAAGTCCGAGTACAAGTATTTTTTGAAGGTTTCGGGAGAAATGTGCTCCGCACTTACTAAACCGTTTTTGACGTCCTGCGCGAGCTTGGCCGCGGCGTCTGCAATCTCTTGCTGGCCATTGTAGCCCAAAGCGAGGTAGACGTCTTTTCCCGAAAATTCCGAAGTGTACTTTTCGACTTCGGCCAATTTGGACTGCAGTTGTTTGGGCAGTAATTCGGTTTTTCCGACAAAGTGCAATCTGATTTGGTCTTCGTTGATGAGCGCGCTCGTTTTGACTTTGTCCAACTCTTTGTCAAAGATTTTGTACAACGCGGAGAGTTCTGTTTTGGTGCGGGAAAGGTTTTCGAGCGAGAGCATGTAAAACGCGCCCGCTTTTATTTTCGGATATTCTTTCAGCCAGTCCAGCACGTTCCACGCTTTTTGAACGCCCAAAGAATAGGATTCCGCCAGAGAGAGTCCGGCCATTTTCGCATAGCGCCGGTTCCCGTCGGGAATGAAGGCAATCGACTGCAGCATACTTTTCTTTACAGGGCAAACCCATATAAATAATCGAGGCTTTTAGTACAAACGGGAAAAGCATGGAAGAGCAGAAGCAAAAACGCCTCGAACAAATCGTCGAAGAGCTCCGCTTGAAAGTTTCGGAATTGGAAGATTTGAAGCGCGAATTCGAGCGCAAGGAATTGCACGAAATGACGGCCCAGCAAACTACCGCGTACATTGAAGAAATCCACGTTCCTCCCTTGGAAAGTTTGAAAGCGAAAAAGAAACCGGAATCGGCATGAACGTCCAATTGAAACGCGTTCGAACCGCGCGCTCTTTTTGGCAGAAATTTTTGGGACTCATGTTCAAAGAAGCCAAAGAAGTCGACTACGCGCTCGTCTTTCCCCTGCACGTTTCCTCCCGCTTCGGCGCTTCCATTCACATGCTGTTCATGAAATTCCCAATCGACGTGTTCTGGCTGGATGCCGGAAAAAAAGTGGTTGATGTTCGGAAAAACGTTCGGCCGTGGACGTTGAACGTTTCCCCTCGCAAAAGCGCACACTATATAGTGGAAGTGAAGTGCGGGAAAGTGCGGGCCAAAATCGGCGATTCAATGGATTGGAAGTAAGAAGAAAAAGGCGGAAAGCAATTTCCGCCTCCCAATAGTTGTGAATTGCCTTTTCTCTTTTGAAAGCCGAAAAGGGGTGATTGCCGTTGCGGCCTTCTGAACGAAAAACGCCTTTGAAGGGGAAAAGAATTGCGGATTCGGAATCCGAACCTTTTTTCAGCCCCGCAAAAGGCTTTTATTTTCAGATAGTGTATAGAGTGGCATGGACCTTTCTCCTTACTTGAAAAGGAATGACAGCGCCAAGTACGGCAAAAAAGGCGTATTCGAACTCAAGCGCTCCTGCCTGCATTGCGGGGGCGAGTTGAACAATAAAGGAACTGTCTTGTTTGGAAGGGGATTTTGCTCGGAAAAATGCTATGATTCTTATGTGAATGCGCGGTAAAAACCGCCCCCGCTTAGGCTCTGTTGAAAGTCTAAGTATTTAAACCCCCACGGCATTGTCTGCCGTGAGGGTTGGAAAACCAATAGGAGTGGTTTTCCGTGAATCAGAAAGAAGTGTTAGTTGAAAAGGTTTTGCGCTTGCTCGGGCAAGCGCAATGTCCTCGATTTTTGCATCGAATGGGTCCGAAAACGTACGAGTTGTGGCAGCATTGTATTGCATTGTTGGTTAAGCAAGAGTGCAAGCTATCGTATCGTAGAACGTCTGCTTTGTTGAATGGGTTGAATGTTACAGTGCCGACGTACTCGGCATTGTGCAAAATGTCCAAACGCATTCCATTGTATTTGTGGAAGAGATTGTTGGATGCAACGCACAACGTGCGTTTTCCGCGCGTTGTCGCACTAGATGGAGTGTTCTTCACCCGAACCAATCCTTCTTTCCATTACTTGAAACGAATCGATTCTCCTCTACCAGTCGGAAAACCCGTACAAGCGAACATCTTGCTAGACGTTCGCTCGAGAAAATGTATTGGAGTAGAAGTGCACTCTGAAAGAGTGCACGAGAGCGTGGACGCGGAGAAACTGTTGGAACACGCGCATCCGCGCGTGCTAGTTGCAGACAAGGCGTATGATTCGGAGAAACTGTACGCGTATTGCAAGACACGCGGAATGTGTGCACACATTCCGATTAAATCGACGACTCGAAAAGGGTTCTACCGAAACTATTTTCGCAAGAGATTCGACGAACGCTGTTACCACCAACGCTCGCTAGTCGAATCGTACTTCAGCTCCCTCAAAAGATGTCGTGGAAGTCATGTGGCGAGCCGAACGGCCCGCCACCAGCGGGCCGAACTCTATGCCCGAATCATCACCCAAAACCTCAAACTAGTACCAAAAACAGAGATTTTCAACTAAGCCCCCCGCTTAAAAAGGTTTAAATACAACTTGTTATCTTCTTTGCACCAAAGGGGTTTGTTGTGAAGCTTTTGACACTTGCACCGATTGCATTCTTGCTAATACTTTTTTCCACGTCTGCTCTGGCCGCAGTGTTTATGGTCGTCAATTCTCCCACAACTCCCCAGTATGTGAAGGGAACGTTCACGCTCGATTTTAACTGGTGGGACACAAATACGACAGTGAATGATATCAATTTGGTCATCAAACTGCGACACGTTTCCATTGAAGATTTCAACAAAATTCTTGCATTTGATAATAATGCCCTTGATTTGAACCAGTCGGGCGCGGGCGCTTGGGCAGTATTCTTGAACAACCAATTTGGCGCCAAATCATTGGACCTCAACTTTGGGGCTCCAGCAGACATTAACGGAAGGGGCGACTTGAACCATCGAACGAGACTGCAATTGGATACCAGAAACATTCCGGACGGGAATTATCAAATTGACATCAACGTAATCAACATCGGACTTGGAGACGCAAATGTGACATACACTTCGGATGTCAACAGTCTAACATTTCCCCTCAATATTGACAATAATGGGCCTTCATTAATTGTTACGGATGTAAACGCAGGAGTTTGGCAGAACAGAATCGGAACTGTGTTGACATTCACATGCATTGACCGAAACAGCGGATGCGCAACCCTCGTCTACAAAGTAGACAGCAACCGCAGGTCTCCCGTCGCCGACATGAATGTAATAGACTGGAACACGGCAACCTTTACGCCCAACCAAGACGCCAATGTTACGGCAACAATTACACTGCCCCGACACGACGGAAACTATGCAGTAGACTTTTACGCCATCGACCGAGCAGGAAACGACTCCAACACCATTCCCGGATCGCAAGACAGAAACACTTTTACGGACGGAAACGTGCACCGCGTGTATGTGTTGCAGGACAGAAATGCCCTCATTACTGTCAACTCTCCGACTACGGGAACCTACACCCGTGGAAGAACGATGCTCATTGACTTCAACTGGACTGACCCCAACGATACCACTCCAGACGTGAATGTAATTATACAACTGAGAGGGTTGACTGGAAACTACAAGGACACGAACCGTTACTTGGCGTATGACTTGAATGGACTGGACGGAAACGCGTTCGGCGTGATCAACGTAGCGGACAATGGCGTGTCGAGCATGGCTGTAGACGCAAACGGCAGCGCTACAGATGGAAACGCAGCACCCAACGCCCAACACCGCGTGCGCCTTGATGTAAATACCGAAAACATTCCAGACGGAAACTACCAAATCGACATTAATGTAAACAAATACTCGGACACGAACGTGCTGATTCGCACAAACTCCACCAGCCTAAATCTTCCAATCAACATTGACAACAACGGCGCAGTGACAGTCTATAACGATGCGAACATCAACGTGAAACAACAGCGCATTTCCACGGTTCTCACCTTTACATGCCACGACAAGAACAGCGGGTGCGCTTCCGTCAAATACCGCGTGGATACAAACAGAAAATATGGCGCTACGATTTCAGGAGACTGGAATACTGCCAGCTTCGCCACCATCACCAGCGACGGAAACGCCACAACTACTATCACACTACCTCCGCACGACGGAAACTATGCAGTGGACTTTTTCGCCGTAGATCGGGCGGGAAACGACTCGAATAGCGGAGCCACGGTTTCGGACGCGAATGTGGCAACGGGAACCAACGTCCACCGCGTGTATATATTGCAAGATAGGAACGCTTCGATTACCATCAACTCTCCCACCACTCCCACCTATTCCAAAGGAATAGCCACAATCCTCGACTTCAACTGGACCGACCCAAGCGGAGACTACATCAACGACGTCAACTTGATTGTCAAACTGCGCGGAGTGAATGGAAACAATAAAGACGTGAATGTCTGGCTGGCCTACGACAACAACGCACTGGACGGAAACAGCGCTGGAACAGTTTCGTTCGACGGCAATGGAATGCTTTCATTGATTGAAGACGGAAACGGCAGCGGAACAAGCGGAAACGAACTCCCGCAAGCCCAACACCGCGTCCGACTGCTAGTAAACACCGCCAACCTCCACGACGGAAACTATCAAGCCGACATCAACCTCCTCCAACTAGACGACCAAAGCTTGCTCATGGGCGCGGAAATGGCCGGACTCTCCATTCCGTTCAACGTGGACAACAACCGCCCCAAAAACCTGATTTCGGACGCGAATGTGAATTCGTGGCAAAAGAGATGGTTTACATTGCTGACTTTCACGTGTGCGGACGCGAACAGCGGGTGTGCAACGCTCAAGTATAGAGTCGACACAGACAACACTTCCACCGCCACTATTGCAGGAGACTGGAATTCTGCCGCATTTACGACAATGGGCGCGGACGCCAACGTTACCACTACGATTACGATTCCCGGAAGCGACGGAAACTGGACCATAGACTATTACGCGATTGACAGAGCTGGAAACGACTCGAATTCGGTTACGACTGTTTCGGACCGGAACGGTTCTGCCTCGCAGAACGATTCGAACGTGCACCGCGTGTACATTTTGCAGGACGCGAACGCGCCCGGAAAAATCACTACCGATGTGAATGTGAATGCCTTGCAAAACGCGAGCGGAATTCGATTGACTTTCACGTGCGTGGATGATAACAGCGGTTGTACTTCAGCCCACTATCGCGTGGACACAAACCGCAAATCAGGAGTCGACATTAACGGAGACCATGACTGGAATATTCTTCTTTTTGATTCGCCAGCTCCAGGATTGGACACCAATTATATTACACTGCCCAATACGGATGGAAATTGGACTGTAGACTATTATGCAACCGATGTGGCGGGAAACGATTCCAATGTGGGGGCTACTGTTTCAGACGCGAATTGGGCCAACTTGTCGAGCCGAAACGTTCACCGCATTCACGTCTTGCAGGACCGCAATGCGACCATTACCTTCAACACCCGCACTTCGGGCGGTTATCTGTCGGGAGTGACTACTCTGATTGACTTCAACTGGACCGACCCGACGGATTACACCGCAGACATCAATGTCGTTGTTGCCTTGCGCGGGCTCGGAGTTGTTGATTACAATATCATCAGCATAGATAACAACGCGCTGGATGGCAATGGAACGGGAGTGACCAACCGGAACGGCGCGCTGTCGATGATTGAAGATGGAAATACAACTGCGGCTGCTGGAGGAAATCAACTTCCCAACGCCCAACACCGCGTGCGCGTGCTGTTGAACACGGCCAATATCGGAGATTCGAACTATTACATTGATGTCAATGTTTCGCAATACGATGACCAGGATATCAGCAATTTTATCCGCTCGGACATGGCAACTGTGCCAGTTTCCATTCGCATTGACAACAATGCGCCCGCTATTACGTACACGGGTTCGACTTCGGTTACAAGCAGAAATTTCAACTTGGCGCTGACGACGAACGAACCGGCAACATGCCGTTATTCAAACAACCTCGACGTTTCAACCGACCAAGCATACGCGGACATGAATGGTTCTACCACAACAACGCTCGGAACGAGCCACTCTTGGGCCGTTGGAAAGAACAACGGAACGCATTCATTCTATATTCGGTGCATGGACGTTGCGCAAAATGCAAATAGTTCGGCCACGCTAGCAACGATTACGGTTGCAATCAGTTCTTCGACGATTACTAGCAATACGAGCACCACTTCGACCACGCCTTCTACTAGTACTTCGAATTCCGTGCAAAGCGTGATTGACTTGATTACCCAGGGCGGAAAGCCCACTTCGGAAGACATTACTGCATTATTGACGGCAGCGGGAGCGTCGGAAAATGCGATTGCAACGGCTTCGGCGGCGGTCGGAAAAGTGGAAGTGTCGAGAACCATTACTGTAATCAAGACGGAAGAGAGCGGCGAAACCAACAAGTACAAGACGGTTGTAACTTTGCACGTGGCCAACAAGCAGGCGGGCGCGAAAGACGTCAATATTGTGGAAGAAATTCCCAAAAGAGTCGCGGCGAGCGCGGGCCTGATTTCAGTGCCTAGCGACGTTACGATGAAAATTTTGAAAAGCGACCCCATTGTCCAGTTTTCGGTTTCCAATGTGCCCGCAAACGGTTCGAAAGACTTCAATTATAGCGTGGCCAACCGAACGACGACGGCGGACGCCAATTTTTACAAGCCGGCCGTCGTTCTCAACTTGAGCGATTACGTTGCGCCCAGCGGGGCCGACCAGGGAACTGGAAGCGGCGACCAAAACGGAACAGGCGATACGGGCGGAACGAGTGGAACCGACCAGAATGGAACGGGCGGAGCGCCAAGCACTCCACCAATCGACCGCTCCATCATTATGGGCGCTGCATTGCTGATTATTATCATTGTACTGGCGGCCGCATACTTTATTGCCGAGCGGAAAAAGCCCGGAAAGTGGGGCAAAAAGTAATTCGCCATTCGACGAATTCTTCGCAGTGTTTAAATGCAAGTCGAAGCTGCGCTAGGCCATGCGCTTGGGCTGGAATTTTTTGAAAGCGGAAGGACTGATTGAACGAGAGAGTGAAAGTTTTCGCGTTATTCGAACGAGGGAAGGGGAATATTGGATTGTATTCGCGCGCTTTCCCCCGCTGTCCAAAAAAGAGCAGGAGTTTTTGGCCGAATTTTTGCACGGTTTTCGAAATTCGAACCCCGAAGCGGAAGCATTGGCTGTCGCGTTCGCCGAACATTGTTGGAAGCAGGGAATTGAACTCAACAAGGAGCAGAAAAAATACTTGTACGCTTTGGCCAAGTCGAGCGTGAACGGGTTGGGGCCGTTGAACGAACTGTTGGAATGCGAGTGGCTGGAAGAGATTGCAGTTACGGGAGTCGGAAAAAACAATCCCGTGCGCTGCTATGACATTGAATTGGGCTGGATGGCGTGCAATTTCTGCTTTGAAGATGAAGAGACCGTCAAAGACTGGATTAACTTGTTGGGGAGAAGCATCGGACGGAGAATTACGCTGCAAAATCCGAAACTGAGTGCTTCCCTGCCCGACAAGAGCAGAGTGCACGCGACCATTTCCCCCCTCTCCGAAGCAGCGACGGTGACGATTCGAAAGTTTCGAGAACAGCCGTGGAGCGCATTGGAATTGGGAGAAAGGGAAACAATTTCGTGGAACGCGCTCGCCTTTCTTTCCCTCGCGCTGCAAAGCGACTGCTCGCTGCTCGCGTGCGGGAACACGGGAAGCGGAAAAACGACTACTTTGAACGCGCTGTTGCAGTTTTTTCCCGCGAGCGAGCGAATTGTGTGCGTGGAAGAAACGCCCGAAATGAGGATTCCACACCAACACCAAGTCAGGCTCGTTTCGGGAGAGCACGCGAAAATGTGCGAACTCATTTGGGACACCTTGCGCATGCGGCCGGACAGAATCGTGGTGGGGGAAGTTCGGACTCCGGAAGAAGTGCGCGCGCTGATGGACACTATTTTGGCGGGGCAGGGAAAGGGAAGTTGTGCAACCATGCACGCGCAAAGCGTTGCAGAACTGGAAGGGAGAATGAAATCATACGGCGTGGGAGAACAGGACTTGCGCGCCATTGACTTGGTTTTGGTGCAAAAAAGGTGGAGCAGGCAGGGGAAAAAAATCGACTGCCGCAAAGTGGTCGAAATCGTGGAGAGCACGGAAGAAGGGTTTCGCACGTTGTACGAATTCGATTTTGCGCGCAATGAGTTGCGGAAAAAAAATCCGAGCGGGCGAGTGGCGGAAAAGATTGCGCACTCGTTCGGAATTTCCGCGCAAAAAGTGGGCTCTTTGATTCAAGAAACCGAAGAAAAAATGCGCAGAACTTCCGAATTGGGATTGAACGCGGAGCAGTTCTTCGCGTTGTGGAACGGGGTTGAAAATGCGAGAATGGAACGGGAAATGGAAGCAGTACTGCGAAAGGCCCGCAATTAGCGAGTTGGCGCGCCAGTTGAAGCCGTACGCAATTTTCATCGCGGCGGGAATGTGCATCGCTGTCCTTGCATTTACTGCATATGGAGTCTCCTGGACGAAATCAATTGCGCTCTCCCTCGCGCTGGGCCTTGGGGCAGTTTCGCTGGTTTTCGCGCTTCCATTCATAGAAGAGCGCAAGAGGAGGGAAGAGCTGGAAGGAGAACTTCCATTTGCGCTGCTTTCGCTCGCCGTCCAGCTCGAATTCGGAAACGCGTTCGAAAAAGCCCTCGAAAACGTTTCCAAAGAAAAGCACGGACTGGTTTCGAAAGCGTTCGGAGAGATTCTGGAAGAAGCGAAAAGGGGAAAAAGTATTCCGAAGGCGATTGCGGTACAGGCGGAGCAATGGAAGTCGAGGCTCGCGCGAAGGGCGTTTTTGAACGTGAAATCCTCTTACGAGTCGGGAAACAGGGAAGGGGGAGGAAACGCGCTGAAAGCGCTTGCCAAAGAAATGCTCGAACGACAGCACGCGCAATCCAAGCAGTTTTCGGGAAAAATGGTATTGCTCGCGCTCTTGTTCGTAACGATTTCGGCCATTGTGCCCGCGCTCTTTCTCTCTTTTTTGGTCGTGGGGAGCCAGTTTTTGGACGTTTCCATTTCCCCAACACAAGCTCTTGTTGCCGTGTGTGTCGGCTTTCCCTTGCTGGACGTTGCCATGCTTTTTTTCATCCGCTCCCAAACTCCGTACTTTTTGAGGCAAAAACATGCGTAATTTTTTCCAAAAAACCGCGTTGCTCTCCGCGCTTTGCGCGGGGTTTTCCCTCTATTTCGCATTCGAGTATGGATTGGACTTTAAAATCGCATTGGCGCTGTTGCTGTTCTCCCTATTCGGCATTCCCGGACTGCGCTCTTTCGCTCAAAAGTTTTTCGAACAGCAGCGCGTGAAGAAATTGCAGGAGAGCACGCCTGATTTGCTGTTGCTGGCCGCGCTGCTTCCGCGCAGGAGCGGGTTTGCGCACATTGTGCACTATTTGTCTGAAAGTTGCGGCGAAGAGTGGGCGAAAGAGTTCGAACAAGCGGAAAAACAATTGAAGGCGGGAGAGAGTGTGGAAAAGAGTTTGAAGGGGATTTCGGAGCGCAATCCAGACCCTGTGATTGAAAGGGCAATACAGTTGCTCGTACAGGGCTATCAGAGCGGAGCGGACTTGTCCGAAGTATTCAAAGAAGCGGCCGACGATATTTTGCAGACGCAGGGAATTTTGAGAGAACGGCAGGCGAACATGACGGTTGAAAAATATACACTGCTCGCGGCGGGCGGATTGATTGTCCCGCTCGTGCTGGGACTGCTTGTTGGAATGGTTTCGGGATTTCCGCAGGACATGGGAGCGGAGTTGGGAGTGGGACTTTCTGCCGAAGCGAGAAACGCCCTGCTAAATGCTACATTAACTGCGATTCCGATTTACTTATTCGAATACGCATTGCTCGCCTCCTATTTTGTCGCGCTTCAGGAAAGCGATGTTTCGAAAGCGTTCTTGTACGCGCTGTTTTTGCTGCCCATCGCGTTCGCTTGCTTTTACGGCGTTCAAGGGTTTTGACGGCATTCTTTTAAACTGCAAGCGCGTTCAGTTTTCCTATGCCCAAACGGATGGATTTGGAATTCGTCGAAACCGAAGACTGGAATTTGAAAGGATACACGCTCATTGAAGGATTTCCCGGAATGGGACTGGTTGGAACGATTTCGGCCAAGTATTTGGTCGAAAAAATGAACTTCAAACAAATTGGGTTTGTAGATTCGGACAATTTCATGCCCATTATCCGCATTCACGACGGAATGCCCGTTCACCCTTCGCGCATTTACGCGAGCGCGCAGTACAAACTCGTTGTTTTGATTTCCGAACAAATCATTTCCCAACAGCACACCCAGCACGTCGCGAACTCGGTAGTGGACTGGATTCGAAAAAAGGGAATCTCGCGCGTCATTTCTCTTGCGGGAATCAATTCTCCCAGCGCGGGAGAAGGCGTTCAGATTTTCGGAATCGCGGCGAATGAAAGCGGGAAAAAGTTCTTGCAAGCGCACAACATCGAACTCATCAAGGAAGGGGTTACTACGGGAGTTACTGCGCTCATTTTGCTGCAGTTGAAGGATTTGGAAGACGTGGAAGCGATTTCGATTTTGGGCAGCGTGAAAATCGGCGCCGACTACAAGGCCAGCGCGGAATTGTTGAAAAAACTGGACGAAATTCTGGGCTTGGACATCAACGTGGCTCCCTTGCTCAAGGAAGCGAAAGAAATGGAAAAAGCGCTCATGTCCCAGTTGCAGAAAATGAAAGAATCGCAGGAAAACGTGGCCCAAATGGAAGACCACACGCCCATGTACACTTGAACAAAAGAGGAGGAACAAAAATGCCAGTGCCAGGAAGAAAGCCCAAAACAGTTTTGAAAAAAAAGAAGAAAGTAGTGACCAGTCCAGAAAAAAAAGTAACAAAAACAACCACTGTTCGAAAGGGCAGACCGCTAATTCGAACGCGAATCGTCACCAAGCGCGTGCCCGGGCCCGTTCGAGTCGTCAAAATTCCGGGCGATCAGTGGATGACAACAAGGTCGACCGTGTACGGTCCGAGCATGTCTGCGGGAAACATTTCGGGCGGACAAATGACGCAAAACAACAAGGGCCCTTTCGCATACAATTGGGGCCAGCAAGCGTCTAAAAAGAAAAAAAAGTGAGATAAAAAATGGCACCAACGGTTGGAGGAAGAGCGCGGCATCGAAAGCCAGTGCATTCTACTTCCATTAATAACAAAGTGTGGGGCGCGCTCCAACAGTTTCGAGACGTTTCGGGCGGAAAGGTTACGCAAAACGTGAAAAACGTGTTTCACGGAGCGCAAATCGAAATGGGGAGCGGACTTCACATTCCCGCGCCCGTCGTGAATGTTTCGATGCCCGAAGTGCGCGTGATTGTGGAACGGGAAGGAGTGCGGGAAAGGGATTTGCCGTGGAGCGAGAAAAAGAAAGAGCCGAGCGAGAAGGAAAAAAACGCGGAAGAAATGTTCAAAGAGTGGCTGGAAGGGGAGTTGAAGGGAAGAAAGCGCGTGGCAGAACTGGAAAAGTTTCAAAAAATGAGGAAAGAGTTTTTGGACCTGGAATTCGCGCTCAAAAGCGCGCAGCGAGAGCTTGAGTATTATCAAAAAATCCGCGCATTCATCCGCAAGGAAGGATTCAAGGGAAAAGCGCTGGCGAAAGGATTTTCCTACGTGTGGCCCGCGTGGGTGATCGAGCGGATTGCGAGAATGACGTGGTGGATGGCCAGCCTGGGAGCGCTCCCAAGACCTTTGTTTTTTGGAAAAAAATGGGACAAGAAAGCAGGAGCGGTTTCGGCGGGAGCATGGAAGAAAACGTTCGGAAGGGGCGCGCGCATGGAAGCGTTGGGCGCTTCGTACATGAACGACAAAGAGTTCGGCTACAAGATTGCGGAAGTGCAAGAAGCGATCGAAAAAGCGTGCGCCAATTTTGACAAGTTCAAAAAGGAAAACAAAATCAGAGACTGATTTTCCCCGAACGCTGGCGAATAACGGCGAGCGAGGCAACCATGCACGCGATGAAAATAATCAATAGCACGGTTGATTCGGGCAGGCTGGGAATGTTCCACGGATTGTTCGTTCCGCCCGCCCCCGTTCCAGAATTGAAAAAGATATTGTTCGAAGGAACCCCGGAAACGCTCCCGTTGGGATTGACTTGCGCGCCGATGCCCTGCTGTTTGAACGCGTCAATCAATGGAAGCAACTGGCCGTTCTCCGCGTACCACAATCCTTTTTCGGGGTCGTAATAAAAGCTTCCGTTCGGGCCCTGCGCGGCGCGCAATATTTGCGCGTCTCCATTGTAGGACAGCATGGGCCTTCCGTTTTCCGTGCTGAAGTCCAAAGTATGCATTCTCCCGTCCGCGGTTTTAATCTCTACCCCTGTGGGAGTCGGGGTGATGCTATCAATGGCCTCGTCGTACACTTGCCCTGTCGCCTTGTCGATGATTTTAAAGCGCGGATTGCAGTCCGCATCTGCATACAATATGAAGGTTTTTTTGTCCGTGTCGAATACTTGGAAGGGGCCCTGCTTGAGCATGCTCTGGTTGAACGCGGCCACTCTCGCTCCGGCCAAATCGCTCGAAGTGCTGGCAATGGCCTGCAAGTCGATGGCCGGTTCCACACAATTTGTGATTGGGTTGGTTACATTCGTCAATTTGGCTTTCAATCCTGCCACGTCCTTGTCGCGCAAGATGGCCTGCTCGTTGTGCTTCAGCCAAATGAGCAGTTCGTTGGTTTCGGGCTTGTACACCGCGTAGCCGTTTTTGAACTGGATGCTTTCCAAGTCTCCCACTTTCGCCGTAAGCGTATTATTGTCCAAATTTTGCACGACTTCCGTGGCGCGGTTTCCGCGGATGTTGATTTTCGAACTGCTTCCCTGCGCGGTAAAGCGCACTTTTCCGTCCGCCACAATCGAGTCTCCCGCGGGCGTAATGCTGTCCAAATCCGTCGAAACCAGATTCACTTTTCCGAAAGTTTCCTGCAAATTATCGGACTGCATTGTGTAGTCATGCTGGTCTTTGACGGCCTGCTTGAAACAGTCGAGAACGCGCGAGTCTTTCACCAATGCTTCCCCGCTCGCGGAAACCTCAATCATTATTGTATCCGTTCCGGGAAGCGTCAATCCGTTCACGCTCTGGGGGATTTCGTACGCGGGAAT
>JAZDMJ010000007.1:0-23839 GCA_043801115.1 Candidatus Iainarchaeum sp. | reverse complement strand
TATTTAAAGACGAGCGGGGTAATCAACTAGGAGCCTGCACTTAAAGGAGAGCTGCCAGCATAAGAAAGAGCTTCAAACAACACCATTTAGGTGCAAAGCTGCTTCGCGTTTCTACTTTTTTCCCAACACAATGACAACGTCTGCAGTGTTTTTCAGCGCGGCTGCGGAGCCTTCTTCGGCCAAAACAACAATGGTTTCCTTTCCATACCTTTTCGCTTTCACGACGGCGGGCAAAAAGTCGGAGTCGCGGGTTACGAGAACGATTTTGTCGATGACGGGGTTGAAAATCGACTCGACTGCATCAACACTCATGGAAACGTCCACGTCTCCTACCGTAATCACGGGCTCGAAGCCCTGGTTCGCCACGGCTTCGACCAATTTGTTCGAAGCGAACTGGTTCAAAAAAACTTTTCCCACTTTAATCTGCCCGTAGGGCTCTAACGCTTTTTTTACGCTCTGCAAGTCGATTTTGAGCTCTTTGCGCAGAATATTCGGACCGTCCACAAAAACGGCCATGCGCGGTTTTGAAGCGGAAAACGCGTCCTTCAAGCGCTTGAACACCATGAATTCCATCCCTTCCTACCCCCAACAAGCAACAAAGGAATAAAAAGAGAAAGCTGTTCAGTCCAACAGGGAAACAAAATGGAAGTCAAATTTGTACGAACGGGACAACTCAAACCGGGAAACTATGTATTGATTGACGGTTTCGTGTGCCAAATCAAGTCGATTGACTTGTCCAAGCCGGGAAAGCACGGCTCGGCCAAAGCGAGAGTTACCGCCATTGGCGTATTCGACGATTCGAAAAGGCAATTGTTAAAGCCCGCAACGGACGATACTGAAGTTCCCATCATTGAAAAGGGAAACGCGCAGTTCGTGGCCGACATGGGCGGAAGCATTCAAGTCATGGACACTTCAACCTATTCAACGTTCGACTCTCCCAAACCCAAAGACATTGGAACGCTCAAACCCGGAGACGAAGTCGAATACATCAAATGCGACGCGAACGTCAGAATCATCCGCAAAAAATAGTCACTCGACTTTGTTGAACAAAATTTCGGGCTTTCGAACAACCGTTCCCGCTTTCAACAAATTGAAGCGCGCTTCTTTCCACTTCAGCTCTTTCACTCCCAGCGCGGAGCGCACCTTGTCGCACGTGCGCGGAATGAAGGGAGAAAGGGCGATGGAAAGAACGCGGATGGAATCCATCAGCGAGTAGAGCACGGCGTCGCGCTCTTTTCCTTTCAGCTTCCATGGCTCTTTTTCGTTCACGAATTTGTTGCACGCTTTCGCGAACTGCATGGCTTCTCCCGCGGCCATGTGGAACTGGAAAGAGTCCATTTTTTTCGCAAACTCTTTCGCTTTCCACTCTTTCGCGAGCTTTTTGTCTGTTTTGGAAGAGGGAATTTTGGAATTGTTGTATTTTTCGAGCATGGAGAATGCGCGGTTGACCAAATTTCCGAACTCGTTCGCGAGTTCCAGGTTGTGCCTGTTTTTCAAGGACTCTTCCGAGTATTCGCCGTCTTCTCCGAAGGGAATTTCGCGGAGCAGAAAGTATCGCACGGAGTCGCTACCGTATTTTTGCACCAATTCGAGGGGATCCACGATGTTTCCCAATGATTTGGACATTTTTTCGCTGCCTTTCAAATTCACAAAGCCGTGCACGTACAAGGATTTGGGAAGAGGAATGTCGCACGCGTACAGCATGCACGGCCAGATGACGGCGTGAAACCACAAAATGTCCTTTCCGACAACGTGCACGTCGCACGGCCAGAAATTTTTGAAATCCTTTTTTCCAAAGTGCGCGGCCGTCAAGTAATTCGCGAGCGCGTCAAACCAAACATACATGGTGTGAGAGGAATCGTTGGGAAGGGGGATTCCCCATTGCACGGAAGCGCGCGAGACGCTCAAATCCTTTAATGGAATTTTCAAGCGCGAGAGGATTTCCTGCCTCCGCGTTTCGGGGCGGATGAATTCCTTGTTCTTGGAAATGTACTCTTGCAGTTTTTTTTGAAAGTTTCCCATTTTGAAAAAGTAGGTTTCTTCTTCGAGCTGCTGACAGGACTTCCCGTGAACGGGACAGTTTCTCTGCACGAGTTCTTTTTCCGTGTAAAAGCGCTCGCAGTCCACGCAATATTTTCCCGAATAGTTTCCCTTGTAAATCAGCTTTTTGTCGAACACTTTTTTGAACAGTTTTTGCGAATTGGCCATGTGCTCGGGGTCGGAAGTTCGAATGAACGAGTCCGTGGAAATGTCGAGCGCGGCCCACGCTTGCTGAAAGTACGCGGCCTGCTGGTCGACGAATTCTTTCGGGGGAAGGCCCGCTTCGCGCGCGACTTTTTCGTTCTTTTGCCCGTGCTCGTCCAAACCATTGGAAAAGAGCACTTTCTCCCCTTTCAAGCGGTGCCAGCGCGCCATGCAATCGGCTCCAATCTTTTCGAACGCGTGGCCCAAGTGGGGCTTGGCCGTCGGATAGTCGATGGCGGTGGAAATATAGAATGCTTTGGCCATAGGGTGAAGGAGAGGGCAAAATAGTATAAAACAATGATGCTTTCTCCGCTCCCGCTTCGGAATTCGAAGCGCTCTTGCACGACGGGCTTTCGAAATCCAAAGGGCAAAGCGCTATATGCGCGAGAAGGTATAAGGAATAGGCGCGAATTTTTCGAAACCCTCCCAGTAGCGCGCGCTCCCCCAATACTGTTTTTGTTCGACCGGAAAAGTGCCCGCAATGGCATTTTAAAGCAAGAAAAGAGAATATTGGAAAGGGGAGCGCATGGAACTGGAAACGCAGGCCGAAAATCCTTTTGTTGAAAAGTTTGACAATTTTTTCAAAAGCACGAAGTACAAGAAAGAAATCGCTAAGCTTGTAGAGTCTTACCCGCAAAAGAGTTCCATTTCCGTTGACTTTACGGACTTGGAACATTACGATTTTCAACTCGCGGACGAACTCGTCGAAAACCCGGACTATGTGCTCAAAGCCGCGCACCAGGCCGTCAAGAATGTGGACGTTCCCGCATTGGAAATCGAAAACTTCGAACCCCACATCCGATTTTTTAATTTGCCCAAAGACCGGCAGCCGTTGATTCGCGACATTTCCGCCGAACACTTGAACAAACTGATTTGCGTTGAAGGAATCGTGCGACAATTCAACGAAGTCCAGCCCAAATTGAAACTGGGAACGTGGCAGTGCACGCGTTGCGGAAATACATACAAAGTGGAACAGGAAGGATACGAGGCCAAACAGCCCACAATGTGCGAGTGCAAGCACCGCGTATTCAAATTGTTGGAAGACCAGAGCATTTTCGTCAACTTTCAAAAAATCGGAGTCCAAGAGCCCTTGGAACAATTGAAAGGCGGACAACAGGCGACGAGCGTTGACATTCACGTAACCGACGATTTGGTCAACATGGTTTCTCCCGGAGAAAAAACCGTCATTGTGGGAATTTTGAGACTCTACCCCGCAAAAGAGAAAAAAGTCGTGTACGGGAGATATTTGGAAGCAATTTCCTTAGAGGAAAAAGAAAAAGAATTCGCCGAAGTCGACGTTTCCAAAGAAGAAGAAGCGGAAATCCGGAAATGGTCTCAGCGGAAAGACATTTATGAAGTATTAACAAACTCGCTCGCCCCTTCCATTTACGGGCACGAATTGGTCAAACAAGCGATTGTACTGCAATTATTTTCAGGAGTCAAAAAAACCCTTCCCGGAAACATGAAAGTGAGGGGAAACATTCACGTTCTTCTTGTAGGAGAGCCGGGCGTTGCAAAGTCGAAATTATTGGAAGCCGTGCACGAAATCGCACCCAAAAGCATTTACGTGGCGGGAAAAACCACGTCGGGCGTTGGACTCACGGCCAGCGCGGAAAAGGACGATTTTGGGGAAGGGGGTTGGACGTTGAAAGCGGGAGCGCTTGTTTTGGCCTCCGGAGGACTGGGACTGATTGACGAATTCGACAAAATGGACTCTGAAGACAGAAGCGCCATGCATGAAGCGTTAGAGCAAGGGCAAGTCAGTATTGCCAAAGCGGGAATGGTCACCACGTTTCGCACCGATACTTCCGTACTCGCGGCCGCAAACCCCAAATTCGGAAGATTCGACTCTCACACTTCCCCCTTGGAACAAATCGACCTGCCCCCCACTTTGCTGTCCCGATTCGACTTGTACTTCATGATCAAAGATGTTTTGGACCGCAAGAAGGACGAAGAAGTTGCTTCCTTCATTTTGAAAAAACACCAATTGGGAGAAAAGAGCCTGCAGGCGGGAGAAAGAATGGCTTCGTTGACCAAAGCCGAAGCCGCGGAACTCGTTCCCGCGGAATTATTGAAAAAGTATATTTCGTACGCGCGCCAGAAAGTGTTTCCCGCACTCACGGACGCGGCCATGAAAGAAATTCTGGACTTTTACGTCAACTGGAGAGACGAGGGAAGAAAAGAGGGAAAATATACGGCAACGCACAGACAATTGGAAGCGTTAGTGAGACTGGCGGAAGCGAGCGCGCGCATCCGCCTTTCGGACGTGGTTGAACCGCAGGACACCAAGCGCTCGATCGACATTTTGAAGCGCTCGCTGAGCGAAGTGGCCATCGACCAGAGTACGGGAACATTTGACATTGACATTGTCTCAACGGGACAGAGCTCGAGCAAAGCGCACGCGAAAGTTGTAATACTAAAAACCTTGAAAGACATGAGCAACGAGGGAAAGGAAGAAGTGGCCTTCCAGGATTTGCTGCTGGAATTGCTGCAAAACGGAATCGACCAGGACAAGGCCGAAGAAATGATCAAAGAATTGAAAAAAGCGGGCGAAATCTACGAAACCCGATACGGAATGTTAAAGCCCACTTCGCGCGGCACGCGTTGAAAGTCCTATTAATCCATTGCCCCAATTCTAGAATATGAACCCAGAATTGCTCAAAGGATTCATCATCCTATTCTTCGTTTCGCAAGCGTTGGGACTCTTGGTCGCGCATACTTTAATCGGCGAAAACGTGCAAGCACAACCTCTCGTCAACGACAATCCAGAAGACCCCATCAACGCCGTCGGACTCGTCGCCTACATTCTTGTTTTCACCGCAATACTACTCGTGTTCATCCACTATTTCAAAGCAAAACATTCGTACTGGCTGTTGAAAGCGATTGAAAGCGTCGCCATTTTCGGAGCCTGCGCGTTTTTGTTTTCCCTGTACTTGAACGAATGGATTGCGCTACTTCTTGCCGTCGCGATTTTCGCCGCGCGCTTTGTTTGGAGGGAAAACATCTGGCTGCGCAATCTGGCCGCGCTCATCGCCGTAACCGTCGCGGGAAGCCTGCTGGGAGTTTCGCTCGGAATCATTCCCGTCATTGTCGTCGTGGCACTTCTCGCAGTATACGATTTGATTGCCGTCTTCAAAACCAAACACATGGTCACGCTCGCCAAAGCCGTCACTTCGAAAAATCTCGCATTCACGTTTGCGATTCCGACCAAAGAACACCAATTTGAACTAGGCGGGGGAGACTTGGTCATTCCGCTCTTGTTTTCGGCGGCCGCGCTCAAAACCTCCACACTGGCTTCCCCTTACGTGTACGTTCCCGCGCTCGCCGTCGTATTAGGTTCGCTGATTGGACTGATCGTTACAGTCAACATCGCATCGAAAAAAGTCGGAAGAGCACTGCCCGCACTCCCCCTGCAAGCGTTGTTGATGGTAATTTTTTTCGGAATCGCCAAACTGGCCGGATTTTAGAGCGCGGCCCACAATTGCTGGACAATTTGAACGCCGTAAAAGCCCGCAAGAGCGACAAGAGAATAGCGCGCAATTTTTCCAATCAAGCTCGCCACAAAGTATTTGGAAAAATTGAAACGAACATAGCCCGCGGCGAGGGCGACCAAGTCAAAGGGAAGAAAGGGAATAAAGGCGAGCAATACAATGGCCGCCATTCCCTTCGACTCGACTTTTTTCACGGCGTCGTGCCACTGCTTGACGTGCTTGGCGCCCGTTTTTTCCATCAAACTCTTTCCGCCCCATCCTACTAAATAGGAAGAAATTTCGCCCAACGCGGCGCCGAACGCGCTCGCCAGCACGAGCGCGGGAAGAAAAAACTGGCCCGAAGCGGCCAAAGCGAACAGCAAAATTTCAAAGGGAATGGGAATGAAAATCGTCGCATTGCACGCGAGCGCGGCCAAAAAAACGCCCAACAGGCCATACTGGCCCACGAGGGACTGGAAAAAGGAGAGCGCGGAATCGAAGAACATATACAGGGAAAAGAGTCCAAGGAGTTAAAAAGCGTTTTTCCCCCAAATGGATTATGAAGAGAAAGCCGGCCGTTCCCGTACCCATTGCCGAAATCCAGGGCGAATTCCACAAAAGCGAACAAGAATTTGAATCCGGATTTCTGGAATCCATTCACGGACTGGAATTGAACCGCGTTTCCGTTTGGGGAAACGTGGTGCGAAAATTCGAACTCCCCGAGAAAGGATTTTCTTCCATTACTTTGGACGATTTCACTTCCGCCATTGACTGCAATACGTTTCAAGGAAGCACAATATTGAATGAATTGAAAATAGGGGAAAGAATCCGAGTCATCGGAAGAGTGCGGCAGAACCCGCAAGGGGAATTGTACATTCTCGCCGAAATTGCAACCCCCATTGACGAGCAACGAGAATTATTGCACCGCGCGGAAAGCCTGCGCACCATCCAGCACGCGCAAAAAAGCGGAAAAAAAAGGAAGCCATTAAAGGAAGATGCGGAGCCGGAATTGAAAGTCGAAAAACGAGTGATGTGAATGGAATACGAAAAAATGCTCGACAGATTGTACCTTTCCCTTCCCAAAGAGGCCATGTCGAAAGAAAGATTTGAAGTCCCGCTCGCCGAGTCCTTCATCCAGGGAAACAAAACCATTGTGCGGAATTTGCAAACCATTGTCAAATCCTTCCGAAGGGAAGAAGGGCACATGGTCAAATTTCTGACCAAAGAACTGGGAGCGCCCATGAACGTGGAAGAGGGAAGATTGTTCATCAATTCCAAATTCGGCCAAATCCAAATCCAAAAAGCAATCCAGGAATACGCAAACCAGTACGTATTGTGCCACGAGTGCAAAAAGCCAGACACTGTGTTTTCCGAAAAGCAGGGCGTGAAAGTGTTAAAGTGCACGGCGTGCGGAGCGGTTTCGGCCATCAAGAGGTTGTAAATTGTACGCCAAACTCCACGCGGGAGGCCAAGTGCTCGCCTGCTGCGACAAGGAACTCGCGGGAAGAATTTTGAAAGAAGGAGAACTCGAGTTTTCGGTTTCCGAAAAGTTTTACAAGGATGTTGAAGTTTCGCGCGAGCAGTTGAAGGAAATGCTGCAAGAGAGCGGAAACGCGAATTTGGTCGGAGAAAAAGCCGTCCAAATCGCGCTCGAACTCGGAATTATCGGAAAAAACAACGTAAAATATATACAGGGAATTCCCCATACTATTATATTGAAACTGTAGAGTGAGAATTTTGAAAGAAAGACCCAAAACAGAAGCCGAACTCGTTTCCAGACTGCGACTGCCCAACAAGAAAGAAGGAGAATTGTTCGGACTGGCCATCCAATTGCACGGCTCGGACCAAATCCGAGTCGCGTGCGACGACGGCGTGGAACGCATGTGCCGCATTCCCGGAAAACTGCGCAAGCGAGTGTGGGTCAGAGTCGGAGACGTAGTCATCATCAAAAAATGGGACATCCAGCCAATCAAAGCCGACATCAAATGGCTCTACTATGGAACCCAAGTCGAACGCCTCAAACGAGAAGGCCACTTGAAAGGACTGCCGCTGTAAGAAGCGCATTTATACCTCGTCGTCATCCTAGTTCTTATGCCATTGGAATATCGGACCCGAAACTTAAAACGAGTGACCATTCATGAATGGCCTGCCGTTCGAAAGAACAATGAAAACAAACTGCCAGTCCCGACCTCAATTCTAGAAGATTTATACTACCGTGGAGAAGGAAGAAATGCAACATTATTCCGAAAAGAATACACCTACAAAGGGGAAAAATATCTTGCTTGGTTTGGATATTCGGGATCTTATGAAGGCAACAAAAACTTCGGCACTTTCCGCATCCGCAAGGGAAGCCACACCTACTTTGTCAAGATAGCGAAATCACGGGATGCTTTAAAGTGTATCAATGGAACAATCAACGCGCAGAACGCGTTGAAAGAGATGCCCGAAACAACGGAAGGTTTTCGCATTCAAATCATTCCGCCGCTCTATGTCGTTGAAAACAAACTAAAAGACAGGTGTGCGATTGTAACGGCTAGTCTTCCAGAAAAGTACTTTTCCCAATTGGAAACTGTAAGCAGCTATGATGAAGTCGGCAAAAAAGCAAGAAAGGTCATAACTTCGCTGTTCGACAAATTTTTCGATAAGGGAGTAGTGGACGTTTTTCCGAGAAATGCCTTCCTTCACCGAAAAACAAACACCATTTTCCTGTACGACTTGGAAGCAATGGAGTGAAAAAATGGACAAAACTTTCAAGGACGAAAACCTTCAGAGAACTTTTGCGTACGTGTTCGACGCTTCGACGATTCAGACCATTTACAAGCTCGCAACCAAAGGACACATTCAATTGCTCGAATTCGTCATTTCGACGGGAAAAGAAGCGCACGTGTTCCGCGCGCTGGACCAGAGCGGAGGATTTCGCGCCGTCAAAGTGTACAAAACCGATACGAGCACGTTTCAAGACATGATGAAGTACATCAAAGGCGACCAAAGGTTTGAAAAAGTGGGAAACGACAAGCGGGAGATTGTTGCAGCCTGGACACAGAAAGAATTCAAAAACTTGGAACTGTGCCGCAAGGCAAACGTCAGCGCCCCGCTCCCTTTTGCATTTTTAAACAATGTTCTCGTCATGGAATTCATCGGAGAAAACGGAATCGCCTCTCCCTCGCTGCGCGAAGTGTCCAAAATTGATATTGATTGGGAGGACGTGTACGCGCAAGTCATCGAGAATATGTCAAAATTGTTGTACGATGCAAAGCTCGTGCACGCGGACTTGAGCGAGTACAACATGCTATTCCGAAACGGAAAAGTCATCTTCATCGATTTGGGGCAGGCCGTGCTTTCTTCGCACCCGAATGCGAGAGAATTTTTCGACAGGGATGTGAAAAATTTGAGCAACTACTTTCGCAAGAAAGGACTGGACGTTTCCGCCGAAAAAATGACGGAAGAACTGCGAAAGCGCAAACCTAAAACCGCGTAAAATGCTTCTATTCGCCGATTGAGGGCATTCTACGAGGGTTCGGAAAAGGAAGGATTTAAAGAAGCTCGTGCCTTGTTATTTCGTGTTGGAAGAAAACTTGAAAGTTCCGAAAGAACGGATTGCGGTTTTGATCGGCCCGAAGGGAAAAATCAAGAGCGAATTGGAAAAAAAGGGCAAAGTCAAAATCAAAGTGGACTCGCACTCGGGCGAAGTCTGCGTCAAAGGGGAAGAAAAAGAACCCTTGAAGTTTTACATTTCAACCAACATCGTCAAAGCGATTGCAAGAGGATTTTCGCCCGAACACGCCTTCAAATTATTGGACGAAGAGTATTACTTGGACGTTATTGATATTGAAGAATTTGGAGATTCGGAAAAGGACGGGGCACGATTGCGCGGAAGAGTCATCGGAAAAGAGGGAAGAACAAGACAGACGCTCGAAGAAGAGCTGAACGTGCTCGTTTCCGTGTACGGAAAAACAATTTCATTGATTGGAAGGCCGGAAGACATGGAAAAAGCGCGCAAAGCCGTGGAAATGTTATTAAAAGGTTCCAGCCATCTAGCCATGGAACGATTTTTGAAAAAACAAACCAGCGAGCAGGGAATTTCAAACATTCTAGAGTGAGCCAAAAATGCCGGACGGAATCGAAGCGGGAAAAGGGACGACGGCCGAAGAAATGGCCAAAGACTTCAAAGAGCACTCGGTCGCAGAATTCTTCAAAAAAAACAAGCAAATGCTGGGGCTGACCGGAAAAATTCGCACTCTCACTACAATCGTGCACGAGTATGTGACGAATTCGCTGGACGCGTGCGAAGAAGCGCACATTCTTCCAGAGATTGAAATCCGCGTTTCGGAATTGGGAGAAGAGTACTACGAAGTGTACGCGCGCGACAACGGGCCCGGACTCACCGAACAAACCGTCGGAAAAGCATTGGGGCAATTATTGGCGGGAACCAAATTCCACAGACTCATCCAATCGCGCGGACAGCAGGGAATCGGCGCTTGCATGAAATCTGACACGCTCATTCCGCTGTCGGACGGGAGAATTTTGCCCATCAAAGAAATTGTCGCCCAAAATTTGGCTGGAGAAGAAGTGGTCAGCTTGGACTTGGATTCGATGAAGCTCGTTCCGGGAAAAGTTTCCAGGTGTTGGAAGGTTTCAAACCCATTGTTCGTGAAATTGAAAACGCGGAAAGGAAGGACGATTCGACTTACTCCCGAAAACCCCGTGCTGACTCTATCAGCAGGCAAACCCCAATGGATTCGCGCGGATGAAGTGGAAAAGGGGATGAAAATCGCGGCTCCAGCCAAGCTCTTTGCATTCCCGCACCCAAAGCACACTCTTGAACTCTTCGACTTCGACCACGTGCAAGCGGAATGTCCTGAATTGTTGAACGAGTTGAAAACACGGCTGCTGGCCAAGTTTGAAAGCATGCAAGGAATCGCGCGAGCGAGCGGAATCCAAAAAGACACGTTGCGCAACTGGTTCGACCGAAAAATGCCCAACCAAAAACCGCGGGGGAGGCCTTCGGTCGAAAACACGCTCAAACTGGCTCATCTCGCGGGCATGAACAGAGAAGAAGCGCTATCACGCATCCGTCGGATTGGAAGAAAAGGTTCGTACTGCAACATTCCCGAATTTTTGGACGAAGAAACCGCGTGGGCGGCGGGACTGATTGCCGGAGACGGCCATCTTTCTTCGGAAAAAGACGACAAGTGGGGCCTCAACATCGCGTTTGCAAACAAAAACTTGGAACTGGTCGAAAAGTACAAAAAAATCGTCGAACAAAAGTTTGGACTCAAAACACAAATCTATTTTCATGCCGTCAAAAAATATTACACCGTACAATGCGCTTCCAAAATCTTGAGCGAACTATTCGAGTTTTATGGCGTCTGCCGCGGCCACAAGTCGCACACGTTCACGCTCTCAAACGGCCTCTTCCAACTGGAAGACAAGCTGATTGCGGCTTACCTGAAAGGCTTGTTCGACGCCGAAGGGTCGGTGACCGTGAACAAACACACCATCGCACTTTCACTGTACAACAAACAAGCGCTCGAAAAAGTGTTCCACGCACTACTCCGACTGGATATCCACGCCAGTATCAACAAGAACGGAAACGAGAACCGAATCTGCATAACGGAACGAAAAAACCTTTACGCTTTTTTCCAAAAAATCGGCTTTTCTTCGCCCAGAAAAACAAACCGACTGGTTTCGATATTGTCCAAAAACAAGAGCAACCCGAACCAAGACACGATTCCAGGAATTTCAGCCATTGTCCAAGAATACGCCAAAAAAAACCACGCATTGACCGTGCTTCCGCCCATGGCCTACTCGGCCACGTACAACAAGAACATGACCAAAAATGCCCTCCGACAGGTCCTCCAAACCGTCGGCATTCAAGGGCAGACGGGGGAATTGCTGGAAAGATTGGCAAACGGCGACGCGATGTGGCTGGAAGTTTCCGAAATCAAGTTCGAAAAAAACGAAGAAGAATTCGTGTACGACTTGGAAGTCGAAAAATTCCACAACTTTGTCGCCGGAGGCATCGTATGCCACAACAGCGGAGTAACCATGCTCTCGCAAACCACGACGGGAAAGCCCGTGCAAGTGATTACGGGAACGGGAAAAGGAAACGGATTTTCGTGCGAACTCACAATAGACCCGAAAACGAATTCTCCCAAAATCATGAACTTGGAAGAACTGAAAAAACCCTTCAAAGGACTCGCGATTAAAGCAAAATTCAAGGATGTCAAGTACCAAAAAAGCGACCAAGCTCCGCTGGAATATTTGAGAAGGACCGCAATTGCGAACCCGCACGCGAAACTGACTTTCATCGAACCGGACGGAACGAAAACCGTGTTCGAACGGAGTTCGAAGGAAATTCCCAAACGACCCGAGCCCGTCCAACCCCACCCGAAAGGAATTTCCGTGGACGAACTTCACACCCTAGCAAAGTACGCACAGGCGAAAAAAGTTTCCAGTTTTTTGAAAAACGACTTCGACCGCATGGGAGACAAGGCAGTCGACGAAATCGCCAAAAGCGTGGACTTCGACTTGAACACCGACCCGAAGAAATTGACGTGGGAGCAGGCGGAAGCGATTGTCAAACAATTCAAAAAAATGACATTCATCGCCCCGCGCATGGACACATTGCGGCCCATCGGCGAAAAAAGAATCGAAGCGAGTTTGAAAAACATCGTCGAGCCCGAATTTTTGTCCGTAGTCGAACGAAAAGCGGCCGTATATCACGGAGGATTTCCCTTCAAGTCGAAGTGGCGGTTGCGTTTGGCGGAAAAGCGGGAAGAATGCAAGGAACGGACGAGGAAGGAAAAGAAGTCCGAAAAATGGAAGTGCTGCGCTTTGCCAATCGGACTCCATTGCTCTTTGATGCGGGAGGGTGCGCCCTCACAAAAGCAGTTCAAAGCGTGGAGTGGAAGCGTTATGGAATCAAGGACGTGGAAAGCGCTCCATTGACTGTGTTCATCCACATCCTCTCCGTGCATATTCCCTACACGGGAGCGGGCAAACAGGCGGTTACGGACGAAGACGAAGTCATGGAAGAACTCCGCCTCGCGCTCATGGACGCGGGGAGAAAGATTTTCCGCTATATTGGATTCGTTCGCAGGGAACAGGAAAAGCAGGAAAAAAGGAAATTGTACTACAAGTACGCTTCCGAAGTGGCGATTGCGATTGCCGAAATGACGGGAAAGAAAAAAGAAGAAGTTGAAAAAAAACTGCACGATATTGTATTGAAGCACTTGAAAATGGAAGAGGCCAGGGAAGCGAAAGCATTGGAACTGGACCCGACGGAAGAAGACGTCGAACAGGCGTTCGAAAAAAGGCAGGCGAGAGAGAAGAAAGAATCGGAAAAGAAAAAGAAGGGAAAGTAGATGGAAAACAAGAAAGACAAAATGGTGACGGACAAGCTGAAAACAGTCGGCGAAGAACTGCTCAAGCAAATCGACAAAGGGCAGAATCCCACATACGAGCTTCCAGTTCGAACCCTAAACAACATCTTCTTCGACGAAAAGAGCGGAACCATCAAACTCGGAGACAAAATGTCGGAAAGACAGTTTTTGAACGCGGCGCACTCGCGCAAGTTCATGCAAACCGTTCTGGTCGCGAATGAAATCATCAAAGTCATCGAACAAGACGCCACTGTAAGCATCAGAGACTTGTACTATGCGCTCAAGCACACCATTCCGGGAACGCAAGAGAATACCTTCGAAGAACAAGAGGAATCTGATCCACTTGTGGAGGACATTGAAGCGTCGCTGGACTTGTTGCGCGAAGAATTGCACCTCTCCGCCTCTTCCAAAGGAGTGATTGCGGGAGACTTCAAAATCAAGGATGGAACTACTACAATCGACTTGACAAAAATGGGCTCGGGAGGATGGGGCATTCCTTCGAATGTCGAACCCGACAAGCTGGACATCAAAGACGTGGACGCCGAGTATGTGTTGTTCATTGAAAAGGATGCGGTTTGGAAAAGGTTCAACGAAGACTTGTTCTGGAAGAAGAACAAGTGCATTATTCTAACGGGAAGGGGACAGCCCGCGCGCGCGGAGCGGAGAATGGCCCAGCGCCTCAATAAAGAATTCAAGCTGCCCGTGTACTGCTTGATGGACGCAGACCCTTACGGCATGTACATTTACAGCGTCATCAAGCGGGGCTCCATCTCATTGTCCTACTCGGAAGAAAAACTCACGACTCCGGACGCGAAATACATTGGATTAACCATTTCGGACGTGGACGAGTTCAAAATTCCGAAAGAAGTCACCATCAAACTCACAGCGGAAGACACGAAGCGCTTGCAGGAAATGAAAAAGTACGAATGGTTCAAGAAAAAAGAATGGCAGAAAGAATTCGACTTGATGAAAGAACGAAATTACAAGCTCGAATTGGAAGCGCTTTCCAAGAAAGGCATTCGATACATTACGGAAGAATATTTGCCACGGAAAATCAAAGACAAAAACTTTTTGCCCTAACCGAACGGAGATTCTCCGATTGTAACAATCTGGCCGTTTTCGATTTTCTTGAAAACAACTCTTCCACCAACCAAGTCCCCATTCGCGTCAAAGCGAATTCGGTTTGTAACCCCGTTGAAATCAATCGAGTACAAGCAATCTCGGATGCGCTCGCTAGAGGCCCCGCAAGAACGCAACGAGTACAAGACTACTTGGGCCGTGTCATACGCATACGCGGAAAAAATGGAAGGCGCTTTTCCGTACGTTGATTGAAACTCGTTCTCGAACTGGGAATAGAAAGGCCGGTCTCCGACTGTAACCGAAGGAAAAACGAAGCCTTCTGCAGACCCTTTGGCCGCTTCGATGAATGCAGGGTCGTCGAAAGGGTCTCCGCCGCCCCAAAAAGTTGCGTTCAAGCCCGCCTCTTTGGCTTGGTGTTCAAAATCCGCGAAAGCGCGGAATCGCATGGAAGATTCACCGTGCAATGGATGGCGGAAAAAGGATTCAAGAGAGTGGCCGTACTGCTCGACAACAGCAACGACTCGTTCGTTTCCGTTTCCAAAACTGTTGAAGCCGGCATTCCCCGAACGGGCGGAAGCATTGTTTCCGTCCAATCCTTTCAAGCGGGAGAAAAGGACTTCAAAACCGTGATTTCCAAACTCCGAGAAAGCAATCCGGACATTGTATACGTTGTCGCGAACAGTCCAGAAGCGTCTCTCTTCCTCCAACAAGCCAAAGAGCTGGACTTCAACACCACGTTCTTCGGCGCAGTTTCATTGGACAATGCGGACTTGATTGCGCAAAGCAAGGGAGCCGCGGAAGGATTCATCGTCGAAACCAATTTCGACTGCGCGCAAAACAATCCAACTGTGAAAGCGTTCTGCCAAGCATACTCATCCAAGTACGGAAAAGAGCCCCAATATTACAGCGCGTACTGGTATGATTCAATCAACCTGCTCGCGAAAGCCGTGCAAGAGTGCCCCGCAATGGAAAAGGAATGCATCCGGGAATCGCTCGCGCGAACGCAGGACTTTCCAGGAGTGACGGGAGTGATTTCGTTAGACGGAAACGGGGCCGTCAAAGACAAAGCCTTCATTACCAAAATCGTGCGGAACGGAAAATTCGAATTATTGGAAAACTAGACTTTCGGTTTTTCGTTCGGTAATGTTCTTCCACATTTGTCGCAGGGGGGCAGGCGACTCTTTCGGTGCGAGGAAAAAACCGGGTTGTTCCAGATTTCGTCGAAAGAATTTTTCGACAAGTCCCCAAAAGCGAGAGAATCGTCCACGGTCATGAAGCAGGGAAATACTTTTCCGCGAAAGTCGACAAAAACGCACTTCCAAAGACTCTCGCACAACACTTTCTGCTCTTTTTCAATATCGTTGAACGTGAGCTCGGAAAGTTTGAGGTTGTTTTCGCTTGCATATTTTCTGATTTTTTCGGACTCGGAATTTATTTTTTGATAGTCCAAGTCTTCCAAATCCAAAACGGACAAATAGTATTATTGGGCTAGAGTTTTTCGCCCAGCTTCCAAATGAGTTCAAAGTATTTCCGGAAAGAATTGGCTAGTTCCTTGTTTTCGATGCGGATGACTTTTGGGTACTCGGCCCAAATGAAAATAAAAACGTGAAAGCTTTTTTCAAGCGCGGTCAAGCTTTCTCCATTTCGCCCCAAAAGCCAAACCATAAAAACCCGAAAGCAATCTATTGTTCCATGATTGAAATCCGCATTCACGGAAGGGGAGGACAGGGCGTGAAAAAGAGCGCTCAAATCATCGCCCGCGCCGCATCCTTGAAAGGAATGCAAACCCAGGACTTTGCCATGTACGGGGCGGAAAGACAAGGAGCGCCTGTTACGAGTTTTGTCCGCGCGGACCGAAAGCCCATTGAAACAAGGGGATATGTTTTCGAACCCGACTGGATTATCGTACTGGACGACTCGATTGAAAGGGAAAAAACCCTCGAAGGAAGAAAGGAAGGAACGAAAATCCTCGTCAACTCGCAGGACTTGAAAAAGGAAAAGGGAATTATAAAGGCGGACGCGACTTCGATTGCATTGAAAGAAACGGGGAGAGCAATCGCCAACGTTGCCCTGCTCGGGGCGTTCGTGCGCGAGAGCAAACTGTTCGGAATGAAAGAACTCGAAAAGGCATTGGAAATCGAGTTGGCCAAGAAAGGAGACATTGTGCAAAAAAATTTGAAAGCGGCGCAACGAGTGGCGGAGGAATTGAAGTGAGCACGAAAATCATTCCGGAAGAAAAACTGGACGACATGGGAACGGACGGCATTCCGTACACCGTAGCGGGAAAGGGAAAAATCCCGGACACAGGAAGCTGGAAAGTGTTCAGGCCGGTCGTAGACGAGAAAAAGTGCATCAAGTGCTGGCTGTGCTGGGTGCACTGCCCCGATACTGCAATCAAACTGCGGGAAGACGATTTTGTGTTTTCGGATTATTCCATTTGCAAAGGGTGCGGAGCGTGCGCGGAAGTGTGCCCCGTCAAGTGCATTGCCATGGAAAAAAACAAGCCGGACGGAAAACAGCGGAGCGACCAAGCATGAAAGAATTGATTGACGGAAACGAAGCGTGCGTGTATGCCGTAAAGTTGTGCAGAGTGCAGTGCGTTCCCGCCTACCCCATCACTCCGCAAACCGAACTGGTTGAAAAAATCGCGCAATGGAACGCGGAAGGAAAGCTGGACGTTTATTTCAACCAAATGGACTCAGAACACTCCGTGCTCTCGGCCGCGCTCGGAGCGGAAATGACGGGAAACCGAACGTTTACGAGCACGAGCTGCCAGGGACTGTTGCTCATGTACGAAATTTTGCCCATTGTTTCGGGAACGAGAATGCCCATTGTGATGGTCAACGGTTCGAGGGCCATCAGCGCTCCCATTTCACTCTGGCCCGACCACAACGACTTTTTGTCCTGTAGAGACCACGGTTGGATCATGCTCGCAGCGGAAAACAACCAGGAACTGCTCGACTTCATTCCCATCGCGTACAGAACGTCCGAACACAAGGGAGTATTGTTGCCGAGCCTCGTCGAAATGGACGGCTTCATTTTGAGCTCGACGAGAGAGCCCGTGGAAATTCCCTCACAGGAAAAAGTGGACAAGTTTTTGCCACCCCTGCACTTGGAAGTCAAGCTCGACGTTGACCATCCCAAAAGTCTGGGAGTTCCCGTGCTCGAAGCGTACTGGGTGTTTCGAGAACGGCAGCACCAGGCCATGCACGCGGCCGCGAGAGTGCTCGACGAATCCTTCAAAGAGTGGGCAAAACTGACGGGACGAAAGTATTCGGAAGTGGAAGAGTATTTTTCGAAAGACGCGCAGGCCGTCCTCGTCATGATGGGAGCGAATACGACGATTGCGAAAGCCGCGTGCAGAAACTTGCGCAAGAAGGGAAAAAAAGTGGGAATCGCCAAACTGAGAGTGATTCGGCCGTTTCCGGAAAAACAATTGCGCGGCGCGCTGAAAAAGGCGAAAAAAGTTGGAGTATTCGACCAGAACATTTCGCTCGGAAGCGGGGGAATATTGTACGCGGAAGTGAAAAGCGCGCTCTCGGAAGAAGGAAAAAAAGTTTCGGGATTCGTGGGCGGTTTGGGCGGGCGAATGCTGTCCGAAAAAGACTTCGAACAAGTGTTTTTGGACTTGCTAGAAGGAAAGAATGGAAAAAAGTGGCTCGTATGACAGATGAAGAAGAATTGACGTTCAAAACCATCGACCAGAAGGACTATGTTGGAGGGGGAACGTTCGCGTGCAGCGGATGCCAGCCGATTTTGGGAATCAAGCTCGCCTTGAAAGCGCTGGGCAAAAATACCATCATGATCAACACGTCCGGGTGCATGACGTTGACGGCCAACCACCCCTTCACGCCCTACAAAGTGCCATGGGTGCACAGCGCCATCGAAAACGCCTCCAGCACGGCTTCCGGAATCTACATGGGACTCAAGCGCAAAGGATTGGACAAAAAAATCACCATACTCCCCTTTTCCGGAGACGGAGCAACCTATGATATTGGCATCGGAAGCCTTTCCGGAGCGGCCGAAAGAAGGGAAAACATTCTGTACGTTTGCTACAACAACGAAGTGTACGCGAACACGGGATATCAGCGCAGTTCCGCAACGCCCGAGTACGCGCGGACGACGACTTCTCCCGCAGAAGGAAAATTCGAAGGAAACTGGATTCCGCGAAAGCACATGACCAAAATCATGCTCGCGCACGACTGTCCGTACGTGGCCACCGCGTGCACTGCATATCCGTTGGACTTCATGCAAAAACTCAAAAAAGCCGCGAAGATTGAAGGATTCAAGTACGTTGAACTGCTAGCGCCGTGCATTCCCGGATGGGTGCTGAAAGAAGACATGGGGCGAAAAGCGGGAGAACTCATGGTGCAAAGCGGAATGTGGCCCTTGTACGAAATCGAAAACGGAAAGTTTTCCATATCCCTAAAACCCAAAATGATTCCCGTGCGCGAAGCGCTCCAAGTGCAGGGGCGGTATTCCCATTTGACCAACACGGCCATCGACGAAATCCAGCGCAAAGTGGACGCGGAATGGGAAAAGTACAACAACGGCGAATTCTGGACAGCGAACGAGTACTAGATTTACTGCAAAAGACTTCTCCAAAAATTATTTTTTGCAGGCTTTCCACAAGACATCAAAGTAATTCAAAAAAGATTCATACATGTTTTTGTTTTCGACCAATATTGCCATTGGACTTTCTTTTGACCATATTATAAAGGCCACTTTTCCGCTATAAATGTAAGTTGTCGCAGGGGAAACAAACTCTTTCGGCGCGTATCTCAGTTCGACATTTTTGTAAACGCCGACTTCTTTTCCCCTTTGTCTTCCCTGCGGTGTGTTGATGAGGATTCCTTTCAGGCGAATGCCGAGTTTTTCAGTCCGATTGTAGAAATGGGCTAAATAAAAGGGCAAAATTTCGGTGGCACCGCCAAAAGAGGGGAAAACATAATAGCATTTAGGCTTCGATTTGATTATGTCCTCAAAAATCGTCTTGATTCCCTCTTTCCCCTCATACACGTTGGTCGAAGTCCTGATTTTCGGAATTTGATATATTTCAGAAAGCTCCGGCAATATTGTCCCCAACTTCTTTTTCTTTTCTTCAATGAAGTCGTTCAATCTTTTTGGATTTTGGGCCTTGAAAACCTTTTTGTTGTTTTGAATGACAAAAGAGACAATTCCTTTTTGAATCAGCTTTTCGAGCATGTCGTAAACGATGGCCCTGTGCATTCCCGTGCTTTTCAGAATTTTTCCCGCGCCGGAAGAACCCAGTTTAAGCAGGGCAAGATACACTTTGATTTCATTACTGGTAAATCCCAAATCCTCCAAGATTCCCTCATCCATGCTAAAGCAGAGTTGAACAACAGTTTAAATTGTGTCGTAATAAAAGTTATTATACTAAATTAATAATTCTGAAAAAAACGCGCGAATAAGGTATTAGTTTTCACCACCCAAACCTCTTTAATGGTCGAGTGGGAAAAAGCAAAAGTCGTTTTGTTCGAGGCGAACGGGAAGGTCTATTTCTCCTCTCCTGCAATACGGCAATGCAAAGTAATGCCGCTGAGCCTGAAATACCTTCAAGCCGCCTTAATCGAAAGCGGGTTCGAAACCATTGTTCTGACCCAGAAAGACAAGACGGCTGAAGAATTCATCCAGGAAATACATTCATATTCCCCCACTGTGGTTGGGGCGACTGCCACAACCTGCGAGCTTCCATTGACGGCCCAAATTATGAAGGCGTTGAAGGAAAAAAACAAACAAGTGGCAACGATTGTTGGCGGCTATCATGTTTCAGCCTTTCCCGAATCAATAGACCCAAAGCAGTGTCCATCGGATACGAATCCAAGCGGAATCGATTTTCTGATGTTAGGAGAGTGTGAAAAAAGTTTTGCAGAATTCGTCAAGTCGGTCGAAAGCGGCAAAATTGACCACCACATAAACGGCCTAGCGTTTTTGGAAGAGGGAAAAGTGAAAGTCAACCTTCCGCTGGAACGCATTACAAACCTGGATTCAGTTCCCAGCCCAAAATGGGATGAAGAAGAATTGAAGGATAATGATTTCGATGGAATGATTTCGCGCAAAAACGGAAAAAATGGTTTTACCGCTGCGATTGTGAGCGAACGAGGTTGCCCTTTCGGTTGCAGTTTTTGCTCCACCCAGACGGTTTACGGAAGACAAGTCCAAAAAAGAAGCATTTCGAATTTGGCCAGCGAAATCGAAAGCCTCGTGAAAAACCAAAACGTGGACATGATTGTAGACTATGCACCGACGGGAAACTTGGATTCGAACCGAATCCACGAATTTTGCGAAGAAATCAGAAAAAAAGGTTTGGAAAAAACATTCAGCATGTACGCGCTGTGGAGGCTGGAATCTCCCTACGGACAAATGATGGTTCACGACAGCGCAGTAGAAGATTTGACGAAAACAGTTTGGTGCTTCAAAGCAGGGTTTGGAATCGAAGCATTGGCGCCGAACGACGCAAAATTTTTGGGAAAAACGCATTCGCTGGAAAATCTGTTCCACGCGTCAGAAATATTCGACCAGAACGGCGCCCTGTTGCGTGGGTTTTACATGATTACGCCGGAAACGGATTGGAATTCTATCCAAAACTGCGCCAGCAGCAAGTCCGTCGCCTTGTTTGACGATTTGAGAGTAACCTATTCGACGCCGTTTCCGGGAACGCTGCTGTATGAACAGAACAAAGCCAATCTCATTACTCAAAACTGGGGCGAATTCAATTGCGAACAACCCGTATTGAAGTCAAAAGTTCTAACAAGCGAACAATTAATGCGCGCCAAAAACGAGATTTTACAAGGCTTTTTGCTCAATCCATATCGAAAGCAGAGAATCCGGCAAAAAACGGCACAGTACCCGAGTCTCGCCAATGCTTTCGAAGAATACGAAACCAAAATGAAAAATTTCGGATTTAAAACTTGATTTTTTTCGCCTTTTTCTGGTCCAAATAATACTGCAAGACGGCAACGTCGTAGGCCCAGATTTTTTTCGCCTTCAACAATTTTTTCAACTCGTCCAGCGAAACCCACTTGGGCTCTTTCGCGTCCACGATTCCCCGCTGAATGAGCGAGCCGGAAGCTTTGCAGAGGAATACGAAGCCGATGCGCGAGCTTCCTTCAAAACTCTGGCCGCAAAAGGGCAAAAAAATCTGGCCTTTTTCGTCCAGCGCGCCCTCTGCTTTCAACTCGAACGAGGGCCATATTTTCGACACTTTCAACCCAGTTTCTTCCCAAATTTCGCGCTTGAGCGCGTCAAAAACGTGCTCTCCGACTTTAATGTGCCCGCCGGGAATTTCCAGCAGGCCCGAATGGCGGGCGTCGCTGTACTTCCAACGGGTTTGCAACAGGATTTGGGTTTTCCCCTTCACCTTGCGCTCCACAATGGCGCGCACAGTCGCAAAACGCTTGTTTTCAAGCTTTTCTTCCTGCTGTTCCTTTTCAAAATGCGCTTTTTCGTCCAAATTTTTGGCAAAATACCGGTCCGACAACGGCATGAAAGAAGAGGGGCAGCGAAAAAGGTTTAAAAGGCACTTCTTCCAAGAGTAGACCAACCAGTACAAAAACAAAGGAAAACGACTACATAACGAAGTGTTGGTGTTGGCCAAAACAATCTCTCCCCTCGAATGCTTTTTTTCGCCCAAAAGCGTGGCTGTTATCGGAGCCAGTAGAACGCAGGGAAAAATCGGAAATGTCGTGTTGAGCAATTTCGTGCGCGGTTTTCGGGGCAAAATTTTCGCCGTCAATTCTTCGGGCGGAGAAACATTCGGCCTTCCCTTGTATACTTCCATCAAAAGCGTCAAAGAACCAATTGACTTGGCCATTGTGTGCGTTCCCGCGACCGCTGTTCCCAAAGTAGTGCAAGAGTGCGGGCAAAAGAAAGTGAACTGCGTAACGATTATTTCCGCGGGATTTCAGGAAGTGGGAAACGAGAAGGTTTCGCGCGAACTGGAAAAAGTATTGAAACAGTATCCCAAAATGAAAGTTATGGGCCCCAATTGCTTGGGAGTGCTGGATTCCAAAAGCGGGGTCGACATGCTGTTTCTCCCGCAGGAAAGACTCGGAAGGCCGCGCAAGGGCGTAACTTCGTTCATTTCGCAAAGCGGAGCATTGGGAAGCGCGATTCTGGACTGGGACGCGTGGAAGGGATACGGAATCAACAAATTCGTCTCCTATGGAAACGCGACCGCGTTGGACGAAAGCGACTTGCTCGACTATTTGTCCAATGACTCGAGCTCGAAAGTAGTAGTTGCGTATTTGGAAGGAGTGAAGAACGGGAACAAGTTTTTCAAAGCGTGCCAGAAAGTATCTTCCAACAAACCCCTCATCTGCATCAAGGGAGGACAAAGCGAAGAAGGAAGCAAGGCCGCGCACTCTCACACCGCGGCCCTCGCGGGAAACGCGAAAGTGTACTCGGGAGTGTTCGCGCAAACCAATGTAGTGGAAGCGCACTCCATGGAAGAAGTGTTCGACTTCGCGCGCATTTTCGCCAACGAGCCCGCTCCGAAAGGAAACAAAGTGCAAATCATCACGGACGGCGGAGGGTATGGAGTATTGGCAGCGGACGCGGCAGCGGAAACGGGACTGAAGCTGGCTGAAATGAAGCCCGAAAGCATTGCGGAAGTGAAAAAAGTTTCCCCTCCCTATGCTGTGCTCCGCAACCCGATGGACTTGACGGGAGACGCGGACAACGCGCGCTACAAGGCGGCCATTGATGCGGCGTTGAAAGACGAAAACGTCGACATGCTGTTGTTGATTGTGTTGTTCCAAATTCCCGCGCTGGACGAAAAAATCGTCCAAGAACTTTCACAAGAATTGAAAAAGCGCAGCAAGCCCGTCGTCGTCATGAGCGCGGGCGGAAAGTTTTCAGAAACCCAGCGGCAATTGCTGGAAGAAAACGGAATTACCACTTTTACTTCCCCGCTCGACGCGGCCAAAGCATTGAAAGCACTTTCTAGTTATTACTTGAAGAAGAAGCGGGCGGCTGTTTAAGCAATTCCAGCGCTTTTTCCAATTCTCCGTTTTCGAACAAGTCCAAAAAATGCTGCACGTCCAACTGCTTCCAATCCGTCTGCGACAGATTTGATTCTAACAGGGAAGCGCCCATTTCCACGACGGACTTTTTCTGCTGCTGGAGCAATCGCAATTCCTGAATGCTTTTTTCCAGCGAATGGTCGTCGAAATCCTTGTCCAAAGAGAGAATGGCTTTTCCATCGAATTCCTTTTCCACTTTGAACAAATCAATGTTGGAAGAGCGAAAGCCCTGCGCCAAACTTCCCTTGCACTTCACGCGAATCAAAGGGGGCAGTTTGTAGCGGTTGGCCGAAACCGACTCTGAAATCAGTTTGCGCACTTCCGCTTCCACTTCTTCGGGCTTGGCTTTTTCGAATTTTGGTTTGTAGTAGAAAATGGAACGCTGTTCGGGAATCGCGCGGAAAGACATTGCATTCGTAGCGGAATCATACACGTAGAATCCCTTCGGCTTCGCGTCTTCTCCGCTCTCAATCGCTTTCATGCTCGTGCAAATCGTGCTCCCGCACAGCAGAAAATTTGTAGTGCCTAATTTTCTGGAGTCCGTCCAGTGCAAGTGGCCGTTCACAATCCAGTCAAACCCTTTCGGCAAGTCTTCCAGGGAAATCGTCGCAATCAT
>JAZDMJ010000065.1:0-2820 GCA_043801115.1 Candidatus Iainarchaeum sp. | reverse complement strand
CAATTATCTTCTGCAAAAAGCCAGTCTCTTTTGTTCAATCCGTCTCCATACACTGGAACTTTTTTTCCCTGAATCAAATTTGTTATACAAAGCGGAATCAATTTTTCCGGAAAATGCCTTTTTCCGTAATTGTTCGAAGCGCGCGTGATGCAAACGGGCAATCCGAAAGTGTAATAGTAGGAATATGCCAATCTGTCAGCTCCCGCTTTTGACGCGGAGTACGGGCTGGAGGGCTTGAGTTCGTCCGTTTCTTTGGACTTTCCGCTTTCGACGCTTCCATACACTTCGTCCGTGCTTATTTGCACGAATTTTTCGATTCCGCGCTCTTTCGCACAGTCCAGCAATACGAACGCGCCCAGCACGTCCGTCTTTACAAAGCTTTCGGGCTCCAGAATGCTCCTGTCGACATGGCTTTCCGCCGCAAAATTGATTACTGCATCCGTTTGCTTCATCAACGGTTCGACGGTTTTTTTGTCGCAAATGTCCCCTTTTTCGAATTTTATTTTTCCCTTCACTTGCTCCAAATTTTCCATTCTTCCCGCATACGTCAATTTGTCCAATACGGTTATTTCGTACCGGTCCGAAAACATTTCGACAAAGTTGCTTCCAATAAACCCGGCTCCGCCAGTGACTAAAATTTTTTGTATTCCCATTTTTTACACGTCCACTTTTTCCAGTTCTTTCACGCAGTGCGAGTTGGAAAACGCTTTTTTTGCTTCTCTTTCTACGTCTTCCCTAAGCTGTCTTTGCGAGTAGTGGAACAATAGCAGTTTTTCAACGCCCGCTTTCGCAGCCTGCTCCGCAGCCTGTTTTGCCGTCGAATGAAATGTGAGTTTCGCGCGCTCTTTCATTTCGTCCAAAAAAGTCGCTTCGTGCACGAGCACGTCGCATCCTTCGACTGCTTTGGCGATGGAGGGAATGGGCAGGGTGTCACATACAATCGCAATTTTGCGCGCCTTTCTTCCCTTTTCAAAGTCCAGCACTTGTTCGGGCTTGAAAATTTTTCCCTCGAATTTCACGCTCTTTCCCTCTTGCAGTTTTCCCCACAACGGTCCTTCGGGAATTTTGAGCGCTTCCGCTTTCGCGCGCAGGAATTTTCCCGCGGGCACTTTTTCTTCGAACAAAAATCCCCAGCACTCGGTCTTGTGCTTCAGGGGAAACGCGCGCACTTGGAATTTTTCGCTGTCGAAAACAATTCCGTTTTTGCATTCCACGAATTCGATGGGAAACGGGATTCCAATATTGGCCAACCGAACCGCTTGTTCGATTTTCCGTGCAATCCCTTTCGGGCCTATAATTGTCAAAGTGTCGAAGCGCTGGTGCATGGCGTTTGTTGCCAACAGTCCGGGAATGCCGAGAAAGTGGTCTCCGTGAAAGTGGCTCAAAAAAATGGCGTCCACTTTGAGGAAGGAAAGTCCCGCTTTCATCATCTGCCTTTGAGTTCCTTCCGGGCAATCGAACAGTAATTGTTTTCCTTCAAAGCCGAGGCTGACGGCGGACAGGTTCTGCTCTGCAGTCGGAGTAGAGGCGGCAGTGCCCAAAAACGTCAATTGGAGCTTCATATACTGCTTTCATTCTCGGAAGTCATTTAAACACTTTTACGCCCTATTTTCTCGTATGGGAAAGGGTTCCGCTTTTGCGAAAATCAAGAGCACGGCCGAAATTCCCGTTTCGGACTCGGTCGTCGAGCAAGTCATCGGCCAGGAAGAAGGCGCAGAGTTGATCAAAAAAGCCGCTTCTCAAAAGCGGAATGTTTTATTGATTGGAATTCCGGGCACGGGCAAAAGCATGCTCGCCCAGGCTTTGGCGCAGATTTTGCCTGTTCCGCAATTGAGCGACGTGTTGATTTATCCCAACAAAATGGATTCCAACAATCCCAAAGTCAGACTTGTGAAAGCGGGCGAGGGGAAAAAGATTTTGCACAAAAAAAGAATGGACGCGCGCCAGGCCGACCAGAATGCGCGATTGCTCACAATGGTGTTGGCGATCGGCTGGTTTATTCTCGCGTACGCGATTTGGAGTTTGCACTGGATTTCGGACGTCATCTACGCGGCGCTTTTACTGCTGGGCGGCATTATGATGGTCGGGCTCGCGCTCGGCTCTCAAGTGCGCGTGCGCGGGGGCAATCCAATTCCCAAATTATTGATTGACAATTCGGGCAAAAAAAGCGCTCCGTTTTTGGAAGCCACGGGCGCGCGCGCCGGAAGTCTGCTCGGAGACGTGAGACATGATCCGCTACAATCGTCAATTGACGAAATGAAATTCGTCGTTGAGAGAAACGGAGTTTGGCAGGAAATTTCCTTCGAACAATTGTGGAACAAGTTGGTCAGAAAGTATCCGCAGCTGGTTGAATCGCACACCAACGGTTATGAAGCCATGGTACTGCCTTGGGATGAAACGGTTTTCGCGTTGGGTGTCAATGAAAAGAACGAGGTTGTGAAGTCGCGTGTTTTTTCCATGAACCGCCGACCGTTCAAAGGAGACGTGGTGGAAGTGGATACGGGAAAATCCAAAGTGGTTCTCACGCCTGAACACAATGTGTTTGTTTCTGGATTTGCGAAAAAAAAGCCGGCCGAACAAATTTCGCCCGGAGACAAGCTCGTTCGCTTGGTCAAAATCGAGCTTGCGAAGGTCTTTAACTAATTTTTTCTTTTTGGTCAGAAGGTTTAAATAAAACCGTCTTGCTTGTTCAGTCATGCGGTTAACTTCTAAACGCATTTGGCTGGTTTTTGTCAGTATTGGCATTTTATTTTTTGGTTGCCAGGAATAGGATTACTTCTCCTTTTACAAAAGACTCTATCGCCGCTAGAAAAGGATATT
>JAZDMJ010000061.1:0-34628 GCA_043801115.1 Candidatus Iainarchaeum sp. | reverse complement strand
CTCAGCTACCCAAACACCAATGGATGAAAATGACGCTGCGCTTGGTATTCAGGATGGAAATTCAAGCATTGATTCCCAAAGTAGAACCATAACCAAAAATGGTTTTGAAATTACATTGGAAAGCGTTCAATTTGATGTTTTACAATACCCTTGGTCCGTACATTGCCTTTTGAATCCACAAGACAATGACTGCACATATTTGTGGTACAGTAACTGCCCAGCCCAATTCGATTATGACAGCAACTGCGTTACTCCTTTTCCACTTACCAATTCACAAGTCAGCGAAATCAAGGGCTTTGCGGACCAAATGGACTTGGCTCAGCACAACGGAGCTGATTTTGAGTCTTGCTCCAACCCTTCGTGGAAAGCTGGCCACCTGAACGATTGTGAAACCCAAGCGCGACTGTGGGCAGAACTCCAAGACAAGTACGGGGCTTACCTAACTCGTTATGCGGTTGTAACTTGTGCCTACAAAAGGGTTGAAACGACGTTTGAAAACCAAATTCTCGGAGATAGCCTTTCAGATGCATGCTCGTTTGACCTAGATTCAAACAAACACTATTTTTCTTTGTTTCATTCTACTTCGCCAAACGTAAGCCGGAGCGATAGCTGGACTTTACAGGTCAGACTTGAAAATTCTCTAAAAGACGTCAATCATCCGATTTTTGTTGTTTGTAGCTTGCGAAACGCTTGTTATCAGAAAGACTTTGAAAGTTTGAACCATGACCAAGACGCGGCAACATTTGAGGCGGTTAACGGCCGCTTGCAAAAAAATTGACAGTATTTTTAAACAATCACAGTTCTTTTTTTCTTGCGAGATAAATTATTGGAAGCTCAACAAGTTTCCCAAATGCTAACTTTTTGCAGATGCTACCCGTCCGATGCAAGCCATCCCGGATTACAACCTTTCCTTTTTCAAGTTCAGTAGTGAACAAGCGGTTTTTGTGTGCGGGTATTTCTCGCTCTTCGAAAAACTCGTCCAAATATTTTTGGTGTTTTTCTTCTAAAAGCGCAGGGTGACTGAGAAACTGAACTATTTTGCTTAGTTGTCTTGTTTGGTTTGTAATGATATCAATACAATCTACTTGTTCTAGGGCAAAGTTATCAAGCCAAAAAAGGCCCAGAAATTCTTGTTCATTTATTCGCCATCTAAAATAGTCCAACTCGGTTTCAAGAACATTTCCAAAAGCCGGGTTTTTTGAAATTTCGCGATTGTTTTTGTCATGTTCCATTTCAGAACACATGTACTATTCTCGACTAATTTTTTCCATATCAAAAACTAATTTTGAAAGTATAAAAACATTGCTATAATTTTATGAATTATTTGAAAAAATACTTTCACGATTTTTTGTCGCAACCCTTTCCGCCTCCTCTCAGAATTTTTTTCCTTCGACTTGCGCGGCGGTTCGGCTTAAACCTTTCCCTGCCTTGCAGGTCGGCTCGCGCCTAAAGGTTTAATGCCTCCCGCGCGCGAACGTCTTCGGAAAAAATTCCGAAAACTGTTGGAGGTGGTTCGGCTTGTTTCCTCAAAATTTGGAAAATGTTCGACCGGAAAACTCGCCTGCGAGCGCTTTAAAGCGCGGAGAACAAATTCTTGCAGAGGGAGAACTCGTGCTCGTGGACGCGCAAGCAGTTATTGACACGTATTCCGAGAACGAACGGTTTTCGTGCCAAAAGTATGGCGAATACCAAAAACTCGTTTCTGAAAATCCCTCGTTTGGTTACAAGCGCTGCGCCAAACTGTTGGGTGTTCCTATGGGAAGAACGAGATGGTGGCACACGAAAGGGAAAAAGAAGGCGGTTCCGCTCGCATTGAAGGCCGTGCAGAAACTGGAAAGCGCGGGATTGCTTCCCTTCACTTCTTCACACAAGCGCGCTCCGCTCGTGTTAAATATGCTGGGTGTACTGTTCGGCGACGGCGGAATCGACTGCAGATTGAATGGCGTCGCGTTCATTTCTTCGGACAAGCGCGACATCGATTTGTGGCTTTCCGACTTGCTGGAAGTGTTTCCGTTCGCCCGCGGAAAGACGGATATAGTGGAGGGGGGAGAATACGGGCACTCGTACAATTTGCGCTGTTACGACCGCGCCGTCATCCGCTTTTTCGCCGCGCTGGGCGCGCCGGTCGGGGACAAAATCATCACACGTTATGTACTTCCCCCATTTCTGTTTTCTCTCCGACCCAGATTCGCAATCTCTTTCCTGGACGGACTGTTCGCTTCTGAAATCGCGGTTCCGCGTTTTGCAGTTTCTCCCCATTCCACGGACTATTTCAAAAATTTCAGCCTGAGCCTTTCCAAGAATGTTGAAATCGAAGAATCGCACCGAAACTTTTTGGAAGAATTGAAGCAATTGTCGAAAAAAGCCAGCATTCAAACGACACCTTACACGCGAAAAGACAATGGCCTTTCCGTGTTGCGAAAGGATGGAAAAACCAGCTGTCCGTTCCGAATATTTTTTCGATGCAATCTGGATAATGTTTTCCGGTTCGACAAAGCGTTTTCCTTGCGGTATGCGCGGAACAAGAAGAAAAAACTGGAAAGTGAAGTGGCGAAAGCGCGAGCCGCGTTGGCGGCCAAAACCATTCCATTTCGCCCCGCCGCTCCTTCTTTCGCGCCATAGTATTTTAACCGTTTCAATGCTTGCTTTTGTCATGGACAAATTCAAAACAAGTCCTTCTTCCGCCCGCACCTCCAAGCGCGCCTTTCAAGGCCACGTGTACAATGTTACCACCGAAACCGGCAATATTTTCGTGGAAGACATTTTGATTTCCAATTCCGGCGGCCTTGGAACTCCTGCGCATTTGAGAGTAGAACCCGGAATGATTCACCGCGCGAACGGTGGAGTATTGTTTTTGGACGAAATTTCAACGCTCTCTCCGCGCTCGCAACAGGAATTGCTCACGGCCATGCAGGAGAAAAAGTACGCGATTACGGGCCAGAGCGAAATGAGTTCGGGAGCCACTACGCGAACCGATCCCGTTCCGTGCGATTTCGTGCTCGTCGCTTCTGGAAACTATCAGGATTTGGAAAAAGTGCACCCTGCCCTCCGCTCTCGAATTCGCGGTTATGGGTATGAAGTGTACATGAACGTGGACATGCCCGATACTGCGGAAAACAGGGACAAGATTTTCCAGTTCGTGGCGCAGGAAGTGCGAAAGGACGGAAAAATTCCCCACTTTTCGCGCGAAGCAGTGGAAAGCGTTTTGTTCGAAGCGCGCAGAAGGGCAAACCGAAAGAACAGGCTGACGCTCAAGCTCCGCGATTTGGGCGGTTTGGTGCGCGCGGCGGGAGACATTGCGAAAGAGAAAAACCATTCTCTCGTGCTGGCCGAAGACGTGTACGACGCGAAGAGGAACGCGCGGACTTTGGAACAGCAAATGGTTTCCAAAATGCTCGACTCGCGCAAAGACTATGAAGTATTTTTGTCCAAGGGAAATGCCGTCGGAAGAGTGAACGGCTTGGCCGTTTCCGCGGACGGAGACGCGGGCATGATTTTGCCCATTGAAGCCGAAGTGGCTCCCGCTTCTTCCAAGGATGAAGGAAAAATCATCGCGACGGGAAAATTGGGAGAAATCGCGAAAGAGGCCGTGCAGAACGTTTCCGCTTTGGTGAAAAAGATTTCCGGAAAAGACTTGTCGCAGTACGACATTCACATCCAGTTTTTGCAAACCTATGAGGGAGTGGAAGGAGACAGCGCGTCCAATACAGTAGCAACGGCCGTCATTTCCGCGTTGGAGCACATTCCCGTCCGGCAGGACGTCGCGATGACTGGAAGCCTTTCCGTTCGCGGAGAAGTGTTGCCCGTGGGCGGCGTGAGTGCAAAAGTTTCCGCCGCCATTCAAGCAGGATTCAAAGAAGTCATTGTTCCCTTTTCGAATCTGGAAGACATTGTGCTGCCCGAGTACGAGCAGGGAAAAATCAAAATTTCGGGCGCCAAAACCATTTCGGACGTGCTCGACATTGCATTAGTGAAAGGGCACGAAAAGAATCCATTATTGCTCTCGCTGAAAAAATTGATGAAAATCAATCTGGGCTCGTTCATCAAGCCGACGCCGCGAATTTAAGTTTTGTTCAAAGTTGAACAGATTTTCCTTTCTTGGTTATTCCGTAAATTCTGTAATTGGTCCTTTTTGGAGTCAGGCATTTTACGAATCCTTCTTTTTCGAGGCGGAGCAGTTGCTGGCTGATAGTGCTCCGGTGGTTGTTCACTTTTTTGGCCAGTTCCGTAACTGTCATCGGCCCCGCTTTGATCGCTTTGAGAATTTGAGTCCTGTTTTTGCTGCTTCGGATGAATCCTTGGCTTTCCCAGTCCATGAATGGAGGGCAGGCTGGCCAAATAAAGCAAAGAGTAGAGCAAGCGTAGAAGATTTATATATGTTTCGTAGCACGTTGCAAACATTACAGGTGCAATAGGAATCAAAAATGAAAAAACTACTCATTATTTCGTTGATTTTGGCTGCGGTGTTTCTTTTTGGTTGTACGGGTGAGCCGGCTTATTCAGGAGACACTAATTCCGCCGCGCCTGCAAATTCGAACTTGTCCGCTTCTAATAACCAAACAACTGTTGCCACGCTTCAACTTTTTTTGGCTGAAATCAAGAGCTGGGATGCGGATGCGGCTCCGGACGGGATTGAAGTGACCCTAGAACCAAAAGACCGCGCCGATAATCTTGTAAAGGCGGAAGGTGTTGTCAATGCGACTGCTTATTCGCGGACAACCGATTCGAGCTATAATTACGTGAAAGACCAAATTGTCGCGCAATGGCAGAATGTGCCTGTTACCAAAGACAGTTACGGTTTCATGGGGTCGAAAGTCCGCCTGGAATTCGACCCAAATTTTACAATCGAAAAAAACGATGCGCTTTGGTTGGACATCAACTTTGTCACGGGCGGCCAAACTTTTAGCGCGGAAGAAGACGGCGTGTACAATTTCGGATAATAAATACTAACGCGCCATTGCAGCGATTTTTCGTTTCGTTTTGGGCGCGGCGGCTTCGGCGAGCGCCCAATCGAGCGGGAATAATTTTTTCACGACGGGGCTTTTTGTATCTAGAGCATAGAATTTCGTTTTTCCGAAAATTCGCGTGGTTCGGACCAGCTTCAATTCTTCGATTTTGTTCCAGTGTCGGAACAGCGCGGCCTTGCTGATGCCGGCCAGTTCTTGGACTTGCTTTTTGGAAAAATCCGAACTGATGTTGTCGATGAAAACGTCCACGATTCGGATGAACGGCGACCCGCCGAAAAACCGAACAAAGATGGAGTCGTCCATAAAAGAAAATTTGTGTAAAAAATTTTTAAAACAGCGTTTGAAGGTCTTTTTTGGTGGACTTTTGGGTTCTATTTTTGGAAGTTGCAGCAAACGGCGCTAATCAGCGTTTCAGTTTTTCATACTGTTCTTGCACGCTGCGCGCGTTCACGTAGTTTTTGTGTCCGCGGAACCCTCCGCCGAACGAGTGCGGAATGTGCATCAATTCGTGAATCAGGGTTTTGGTTTTTTCTTCCTCGCTTTCCTTGTCGAATTGTTCGCAAATGAGTTCGATGACGTAGAACGGCTTCTGGTTCATTCCCAACTGGATGACTTTTCCAATCGTGTGAATGCGCGCAATCGTCCTCCGCGTCTTTGTTCCGCGCGATTTGACGACAGAAACGCGCTCCAAATCGATAAAGTCCAATTCCAGTTTTTGCGCAATCTCTTTGCACTTCTGCGTCCACTCGGGAGAAAATTCGTACTTCATGCGCAAAATAGAAGGGGCTCGCGTTATAACTTTCTTTCGCTTGAATTTCAGAACGAGTAAAAGTTTCGCTCCCATGTATGCTTTTCGAGTTCTTTCAGCAAAGCGGGAGAAAGTTTTCTTCCGTCCGAAACGGCCGTATTCTGTTCGACGTATTCAGGTTTTCGCATTCCGGGAATCGTGGTTGAAACTTCGTCAAAGGAAAGAATGTACCGTAGCGCGAGTTCGGGAAGCGTTTGCGCTTCAGGGCCGAGCAGTTTTTTCAGCTCGCCCGTTCTTCGTGCGAGTTCTTGAAGCCGTTCTCCGGCAAAGTATTTTCGTCTGAAATCTCCTTCCGCAAAGACGGTTTGTTCGGTCATTTTTCCCGAAAGCCCTCCCTCGTCCAAGGGAACGCGCGCAATCAGTCCAATATTGTTTTTTCGCGCGTAAGGAAGCAATTGTTCGGTCGGCTTTTGGTGAAAAATATTGAAAATGAACTGGATGGTCGAAAAGAGCCCCGTGTCGAGGGTTCGGAGACAGTTGGAGGGCTGGTAATCGTTGATGGAAATTCCCCAGTTTTTCACTTTTCCCTCGTCCGAAATTTTTTGAATGGTTTCCTTCCATCCTTCTTCTTTCGCAAAGTCGTCCTGCCAGACGTGGAACTGGACCAAATCAATGGAATCGACGCCCAAACTTTTCAGCGAGTCGTTCACGCTTTTTTCAATATGTTCATTCGGAAACACTTCGGAAATCGGAACGCCTTCCAGTGCGGGCCATCGAAAGTTTTTGGGCGCGATTTTCGTCGCCAAAATGACTTCTTCCCGGCATCCGGACTCTTTCAAAAATTTTCCAATCAGCTCTTCGGACGGATGCCTTTCCGGATTTTTCTCGTCAAACCCGTACACCCACGCCGTGTCGATGAAATTTCCGCCCCGTTCGACAAAATCGTACAACGACTTCGTGCTTTCTTCGAGGTTGGCTCCGACCCGGCAGTTCGGGTCATCTGCAATCTGCCACGTTCCGCACCCGATTTCGGACACTTTCAATTTGGTTTTTCCCAAAACGCGGTATTTCATTCCATCACTCTTTCCAGTCGAATTGCGATTCAGGCGGTCAGCTGTATTTTTCCTTCCAAGAAGGAGAATTCGCCTTTTTTGGCTTTCACGTTTTCCTTGCCCTTCAGCGGAGTGTATTCAATGGATTGCTTGTCCCTGTCCGCGTCCGAAACTTTTCCAATCCATTCTCCGGCCTTGCTGTAGACGGGCAATCCAATCAATAATTTTGTAATCTTTTTTCGCACGTCGAACACTTTGGAAGCCGCGTACGCCGCGTAGAATATTCCAAAGCACGCGATGATGATGAGGAAAAAGTACAACAAATCGCTTTCGCCCAAAAACACCCGCTTGGCCGAGTCTAGGATAAAGTAAATGAGGATGAACGAAACAAACATGAGCAAGTACTTTCGTAGCAGGAACGCGCGCTTGAAGTGCACTACATCCACTGCTTTTCCCAGCACGTAGAATTCCGCTGCAATAACAAATACGAAGATGAAGTTCATGGCAATGTTGAGCGAGCGGGAGACGATTTCAATGGTTTCCGTCTGCGTGTAGAACAAGTACGAATTGACGACGGCAAAGGCGAATCCGAACAATGCGGCCAAGTAGAAGAACAGCGAACTGCGCTGTTCGGTGATGCTTTTGGAAATCGTTTTCACGATGTTGGCGATTTTGTCCCAAATTCCAAAACCGTACAGCACGAGAAATACGCCGATGACTCCGACGAGGATTTGAATGCCGAAACTGGGAAGCGCGAAAATGAGCAATAGAATGATTCCGGGAATTCCGAAAGCGATTTTGGAAATGACAGGATCTTTGAGCGCTTCTTTCACCGCATAGTATGCGCCTTCGACTTCTTTGGCCTGTTTCACGTACACGGTTTCTTTTCCCACAATGGGCGCGCGGTTTTGCAGTAAAGGGATTACTTGGTCGTCTTCCGCTCCATCAGTAACTAAAATAATTCCGTCCGCGGGAAATTTTTTCCAAACCGTTTCCAATTGTTCGAAAATTCGTTTGTCGCTTTCGGTTCCGAATTTTCCCTTTCCCGTCAGCAAACACACTTCCGCGTTTGCATACACTTTTTTCGCTTCTTCGAGTTTTTTGGCGGCCGCGAATGCCGTGTTCGAGTCCGAGTCTTCCGGGTCGGCCAACGCCAGTTTGGCCGCGGCATTCAATACTTCTTTTTTGCCGATGACGGGCCCTTCAATGCCCGCTTTTCGTCCAAAGTCGTCGTCCCGGTCCACGCAAACGACGAGCACGCTTTTGATGTCGGTCACTTCTTTTTCCACCTTTAAATACTACATGGGATAAGGGGATTTTAAGTGTTTGCAAAAAAGAATGGTTATGACGAAGCGATTGGGTCATTGGGAGTCGTACAAAGTCAAGCAGATGATTTTTTTGCTGGTACTAGCTCTGGTCATCGTCATCATTGGCGCGGTTTTGCTGTACAAGGACATTATCGGAAACTTCGCCTTTTTGGGCATTGTCGGAATCATTCTGGTTTTGCTGTTGGCGCTCGTTTCGCGCTACGATTTTCTGCTCACGTTGAAAGAGTACGAGCGCGCAGTCATTTTCTTGTTTGGAAGGTTTTCGCGCGTGGGAGGGCCCGGCTGGACTTTGGTTTGGCCCGTGATTCAAAGCTCTAAAATCGTGGACTTGCGCACGCAAACCATCGACGTCAAACCGCAAGGAGTGATTACCAAAGACAAAGTATTGGTCGAAATCGACGCCATCATTTACTTGTTTGTCAAAAAAGACCCGGAAAGCGTCAAGCGTTCTGTAATCGAAATCGACGACTACAAGATTGCGGCCGAACAGTTCGTCATCGCCAATATCCGCGATTCGGCGGGCGAATTGACCTTGACGGAATTGATTTCTGACATCGTAAAGCTGAACCAGGACGTCAAAATCAAGTTGGAGCAGATTACGCAGTCGTGGGGCGTTTCCGTCGAAGCCGTCGAAATCAAGCACTTGACCGTTCCCAAGCAGATTTCGGATGCGTTCTCCGAGCAAAAAGCGGCCGAGCAGAAAAAGCTCGCGAGAATGGAAGGCGCCAAAGCGCAAGAGGCGGAGATTGATGCGGTCCGCGAAGCGGCCGAACATTTGAGCGACAAGGCGCTCGCGTATTATTACGTTCAAGCGCTTTCGAAACTCGGAGAATCCCCGAGCACGAAATATATTTTCCCGCTCGAACTTTCCAATTTGGCCAAGGCGGTTTCGGGGGGCGTGCACGGCGGAGAACTGGAAGGATTGATGCACAAATACGCTCCAGCGTTGAAGCGGATTGTTCGCGGCCCCGCCCCGCGCCGCAAAGCGAGAAAGCGGAAGCGAAAGCGCTGAATTTTTTTTAAGGTTCGATGTGGTGTTCGTCGACTTTGAGTTTTTCAATCAGTTCCCGTTTGGATTTTTTTTCTTTTTCCCCGATTTGAAGCGTTTTCAAAAACCGAAGCGCGCGCGTTTTGCTGTTGGAGACGATTTCCAAAAACACGGGCGTCCCGGGGGTCGCGCGGGGAACCGATTTCGGACACGCTTCCCCACATTCTTTTTCCGTCAATTTCGACTTCTGCAATTCCCAACGGGTTGAGCGAGTTTTCGGGATACAAGGCGTGAAAGACGGATTGTTTTTGAAACTCTTTTTGCGCGACTTTTTTCGTCTTGCGGTTCAAGGACAGGGTATAGCGGATTTTGGGAACGCGCACGATGCAGTTTTTTCCCCGGAACTTGATGGCGCGGACAATGGCGTCTTCAGTAGAGTGGGCGAATATTTGCCTTGCTTTTGGAAGCGCGGTTTTTTTGCGAAAAAACAGGTCGCTTGTTGCCATTGTTTGAGCACGGTTTTCACCCGCACACGACTTTGGAAATGCACAAGCTTTCCACGTAGGCTCCGGCCAGCACGAGGATGAAGGCGACGGCAATCAACAGGATGACGTCTTTCACAATCTGGTCGAACTCGGGCGTTCCAACATCTCCATGTGCGATGGAAGCGGAAATGATTCCGCCGGCAATGACGCCTAGAAAGTAGCCTCCGATTTCGAGCAAGGCCCAGCTGCTTCTTCCAACCGCGTCGATGATAATGCTTCCCAGAACGGCGTGCAGTCCCACTCCTTTGGCCGCGCTTCCGATTTGGCCGAATAGTACGCCCAATACGGAAGCGTTCCACGCCAATAGAAAAATAGCGCCCGCTCCGAGCAAAAAGCTCAAGATGATGGCGAGGCCGAGGACGACGGCGTTGTTCGTGAAAATGTACTCCGTGCAAGAAAGCGTGCTTCCCTGCGCGCACGCGGTTTGCACGTTCCATGCCGTAAAAGCCCCGCGAATGGAATTTAAGGTGTTCAATTGTTCTCCGAACACTTTTCCCTTGGTGGGAATGTCCGCGCAAAAGCTTCCAATGCATTGCGTGGAAGTGGTGTCGGGGAGTACGAGGAACCAGAACGTGTACGAGAGGGAGAGTCCGATGAAAAACCATCCGAAGATTTGCAGCAAGTCGAAGTGGCGTCGGAAAAACCCTTGCGTGGATTTTTTGCTCTTGACTTCTTCTTCCTCTTCCTTTTGCAGCAAACTTTGGATGATGGGAACGAGTCCGATGGTGGTTAGGGCAAGCGAGGCAATGGAGGCGGAAGAGGGAAAAATGGCGAAGGCAATCCAAATGGCAATGGAAGAAATGGCGAAGCTTTGCAATAAAATGAAGACGGGATGCTTTCGTACGGTTTGCAGTTGGAACAGGTTTTCGAGGACCATGGTTTTTCCCTTTCCTTTTAAAGCCCTTTTGGTGGCTTTTTCTTGTTGTATTGTAAGAAGTAAGAAGCATTTAAAGGTTGTGAATTCGTGAAGCAAAAGGATTCTCTCGTTTTTCCCGGACAGTTTCTGGGAGTGGAAGAAGAGTACATGCCGGGAAAGAACGCCTACGTGGACGAAGACGGGAGGGTGTTTTCCCAAGCAGTTGGAATTTCAGAATTTGACGAGCAAAACCACGAAGTGAACGTGCAAAAAGTTTCCAAGCCCGTCATTCCAATCGACATTGGCTCGAATGTGGTGGGAAAGGTTTCCATTGTGAAAGAGAATATGGTCGTCGTCGAAATTATCAATGCGGAAAAGAGCGGGGTTCCGCGCAAGATTTTGCAGCGCTCGGCTTCGATCATGATTTCGCGCGCTTCTCCCATGTACGTGAAAACTTTGGACGATTTGTTCAAAATCGGGGACTTGGTGAAAGCGAAAGTCGTCGAAGTCAGTCATTACGGAGTCGAGCTTTCGACTTCCGATCCTTCCATGGGAGTGCTGAAAGCATACTGTTCGAACTGCCGCTTTCCCTTGGAAGAACTGGACGGAAATTTGAAGTGCCCCGATTGCGGGAGCTTGGAAAAGAGAAAAATGGCCAAAATAGTGGAAGGTGAAGCGTGATGGAACTGGAAGTATTGAAAGAGGAAAAAAATCTGCTGGAGTTTAAAATCAAGGGAGAACGGCACACGTTTCCCGCGCTGTTGAAGAGCAAGTTGTTGGAAAACCCGGACGTTTCCTTCGCCGCGTACACGCAACGGCATCCCATGGACTTGGACTCGCAATTCGTGGTTCGGACAAAATCCAAGGACGCGAAAAAGGCGCTCGTGCAGGCCGCCGAAGAATTGGACGAGGACTTGCAGGAATTGGGAAAAGCGTTCAAAAAAGCGGGCAAGTAAGGCATGAAGAAAAAATCCATTTTCGAACCTTTAAAGTGGTTTGACCCTTTCACATATTTGGACATGGTTTTGGAAAAAGTTTGGCCTCGAAACAAGAAAAGCAAGTGGCAGGAAGCGGGCTATGACTTGATTTATTTGGTATTCGCCTTTCTCGTCGCGTTTGTCCTTTACACCATTCTCTCTCTCGCGTGGCAGACTTCTTCTCCCATGGTCATTGTCGTTTCGGGCTCCATGGAACCCGTTCTCTATAGAGGAGACGTCGTATTCCTGCACGGCATTCAAACTTCCGAAGTCAGCGCGCCCGAAGTGGACGTCAATGCTCCGCTCACGAACGCAGTAATTTCCAATTTTCTCACTCCACACTACGCGGACAACCAAATCGAGTCCATTTCGTTTGAAAACAACCAGTCCGTTCCCATTCAAACCACGGGCGATATTATTGTGTACAATTCTCCCCTGCTCGGAGAACAAATCATCCACCGCGCGATTGCGAAATTGAATGCAACGGATGGAACGTTTTTGCTCACGAAGGGAGATTCGGTTTACAACACCACGTTCGACCAGGACTGCGGCAGCGTGCAAGTGCTTCCCCTGGCCAACGGCCAGGTCAAGATTTTGACGGAAAAAGCGTGCATTACTCCGTTCGCGGTTTCGCAGGAACAATTGCAGGGAAAAGTCCAGTTCGCTCCCTTCAAAATTCCCCTCGTCGGATGCGTCAAACTCTGGTTAGTAGATGACTTGGTTTCGCTGATTCGGACGCACAAACTGCCTGCCAATTTTCAGGGAATCTGCTGAAAAAAGAGTCATTTTTTCAAGCAATTGGCTTTGTTTTTAAGTATGGACGTAAACAAGCTACGCCAGATCAAAACGGAAAAATATAATTCCAATTCGAAAGGAATCGACGGAAAGTCCATTAGGGAAATAATTGACTTGGTTCATGTGGAGCACCACGGTCTTGTCGAAAAGCTCGATTGTTTGAAGGAAAAAATTGCGGCAGGGACAGAGTTGATTGTTGTCGCTCTGCAAAAGGGAAACACGCTTTATTTTGTCGGTTCGGGAACCAGCGGAAGGCTTGGCATACTGCAATCGGCCGAATGTCCTCCGACTTTTAGCACGGACGCGCTCATGATTCAAAGTTTTATTGCCGGAGGAGAGAGCGCGTTTCTTTCGGCAAAGGAAGGAGCCGAAGACAGTTTTGACGCGGGGCATTCTCAACTGAATAAAATAATCAAAAAACACGATGTTGTGGTTGGATTGGCGGCGTCCGGCCGGACACCGTATGTAATCGGCGCATTGCAGGCGGCCAAGGAAAAAGGCGCGTTCACGATTGTGGTTACAACAAACCCCGGGTGCGAGTTGGGCAAGATTGCCGACGTTGACATTTCAGTGGATGTGAATCCGCCGTTAATTGTCGGTTCGACCCGGTGGACTCCCGGAACTGCCCAAAAAATGGTTTTGGACGAGTTGACCAGCATTGCCATGATTGCGTTGGGTCGCGTGTATGACGGGTATATGGTCGCGTTAAAAACAAATTCAAATGAAAAGACACAAGCTAGAGCCGTATCCAATATTATGTGCATTTGCGGGATGGACGAGGAAAAAGCCGGAGACGCGTTGAGAAATGCGGACGGCGATTGCATGGCGGCAATCGTGATGGTAAAAAAGAAAATTCAATATGGCGATGCCGTGAAATTGCTGAACCAGCATAATCGAAATTTACGGAAAATAATCGGATAATTGGCTTCCGAACTTCAAACCCGCGCCAAAACAGGCGTTTTTCAACCAAGTCAATTAGTGCGCATTTTATACTCTTTCCCGCCTTGTTGGTGCATGCCCTCGTTCAAGCGTTCTCCCGCAGTCGAGTGTTTGATTGCGGATGTTTTGGAAGACTTTGAATTCGTCGCGCTGAACGGAAAACTTTCAAAACTGGACCGTGAAAAGGGGCAGGCACTGTTGGAAGACGTTTCGGGAAGTTGCAAGGCGGTGGGAGAAGCGTTGAAAAGCGTTTCCGTGCAGGGAAATGTTCGGATTGTGGGAAGGCCGTTCTGGGAGAACGGTTCCATGTGCATTGACATGGAATTCGCGCAGTCCTTTCAAGTCGATCCCATACTGTTCGAAAAATTGCGTTCTGCGGAAGAAAAGGTGTTCAAATGAAACTCGTGCTGGAAAACGCTTCGGAGTTCAAGAGAATGGTGGACGCCATTTCCGCCTTAATAGACGAGGCCGAGTTCGTGATTGACGAAACGGGAGTGAAACTGAAAGCGACCGATCCTTCGCAGATTTCCATGGTCGATTTTTCCCTTGAAAAGAAAGCGTTCAAGACTTTCGAAGTCGAAGCCCTTTCGAAGATTGGACTGGATTTGGACTATTTGTCGCAAGTGATGGCGCGCGCGAAGAACTCTGACTCCCTTTCGCTCGAACTGGACGAGGCGAACGGAAGATTGAACGTGGAATTTGCGGGAAACTCGAAGCGTTCGTTTGCCGTTCCCCTGCTGGACGTTTCACAGCAAGAACTCCCCTCGCCCAAGCTCGAGTTCGACGCCGAAATTGAAATAACGGCGGGCGCAGTGCAGGACGCGCTCAAAGATGCCGCATTGGTTTCTTCGCACATTTCTCTTGGGGTAGACTCGAGCAATTTTTTCATGAAAGCGTCTTCTTCGAAGGGCGACTGGAATTATTCGGTTTCCAAAAAGGAAGGCATTGTCCATTCTTTGGAGGCGAAAAAGGAAGCCAATTCCATGTTTCCCTTGGATTATTTGCAGGACATTTTGAAAGGGGCTTCTTCGGCGGACAAAATTGCCCTCTGCCTCAAATCCAACCATCCTTTGAAGCTCTCGTATTCCATCGGCTCCGCTCGCTTGACGTATTTTTTGGCGCCGCGCATTGAAGGTTGAAAAAGCCCAAACCCTTTTATAGGTTAGAATCTTTTACATTGCATGCGTTCGGAGAGGCTGTTCTGGGTTTTGCCGGCCCTGCTGGCCTTTGCGTTGCTCGCGCTGGCCGCGGGCGCGGGCCAGTCTTGTTCGAAAGATTCGGAGTGTCTTCCGTCCGGCTATTCGTCCAACCACTCTTGTTTGGTCCAATACCGCTGCTTGGAAGGAACGTGTTCGAAGGTAGAGCTTTCGTGCTCTTCGGGCTCTTGCTTTTTGTGCCAGAACGACGACGTTTGCGGGGCGGATGAATGCTACCGTTGTCCGGACTGTGTGGGAAAAATTCCCGAATCCGAGCTTCCGCCCGAAGCCGTTTCCGGACCGGATGAAAAATACACTCCTCTTTGTTCTTCCGGCTTTCGCTTGGTGGACGGAGCGTGCGAAGTGATTGATGGCGTTGTCATGGAAGTGTCGCAGGAATTTACAATCGTGCTGGACGAGAATGGAACGCCTTCCGAAATTCCCGCGGATGAAACCATTATTATTGACGTCCAGCCTTCGGACGACGAAACCGCGACCGAAGTCGAGCTTTCCATGGACGAGAACGAAGTGACGATTACGGTTCCCCCCGCTCCGGACGAGAATGTGGAAATCGCGGAAGACTCGACGGCGACGACGGAAGAAACCGTAACCGTTGAAGAAGATAAGGACGCGTCCGATGGCGGGAACGTGGAAAATCCGGGCAAAAAGCTCAAACTGGGAAAGCACAAGAAGGAAGTCAAAACCCTTCCCGACAAGGCGAAAGGATTGCTGAAAAGGGCGGAAAAGAATTTGCAAGTCGACAAGATGAAACTCCGCATTGAAACGGACGAGAAAACGAAAGAAGAAAAAGTCAAGTACGACGTGGAAGGCAAGGAAAAGGGAAAACTGTTGGGAATTCTGCCCGTTGAAATTTCCGTCCAGGCCGTCATTGATTCGGACAACGGAAAGGTCGAAAAAGTCGACAAGCCGTTTTGGGCCCTGCTCGTTTTTACAGAACCGCCCGCCAAGGTCGCGGCCAAACCAAAAACCAAATAACGGCCTTTTGGAAAAAGGCCGGCGAAAAAAGATTTGGCGAAAGCCAAATAAAGCCTTGTCCCCTTTCATTACACTGGAGTTAGAGGGTTGCATGATTGAATTGAAAAAAGTGGGCGCGTTCCAAAAGAGCGTGAACGCCATCGCCTCTTTCATTGCCGAAGGAAACTTCCGATTCTCTTCCACTGGATTATCCTTCAAAGCCATCGATCCCTCTCAAATCGTTCTCGTCAATTTTTCCATGCCAAAGGGAGCATTTGACAAGTACGACATCGAGCCCTCTTTGGTAGGCATTGATTTGGTCGAAATGAACAGAATTGTGGGCAGAGCCCTCCCGAACGACAAGCTCAAAATGGACATCAGCGATTCGGAAATGCTGGTCGAGTTGGAAGGGGAAATGAACCGCGCTTTTCGCTTGCCCTTGCTGGACATTCAAGAAGACGAAGTGCAGATTCCCGTGACAAAGTTTGACGTCAAACTTTCCATTCCCGCGCGCGCGCTGAAAGAGGCGCTGAAAGACGCGGCCTTGTTCGGAAGTTCGGTCGTCATTTCCGTCAAGGGAAACCAGTTTTGGATGGAAGCGCGCGGCTCGCAGGGAACGCTCAAAACCGTCGCGAAGGAAACGGCGAATATTTTGTCCAAGTCGGACTCTGAAGTCGTTTCCAAGTACAGTTTGAATTTTTTGCAAAACATGGTCAAAGACGTCGACCCTGAAACTTTGGTCACTTTAGAGTTCAAGAGCGACGCGCCCATGAAAGTTTCCTACAAAATGAACGACTGCTCGCTCGAATTCCACCTCGCGCACATGATTCTGTAGGCCATTGCGTAGGCCTGGTCCGCGTGCCATCTCCCAATTCGCCTGTTGGCGAATGGGCCCATTCGAGCATTGCTCGAATCGGGTCGCTATGCTCAATGGCACTTGCTTCGCGTTCTTTTTAACGAGCGGAACTCTGGCTGGCAAACTTTCTTATTTGCTTGTTTTCCCGTTCTATTCATGGGGTTAGCGGAGCTGAAAGAGGCACAGGCGTTTCCCTTTTCGCAACAGGCCGAGCGCGTCGTCAAAGGGGCAAAGTTTTCTCTAGATGATATTCCTTTCCCGCTCGTCCAACGCGCCGTGCAGATTGTCGAAAGCGTTGGAAAGGGGGACAACTTTTGGTTGAATGTTCAACAGCACGAGGAGACTTTGGAAAGGGAAGTGTTGGCGTTTCCCGTGGCCAAAATTTTGCTCTCGCTCATGAAAAACCAGTCCATGTTCGAACGGTTTGCCGAGCAGGTTTCGGAAAACGCGTTTGAGTATTTGGAGCAGAATTCGGAAAAAGCGCTGGACTTATGCCAAGAGTTGGGAATTCCAATTTTCCTCGCCGAAAAGCCGTTTTGGGCGCGCATTTCGTTGAACGATTTTTTGCAGGCCCCGCACGGCCTGCCCTACTTGAAGCTCGTCAACGCGAGAGTTGAAGGAGGGAAAGTTTTCCTGAACAAGGAAGAATTGTTGCAGTTTTTGAAGGACGCCATCAAACAGCGCGTGCGCGCTTCCCTTCCTATTTCCATTCCCAAACCTCCAATTGAATTGAAGCAGGCCGCGGCCTTGCTCGCTTCTTCCATTTTCCAAAAACAGCAGCAGGCGGCCGAGAGTTTTTTGAAGGGAAAGCTCGAACTCTCCGCGCTCCCGCCCTGCTTTGCCCACATTTACGAGCAATTGTTGAAGGGGGAAAACGTGAACCATTCCGCGCGCTTCAACATTTCCGCCTTTTTCAACGCGCTCGGAATGCCGAAAGAGCAGATCGTCCAATTGTTCAAGCGGACGCCCAACTGGAACGAGCGAGTCGCGCGCTATCAAGTTGATTCCCTCGTTGCGAAAAAGTATACGCCCGCGAACTGTGATACGATGCGCTCGTACAATTTGTGCATTCAAAACGGCGCGCTGTGCCCGGGAATCAAGACTCCACGGCAAATGTACAAGCGGAATTTGTACAAGGGGAAAAGCGCATGATTGAAAACAAATCCGAACAATTTTTGGTCGAAAAGTTTCGAAACTTTTACGAACAGCATAGAGTGGAACAGCCTCCTGCGGTGGAGAAGCGCGAGTTCGGCTTTGGGGTGTTCAAGCGAAAGATTGCCGACCGGCATTTGGCTTTTCGAAACTACAATGAATTGAACGCTTTTTTGCGCGAAGAAGTTCCATTCTACCTCTCTTACAGTTCGGCGTACTATCGCTTTCCCGAAGCCCAGCCTATGAGCGAAAAAGGATTGCAGGGAGCGGACTTGGTGTACGAGTTTGATGTTGATGACTTCAAGTTGGACTGCCAGCAGGGCCACAATTTCTGGCGTTGCCCCCAGTGCGCCGCAGAAGGAAAGGGAAACGTGCAGCACTGTACTTCTTGCAGCTCCAAAACCCTGGTCGAAGAATGGGTTTGCCCCGAGTGCATGAAAGCAGTCAAGGAGCAAGTAATGAAACTGGTCGACGTGCTCCGAGATACTTTCTCTTTTCAGGATTTTTCCGTCAATTATTCGGGAGCGAAGGGCTTTCACGTGCACGTTCGTTCTTCTTCCGTCCAACAATTTCCCCATTCCGCGCGCGTGGAGCTGGTCAATTTTTTGATGGGGCAGGGAATTGAAATGGAAAACGTGCTTGCTCTTTCCCCTCAACAGTCCAAAGGGTGGGGAAAGAAGGCGTGGAGCGCGTTGGACGAATTGTTGCGAAAGGCGGACGCCGACTCGCTTGCGGGAATTTCGGGCTCGCGCTCGAAAGAGTGCGGAAAATGGCTGGAAGAAAGAGAGAGAATCCTTTCCGACTTGAAGTCGGGAAAACGCTTTCCCTGGCTGTCGAAAAAAAACCATCCCGCTTTTTGGAAGTCCTTGTTCGAGCACGTGATGCGTCCTCAATTCCTTCCCATCGACCGCCAAACCTCGATTGATATTGCCAAAATCGTCCGCTGTCCGGAAACACTGCACGGGGGCACGGGGCTCGTTGCCAAAATCGTTCCTTTGGAACAGCTGGCCTCGTTCGACCCGTTGAGCCAAGCGATTGGTTTTTCTACTCAATCGACTGTAAAGCTTGCAGTTTCCAAGACTCCCAAATTTTTCCTCGCCGGCCAATGGTGGGGACCGTTTGAAAACGAAATCCTCGAACTGCCCGAGGCCGTGGCCGTGTACCTGCTCGCGCGGGGAAGCGCGGAAGTGAAATAATGCCGCAAAAAAGAATTATTTCCACCAAGCAGTGGAAAGCGAAAAAGAAGCTGAAACAGCAAAAGCCTGGCCAGGAGAAAGGAAAGTACAAGCAGTGGAAAATTCAAAAAGAGGGAAAGAAAGCATTGGCGTGGAAGCAAAGAATTTTTCAAATCGAACAAGAAATTCGGAAAAGGGGGCTGAAACACGAGCCGTTCAAGCCCGGAAGGTTTGCAAAGTATTATGTTGCGGGAAAAATTATTCCAGCCAATTTTATGTCGGCTGAAGAAGAACTGCTGATTGGCGGTTCGCCGGGCGGGTTTTTGAACCAATTTGAAAAATATTCTGGCACAAAACTGGGCATTGACTTCAAAGACCCCACGCAGAGCACTATTCCGCAAATACGATTGATTCCGAAAGAGCAACTGAAATCCTTCATGGAATCGCGAATCAATTTGACTTTGGAAGAAATGAAAGAGTGCGATGAATTGCCGACTTTGAAAGATGCAAGGATAAGAGTCCTTCGAAAAGATTTCGCAACTGCCGATTGGGCCGAACAAACGTATGGAATTCAGATTGACGTTGACCCGAAATTGCTGGAATGGATTGGAAAAGTGAAGTAACATGCTCGACTATGACGAAATTTTGCGCGTGTACAGATTGGAAAAGGCAACGACCAAACTCGTGGAAGTGCCCGAAGACTTTTACAACGCGCTGAACGAATTTATTCAAAAAGAGAAAAAATCTTACTTGGACTCGTTGAAGGACTTGGAGCACGGGAAGGGGAAAGACTTTGCGAATTTGCGCAAAATGGTCGAAGAATGGTTCGGCGTTCGGCAGAAAAAACTGTTGAGCCTCGCACTGCTCTCTTGCCGGACGGGAGAGCAAAGCGAAGAGCGAATGGCCCTGCCCGAAAAAGAATTGTATCGCTCGCTGTGTCAGTCCATTTCCAAGCACCAGCAGTTGTGCGAGCAGTTGTTCAACCACGATTCTCCAAAGACTTCTTCGGGAAAAGAGCTCGCCTCTTTGCAGGTGAAAGTTTTGAAAGAAACGCCTTCTTTTGTGGGAACGGACTTGAAAGAGTACGGTCCTTTCAAAGAGGGCGAAAAAATCCAACTGCCCTACAAAGTGGCCAAACTCTTGCTCTCCAAACAAGTCGTGGAATTGGAAGAAATGGATTAACTCGTTTGCTTTGGCCAGACCGCCCTTTTAAAACGCTTTTGAACCCTTTTTGGTGCATGACCGAGTGGCCGTCTCCGGGAGAAGTCGTTGTCTGCCGCGTTTCCAAAGTATTGGAGTACGGCGTATTCGTCGAATTGCTGGAATATTCGGGAGTGCAGGGATTTGTTCACATTTCGCAAGTGGCCAGTTCGTGGGTGAAAAACATCCACTCTTTTGCCAAAGAAGGGCAGGTGCGCGCGGGAAAGGTTACAAATTTGGACCGCGAAAAAAGGCAAGTGGACGTTTCGTTTACGAAAGTCAATCCTTCCGACCAGCGCGCGCGCATTACTTCGTGGAAGCAGAGCATCCGATTGCAAAAACTCTTGGAACAAGTTGCGAAAGAAGTCAAAGAGCCTTTTGAGTTGGTGTGGGAGAAAGTGGCGGTTCCCTTCCAGGAAAAGTACGGCTCCGTGCAGGAAGGATTCCAGGAAGCGTCTTCCAACGAGCAGGCGCTGGAATTGATTGACGCCAAGTACAGGAAGCCGTTGAAGGAATTCGTTCTCGCGAAAATGACGGCCGCCGTCAAGCAAGTGCAGGGCGTTTTCGAGTTGCACTCGACCGCTTCGAACGGAATGGAAATAGTCAAAAACGCGCTCAAGCAGGCGCAGAAGAGCGTGAAAGAAGGAGAGGTTGAAATTTTGTACGCGGGAAGCGGAAAGTACAATGTGTGGATTAAGGCGAAAGATTTCAAGCGCGCGGAAAAGGGATTGAATGCGGCCGCGCTCGCCGTCGAACAGTCCATGAAGGGAGAAGCGGGCGCTTTCTCCTATCACAAGTTAGAGGCGGGAAAATGACGGCCATCAAAATTTTGTCCAAAAAAAAGTGCAAGAACGCAGTATTGTTTTCCGGCCTGCCCGGCATTGGATTGGTGGGAAAAATCGCCATCGACCATTTGGTTTCCCAACTCAAAGCGGAAAAAGTCGCCGAAGTGTGGAGCGATTCTTTTCCTCCCAGCGTGCGCTCGCAGAATTCGATTGTGGAATTGATTAAGGACGAAATTTTTTACGCGAAAGTGAACAAGAGAAACTGTTTTTTTCTCGCAGGTCCCGTCCAGCCCGCGCTCGACTTCCAGTCTCCGTTCGGCGCGGAGCATTATGAGTTTGCCGCTTCCATTGTCTCTTTTTGCAAGCAGGCGGGAATTTCCGAACTATACTGTCTGGCGGGAATCGACGTTCGCAACAAGCGCTTGGAAAAAGAGCCTTCCATTGTCATTGCCGCGACTTCGAAAAAATTCCTCGACTCGTTCAAAGGGCAGAAGAATGTGGTTTTTAATTCGGAAGAGGGACTGATTTCGGGCGCGGCGGGGATGATTTTGGGAATCGGAAAAGAGAACGGATTGCAGGGCGCTTGCTTGATGGGTGAAACGAACGCGCAACTTTTCTATGGAGACCACGGCGCGGCCAAAAAATTATTGGAATTGCTCGTGCAGAGATTCAAGTTCAAAGTTTCCCTGGACGCGGTGGAAAAGGAAGCGAAAAAAGTCCAGCAAGCCTTTGAAAACCTGAACAAGCAGTTGAAGTCCCAGCAGGAACTGGACAACGAAAAGCCCAGCTACGTGCGCTAAAATTCTCCCAAGCTCTTCTGCCCGCGCAATCCCGTTTCTTCGGCTTCGATTTCCCTTTTTTTCTTTTCGCGCTCCGCGTCGTCGAAAATGAACAAGGGCTTTCCATAATTTCCCCCGCCTCCCGCAACGTACAATACTTTGTCCTCGCGGAACAATTGAATGTGGCGCGCAATTTCTGCGTCCGTCTTTTCCAGTTCTTCCAGCGGAACGTCCAGCAGTACGGAGATTTCGTTTTCGAACGCGTTCACGAACTGTTTCCATTTTTCCTGCACGCTCGAAGAAGTGGGAGACTGCACTTCGTAGCGCAACTGGATGATTTCGGCGAGGGGGAGCAGGTGCTTGTAGGGCGCGCGCCAGGAAGGAGGTTTTGCGTCGGGGCCGGACAGTTCCAGAATCCGGTCCTTCACTCCGCGTTTAATCGGAGAGCCGCACTTTCTGCACTTCATTCCGAGTTTGAGCGCGTCCGCATACGTGTAATGGGTATAGCAGGCGTTGCACGCGGTGAGGTGATATTTTCCCTCGCGCGGATTCAATCCCGCGTTGAAAACCATTTTTTTTCCTTCAATGGATTTTTTCAACTCTTTAAAACTCGGCTCTTTCATTTCCATGCGGTTGAATTCTCTACCCAATCGATGAGGCCACGCGCTGTGCGCGTCGCTCGAACTCAAAAACACATAGGAATTGTTTTCCGCAATCTGGTCCGCGAGTTCGGAGTCCGCGGAGAGCCCCAATTCCAAAAATGCAATTTTTTCTCCCATTTCCCCGTATGCTTTTTTGGCAGAGTCGAAGTGCGCGTACACTCCGAAATAAGGGGTGAACGCGTGCGAGGGGCCGAAAATTCCGCCCGCCTTTTCGACGGCTTGCGCAATGGCTTCGGGCATCATGTGCAGTTTCGGTCGGCCGCACATGACGCAGTCCAGAATTCCCTTTCCTTCGACTTCTTTTCGGAAAATTTGCGCGCTGGGCAAGTCCGGAAAGTAGGCCAAGTGGTGTGCGCGGTCCTGCGATTCGACTTCGGTTCCGACAATAAAGTAGGCCTGCTCGCGCTCGTCCTGGAAAATTCCGTTCGAGGTTTCTTTCAAGTTTTCTTTCACGTGCTGGAACCATTTCGCGTGCTGAATGTCCGCGGTGACTAAAACATCCAGTCCTTTCAATTGCGCGTTTTGCGCGAGCGATGGAATGCTCAAATGCTTGGAAACGCCCGAAGCGTAACAGCCGTGCAATTGCAAGTCGCAGTCGAACTCGGGCATGTTCAATTCCAAAACCGATTCGCTTTAATGGGCTTGCGGGAAAACCGAATCTTCGGCTTTTATTTCGAGGAAAACCATTTTATAGGGGAAAGTGGCTAGTCTGACTATGCCATTGAAGCCGAAGAGAAAATACGTATCAATTCCGCGAAAGAAACCAATCAAGCGCAGGGCGGTTATTGTGCGGGCGCAGAGGCTGTCGAAAGAACTGCTTTATCGAGTCATACACGAGGTTGAAGTTGTTTCAAAGCCCGAAGTGGTAAAACTTCGCGGTCCAAATGGAATCACTACAGAGAAAGAAGTTGTTGTATCCTGGAAAGGATATAAGCTGGCGGATGGTCCAGGAATTATCCGGCGCGAGGGCGAAAGATCCCTGCAAGAGAGAGATGCAGGAAAACCATATAAATTTCGAGAAACGCACATTTTGGACATGAATGGAAATCTTGTGCAACGGCGGGGCAAAAACGGCTACTGGCAGTATGTTTAGAAATTGAAGGCGCATTTCGTTCTAGGTTCTTTTTCTTCCAGTCAAACGGGAATGCCGAAAAATTTCAATACGAGCAGTACTCCGATTCCAACCAATCCAAAGAGTGCCGAAACAATGAGCGAGAGCCAGAAATTGAGTTTGAGCTGGAAAAGGTAGAACAATACCGCCCACGCAATGAGCCCCAGTACGGAATTCACGAGTATGTTTTTGAGAACGTAGAAGAGCACAATGGCGATGACAATCAAAATGACGGCGCCGAGCAGCCAGCCGTAGTTGCCTTGAATGGCGGAGAGGGCGCCCGAAGCGTTGACGTCCGCGGCCAATAGCAGGGGGTTCATGCCCTTTTTGGGCCAGTTTGTGGTTTTAAAACCATTTCTTTTCCCTACATATTGCATGAGTTTGACGCAAAACCTCCGTTTGTCCGCTTCTCAAAAGCGCGTGTGTGCGGCCATTCAAAACAAGGGCAAATCATTGGAGGAATTGGAGAAAGAGTTGTCCATTCCGATGGGGCAGTTGCAGAACATGGTAAGAGACTTGTTGAAACTGGAACTCATTGACAAGTCGGACGGTTTTCCGACGCGCTATGTGTTGAAAAAAGAAATCTCCCAAGCACTGGCCGAGCGCAAAGCGATTGCGGAAAAAGACCATTTCAAACTCCAATTAGAAGTTGTGATTGAAATTCGCGCCGTCGAAGAAGACTTGTTGAAGAAAGAAATGGCTTCGATCCGGGAATCCTTGGAAAAAGACCGCGATTTTACGCTATATGACGTAAAAACCGCTGAAATTGTTCAAGTGGACGATTTTGCGTCCAGTTATTTGACGATTACGTTGAGCGTGAAAGACTTTCGTGCGTTAACAAAGTTGCTTTTCTTTTACGGCCCCATTAGTTTGGAAGTGTTAAAGCCGGACAAGTGGGAAATTGCATTGGACGATTTGCAGGACGGATTAGTGCAATGGAGTTCAATGGTGCACGGCTACACGGAGTATATTGCGCGCATGATGTCCAAAGCGGACTTGGAAAAATTCTATCACGAAATGTACAAAGTGGACTAAGGCCGACTGAAAGTCGGCCGGTCTGCTGCCGGACGAGGCGGCAATTTTGTTTTATGAGCGTAAAATTTGGTACATTCTCGGTTTCGTCCTTTGCCTTAACGGGGTTCGGGAATAGCCTTAAATTGACCGTCTTTTTTAAAAAGGAGGCCAATTCTTGCCTTTCCAAATCGAAACCATATATAAAGGGCCCGTGCCTTGTATAGTTCGAGCCTTCCCATGCGCGAGTGCGCCGCTTTCATGTCTGCGGTGCATCGCATGCAACAAGGTTTCAGTCTTGATTCACTAGCAGAAAATGCGAGGTGCATATAAGCATGAAACAACTAACTGTGAAAAAACTGGCTGCTATCGCAGCCGGTGCAGCGCTCGTTGGAACTGCATTAGCTCCAATGGCCGCAGCAGCCCTTGCGAAGTCTGACGTGTACGGCTCCGATGGAGCTCCGCTCGTCAACATCGTATACGGGTCAGCAGCCGACATATCTGATGTCGTCTGGGCGGGCAATATTGCCAAAGCCCTGGCCGACAATGCAGTCGTTGAAACAACGGTTGCAGGAACAGATGCGAACGGCAATATCAGCATCACGTATGGTGGAAAAACCACCTATTCTACGGGTGCAAAAGAGTACAAAATGTACTTGAATTCCGCCAGCGGACAAAACGAGTTAACGTCGGACGGAAACGTGTTGACAGACGCGCAATTGTCGACGCTGTACAACGAATCCGTTACGGAGAAAATCGGCGGAAGCAATACATCCATCACTGTCCAAGAAAAAGTCAGTGCAACAGTGGATGCAAAGTTCAGCCAGTCTCCAGACGTGAGAGACTTGGCCGCCTTAATCCAAAGCGATGGATTGGTGTACGAAGTCAATCTCGGCTCGGGAATCCAGCTGAACAGAGCCAACAACCTCTACTCGGACACGAACAGCTCGGACAAGGCTACTTTGCCCTGGTTCGGCAGTACGTACGACTTGAGTGTTGCCGACTTTAGCGGCGCGACTCCATACGTGAAACTCGTCAAGTCCAGCGCTTCGGTCGCCTATACGTCCGGAGACTCGATTACGGGATTGACTGGAAAGAACGCGTATGCGGGAAAAGCCATGTCGATCCGCATTGACGGAGTCGTCAAAAGTTCGGACAGCGCGACCTATCAAGCCAATATGTCGCTGTTGGACGACGAAGGAAACGTTGTTGATTCGCGCATTGTCAGCGTGGCCGACAACGTGAACACTGTCTTTGTGGACAGCTCGAGCAACGAAGCGTTGTCTTCGAACGTCTATATTGACAACATCGTCGCCAACTCGGACGGATCTAGCGGAACTGTCAAGGTAACGATCGGAACGAATACTGTTGAAATCTATAATTCCAACGGCTATCCGTACGATTCGACCAGTACTTCGGGAAGCAAGCCCTACAAGGCGTATTTGACTTCTTCGAGTAACAAGTTCACGAAAATCCAAGTCCGCAATTCGAGCGAGTATTGGGACGTAGGTTCTGGAAACGGCGCAGTCTATCCAACCACGGCCGGCCAGTCTTTGACTGGAAAAACAGGCGCGGCAGCCATCTTTGGACAAGCCTTGGCTGACGGAACGGCTGGAAAGGACTTTTTCGAAATCGACTTTGCCGGTTTTGAAGCAAAAGAATCCAGAACATCAGTGACCTTGGGAAAGAACGACGGAAAAGGGGTTTCCTTCTCCGAAGATTCTCGAGCCATCGGAAAAATCAATTTCCGAGACGCTTCGAGCAACGAGCACACGTTGCCCATGGCCATCGCCCTGCCAGCTGCCAACAGCGGAAGCTCTTTCGCCTTTGACAGCAAGACAGGCTCTGGCGAAATCTACTACGAAACCAACGTAGACTCGAGCGGAGTCACGCGCGATGTCAACTTCAGGGTCTTTGTAGACTCCAATACGAACTATATCAATGGAAGAACCTGGGTTCGGCATACTTCGAGCAATGTCGCTCTCGGAGACAACATCGACATCAACGGCGGAGCATCCCAACAGTTCTTGGATACGAACGCCGACGATGTGATTGTCGCCGATAATGTCACCTACCGACGCGTCGGATACGATGCCGCGACAAGCGCATCAGTCTACGCTGTCGATGCCAACGTCAACTTCCGCAGAACGAGCGTTGCCAGCAGCGATCATTATGGTGGAACAACCATCTACCTGAACAACAACAAAGTTTGGGACATGAATAATGCGGGAACCGCTCAGCCGAAGAACCTGTCGCTGCCTGGAAACGCAGACGCCAATTACGTCTACGTGGTCAAGTACGACAGCAATGCGAACAGAATCTGGGTGCTCTTGGACGACCAAAACATCGCCTTAGAGTACACGAAGATGTTGATTTTCAAGGGAACGGATACAACCGAAACCACGGGAATCGACAAGAACTACTTCGAGCCAGACACGTCGTACTGGTATGACGCGATTGGAAACGTGCGAAGTACGGGAGACAACAACTACATGGTTGCCAACTTCCAAATCGACGATCCGTCGACGACTACTTTGCTCGATGCCAATATCTGGCTGGATGCAGGCGACGGTGGACTGATTGGACCTTTCACGAACAACAATCTCTCCACGTACTCCTACGATGTGGCCATTGTTCCAGCCCCGGCGTACAACTTGACGTCGGGAACGAACACGAGCTACATGAAAGGCGGCTACACGGATGTGGGTGGAAAGTTCGTGCTCAACGAAACTGACGAATCCGTCACGCTTTCGTTGCCGCAGAACAAAGAATACATCATCATCAACGTAGTTGGAAAAGGAGCTGCGAAAACTTCGACAGGCGAAGTCTTGACGGGAAAGCCCGGCGAGATTGTAACCGCCTCGGACGGAACGCAGATAACGTTGCCCGCGGCAACAAGTTCGAGCACGACTGTCAAAGAGAGAGTCGTCTCGAGCAAAGGCAAAATCTACGTGGACACGGCAGCTCCGGCTGCTCCAAACATCTTGGTCGGCGGACACTTTGTCAACCGATTGTCTGCGGATATTGCCGGAATCGCGGACTTGTTGGCCCAAGCAGGCGACGTCGCTCCAGTGCAGGTTTCCGACACGGCCGGCGATATCCTGGTAGCAGGATATACGGCAGCCGATACGGGAACAGCGGCAACTGAGCTCATCGCAGCCTTGAGTGCATTCGAATAAATAAGGGGAATTTTTTCCCCTTATTTTTTTCTTTTTTTTATTTTTCCCAACACATCCGTATTTTAACGCTTTTTCCGCGCATTATTTGCATGGCGGGAAGAGTGTTCGAAGCGGGAAGCAAACAAGCGCCTTCGAAAAAAGAAATTCCGTGGGAATGGGTTTTCGGAATCGCCGTATTTGTTGCTGTACTACTCGTCGCGGTTTCCTTTCTCTGGCAGCCCGCGCAAAAATTCGCGTTTGAAAGCGCGGAAGGAGGAGTATTGTTCGCTTCCAACGTGCAAGCGCCCGCGGAATTGTTGAAAGGGCGCTTTGTTTCTTCGCCCAATTTTGTCATTTCCATGGACTTCGTGCAGGGAAATGCTTCCAATCCCCAATTGGGGCAGGCCATGATTTTGTGGACGGAAGTTTTAACTGCTCAGGGAAAAAACGTGCACTTGATCGTCCGCATGCTGGATGCGGAAGGAAACCCGACCGCGTGCCAGACCAATGACGCGAACAAGTACGTGAACAGGGCCATTTCGCTGGAAGAATGCCAAGCAGTACTCGAAAACACTTCCAATCAAATCATTTTCTTGCACTATCCCGACTCTTCCCTGCAACAGCCCAAAGTCGTTTTGGATGCCCATTCCGCCCGCATTTTTCCCAAAACCGCTTCCGACTCTCCCAATGCTTCCTTTGTCATGCTCAAAGCCATGTACGCGGATGCGGAAACTGTTCTGGCTTCCATCAATGCCGCATATTCCAAGTATGTTCAAGGCGGGGGCCTGTGAAAGCTTTAAACACCCTTTTTCCCCTTCTCTCTACAATATGGCCTTGTATTTGGATTTTTGGGACATCCTGTTCTTGGGAGCGGGATTCTTTTTCATCTTCCTCTCCACCTTCTACTTGCTTCTCTACTACGATTTTCGCGGGCGCTTGAGAAAGGATCCGATTCCGAAAAGTTTTCCAAAACTTTCTTTCATCGTTCCCGCATTCAACACCGGAAAAAATATCATCCAAACTTTGGAAGCGGTTCGTGCGCTGAATTGGCCGTCCAAACCTTTCGACATTGTCGTCGTCGACGACGGCAGTTCGGACGATACGGCCGAATGGGCCAAGAGTGTGAAAGGAATTCGAGTGTATTCCAAGTCGAATGGGGGAAAGGCGAGCGCGCTGAATTTCGGCCTGCGCAAAGTCAAGCACGATTTTATTGCAACCATGGACGACGATTCTTTCGCTTCTCCGGACGCGCTCATGTACGTGATGGGCTATTTTGACGAGAATCCAAAAGTGGCCGCCGTCAGCTCTTCGCATTTTGTGGCGGAAACCAAAACGTGGGCGCAGAAAATCCAAAAGTACGAGTACATGACGGCCAATTTTTTGCGCAAATCCCACTCCCTGCTGAACGCGTTGTACGTTACGCCCGGCCCGTTGAGCATTTTTCGAAAAAAAGTATTGGAAGAAGTGGGCGGGTTCGACGAGAGCGCGTTGACGGAAGACATCGAAGTCGCTTTTCATATTCTGGAAAAAGGATATGTGATTCAGCACTCGCTGAACGCGGAAGTGTCGACCAAGGTTCCTCCGAGCTTTTACGACGTGTACCGCCAGCGTTTGCGATGGTACCGCGGGGGAATGCACGTGACGAAAAAATACTTTCACTTGTTTTTCAACAAAAAATACGGCGACTTCGGCATGTTCATCTTCCCCTTTCTGTTTGTCATCAATGCAATATTCGTTTTGCTGTTCCTGCTCAACTTGCTCGCCATTTTCGCGCGCGGAGCAATTTCTTTCGCCTCGCAAGCGTACGGCTCTTACTTGCTGGGAGGCCTTCGCCCCGAACTCTTTATGGGCAGTTCGTTCAGCTGGATGGACTTGTTCACGGTGCAAAACATTTTCCTGCTAACAGTACTAGCTTTTGTCCTCATTTACATGCGCGTGTGCATTTCCATTGCCAAGGAAAGGGTCAAAGTGCGCCACATTCCCTTTTTGTTTGTTTTCATCTTCTATTGGGGCATGTTTACGGGCGCCATATGGTATTATGCGTTATACAACGAACTCCGCGGAGCGCCCAAGAAGTGGTAGCATGTATTCCCGCGTCTTACTTGTAGCAATCGCCGCGTTTCTCATCGGCCTGACGGTTACAGTGTTGTTTTACAATTTGCGCATCGACTCGGCCAGCGCCCAGATTCAGGATTTGGAGCGCGATTTTTCCGAAGGGCGCTCTGCATTGCTGTTCTTTCAAACCTTCAAAGGACAGGAAAATTTTTGTGCTTCCTTCTCCCCGCTATTGCAATCACTCGCAGATCAGGCCAACGCAATGGGAGACCGGGTTTACTCGCTTGAAAAAGTGCAAAACTATAACGATCCCAATTTGTTGAAAATCAAGCAGGATTATACCCTGCGCAACATTGAATTGTGGCTCTACATCATTAATTTGAAAACCCAGTGTTCCAGTTCCAATATTCACACGATTTTGTACTTTTACACGAACGAGCCCGGCAAATGCATGGAATGCGGCGCCCAGCTCATTGCTCTGGAAGACGTGCGAAACTCCGACAAAAACATTTGGGTGTTCGCCGTCGAGCGCAACATCCAGCTGAGCCTAATCGACGCGATTGCCTTGCGGTATAATGTGCAAACACTTCCCTCGCTCGTCATCGACGAAAAAAATACACTCTCCAGCTTCCAGTCCAAAACGCAGATTGAAGCCGCGCTACGCTGAAACTTTCAACAACTCGTCCAGCACAGTAGTGGCGTAGTTTCCCTTTTCCAGTTCGAATGAAACTGCGGCCTTGATTTTCCCTTCATTGTACTCGTCTCTTCCAATCTCTCCAATCTCCAAATTTTCCGCCTTCAATACAATCCTCTTTCTACTTCCTTTCGAGCTCATTTCCGCGAGCTCGCGCACTTGAAACTCTTTCAGCGAAACTCCTTCCCTTTCCAAAACCATTTTTTCGATTTCGCCCGCGACTCCTTTCGAGAATTTGCTTTCAAACCCGAACAGGGGAATGGTGGGAACGCCGTCTTCTACTACGTCCCCTTCCACTGCATTCAACCCGAATCCCCTTTTCAGGCGTTCTTTCAAAATCTCGTTGTACAAGTGGCTTTGCACGGCGTGCGTAAATAAATAGCGCAAACTTTTGGGCAGTTTTTGGAACGCGCCCGCGAAATCGTTCGGGTTTTGTTCCAAGTGCTGGAGCAGAATCCGTTCGAACTTGAACTTGTAGGGCATCAAGTGCAATGCTTCGGCAAACTTTTCCGCTCTGGCCAGTTTTCGCGCCGCGCACACTTCTTCCCCTTCTCTTGGCTCTTCCACCGAAAGATAGGCCATGACGGCTTCTTTGGTTTTTCCCTGCAAAAAAAGTTTTCCCACAACGTGCGTTACTTGTCTCAATCCGCCAAAGCGCTGTTCGCCGAAAAAATTCGGAATTCCTTCCTTCATTTCTTCCGCGCACGCTTCCAATCTCTTGCGCGTCTCTTTTTCGTCCAATTCAATCCCTCTAATTACAATGCGAAACCGGTTTCCCTTCAAATCCCCCAGTTCAATGCGCTCGTCCGACCATTCCAGAAAGCGCAAATCCAGATAGCGCGAGCGGAATGTTTTCACTCTTTCCAAGTCGGGATTCCAGATGGAAACGCGCTGGCACGTAATGGCTCTTTTGTCCTTGAGTCCCGCGAATCCCATCCGCTTCGGGGAGCATCTCAGAGAGCGCGCGATTTGTTTCAATGCGGAGTGGGTGTCGTAGCCGAATTTTTCCATTTCCACAATCAAGTGTTCCCTGTTTTCCGTATTTTCCGGCCACTCGTGTTCCAGTTCGGTTTTTTCCTTGTCCGAAAACGCCTTCACTTCGCACGCGCTTCCATTCGGAGCGATTTCTTCGACGGCAAAGTCGGAAACGCGCTGGCGAATCCTTCCACCCGTCCCCGGAGTTTTAGTGTAATAGTCAGTCATGTTATTTGTAGCGCAGCAGCGCCCCGATTCCGGAAAAGCTTCTGTAGAACTGGTCTCCTTCTTCTATTTCCACGGAAATGACGCGCACGCCGGCCGAAATGTTGTGCGCTTTTTCCGTCATCCACTCAATGTAGTCCAGTTCTTCCAATACTTCCACTTGAGAACTGGCGCACTTGGAACACTTTTCCTGCGACGGGTTGTAGTATAAGGGATTTTTGACGACTTTGTCTTCGAGGTTGTTGCATGCCTGGCACTGCAGTCGCACGACTTCCCATTCGATTGCTTCTGAAAGAAGCAGGGTGCGCACTTTTCCGAGCGCGAGCGCTTGGTTGACGTCTTCTTCTCCGAAAGCGGCCAATGCTCCTTTTCCCACTTGCGTCATGAATTCTTCCAATATTTCGCGCTCTTTCGTCACTTCCGCGTTCTTCAGCAATTCTCCGCTTTTTTGCAGTACTTCTCGAATGCCCGACTCGTCCGTATAGCCCGTGTCGAGCGTTCCAATCACTTTTTCCTTGAGCCGGTAGTCCAATGCTTCGCGCTCCAAAAACTCGATTTTGGTTCCTCCCGGGCCCGCGACAATAATGCCTTTCAATTTCTCGAGCAGGGGCAGCCAGGCGGCCGCCATTTTTTCCGAAATACGCTTGTAAAATTCTTTCTCCGCTTCTTCGCGCAGTTGTTCGAAGCGGTGCGCGGAGTTGTGCAAAAAGAATCCATTGGCAATGAAATTTTCTTCCCCGTTAATAGCCAAATCGTAGAATTTTTTGGAAGTGGAAATGGTTTCAATGGAGTGGATGCGCGCCTGCACCAAATCCGAGCGAGAGACCGCTTCCAAAATGTTCATTACGCGTTGCGCTTTTTGAGCGAAAATTCCGCCCTTTTTTTGCAAAATTCCGGCTTTGCGAGAGAATACGGGAAGCACTTTCTCGTTGAAGGTTTTGAAGCCGATCAGGCGTTCTCCGCGGAAAAAGTTGGTCGAAAGCGTTTCGAAAGACTCGGTGTTCAATTCCATGTCGTAGGCGAGTTTGCGCAGGAATTTTCCCGAAATTGGAACCTGGTTGGCGCGTTCGAACTTCTTGCTCCGTTCCAGAATTTTGGAAAGCGTTCGGGCCTTGCGCGAATTTGAAAATCCGATTTTTTCTTGGAAGCGCTTCAAGGATTCAAAGTCGGAGATTTCGACCGCCCATTGGGGTTTGGGGTTCAACACTTTCGGGTTGGGGCGCACTTTTTTTGAAGCCAGTGAGGAAATAATGCCGTAGCGGAGCAGGCACAAGTGGGTTTCCTGCATCAACCGCTTGCTGGCGCCCGCGATGGAAACCCTTCCCGAGTGCACGTATCCTTCCGCGTCGTACGCTCCGCGCAGGAAGGCGGCCAATCCTTCATCATCCATTTCTTGCACGCGGACGGGAATGTGCTTTTGAGGTGTTTTGAGAAACGCTTCGGGAAACTCTTTCAACAATGCTTGCACTTTTTCCTGCCCGTAAAAAGAAAGCTCGAAATACTTTTTCGCGTCCACCCAGCGGCAGTGCACTCTTTCCGGGAACACTTGTTCCGCCAGCGCGCAGTACGCTTGAGCGGTCTCTTTTTCGGACTCGTAACAGCGCACGCGGTATTTTTCAGAATAGCCGTCTCCCAGTACAAAGCCCAGCCATTGGGCCTGCACTTGTTCCGCGTTGGAAGTTTTCTTTCCCTGCACGCGCGCGTTTTTCAACAGCAGGACAGTTTCGTCCTTTTTCAAGTCTTCCGCAAACCGTTCTTCCAATCCGTTTTCTCCCGCGACGAAAAAGCGGTGCTCGGGCGTGACTTCGATTTCCTGCAACGGCTCTTTGGTTCGAATGCGCAACGCTTGGCGCGAAGCGCGCGAAAACGTTTCCACCACTTTTCCCTTTTTTTCCGTCAAACTTTCTTTTTCGACCGAAGCCAGACGGTCGAGCAGTTGTACGTTTCGGATTTCTTCAATGCGCCCGTTTTCGAGCATGACGAGCGAATCTTCGGCCACGCACTGTCCTCCTGCTTTGAACTTTCCAAAAACTCCCGAAGTGAATTTGCCCAAAATTTCATACCTTTTTCCTATCAGCAGGGCGAGCGTGGCTTCTTTTTTGTCAATTACAACAAGACCGTAAATTTCCGTTGGTTTCAACATTTCTTCCAAAGGGTCGAAATGAAACGCGGAGTCGCACCAGTACAATTTGACTTTCAATTCCTGCGGGGGCGTAACCGTAAACAATCTTAAATCCGAAACGCCTTCTTTGGCGGAAATGTTTCCCGCGAACACGACCATTCCTTTTGGGGGAATGCGGAAGTTGATTTGTTTCAAAAAGTTCGCAATTTTTCGCAGCGCGCCTTGCACGTTCTTTCGAGTAGTCGCGCTTTTGATGTTTCCCGACTGCGAGGTTTCTTCCGTCAACTGCCCCATGACCGAGCCGCGGTCGGCATTGGGGGGAATATACAAGCTGATGAGTTCTGTTCCGCGCCCTTTGAACTCTTTCAGTTTTTTGATTTTTTTCTTGAACAGGGCGGTTTCCGCTTCGTCTTCTTTCAATGCATTGCTTGCCATATAGTGACCCCTAAAAAGAGCGGCCCGAAGGGGCCGAAACTGCTCAAACTGTTTGAGCCATCATAATGCATTTATACTTCCAAGGCCTTAAAAAATGCCTATGTTCGGCAACTTGTTCGAGAATCCGGACGCGTTCGTGCAAGAGTACGCCGCGAACAAGCCCTCCGAACCTTCCAGTTATTCCACTTCCAGTTCGGGAAACGCGGTCGTCATCGCATTGGACTTCAATCCCTTCGCCGCCCCGCAAGCCGATGCCGAGTACCTTCGACACTTGTCCGACGTCGTTCAGAATTTGCACGCTTCGGGTTTCAAAATTGCAGTGGTGTGCGGCGCGCAGAGCATTGTTTCTGGACTGCACGAAGTCGCGCGTTCTTCCAACGCGCCCAAGCCCCTGATGGAAGAGGGCGCACTTCACTCTTCCCAAAACTCGGCCGTAGCTTTGATTGGCGCGCTTCCTGTTGCTTTTGAAGAGCCCGTCTACCAGTTTCAGGACGTTTTCTTTGCATGGAACAAGGGAAAAATTCCCGTATTAGCTCTTTCATGGCCGGGGCTTTCCACGCAAGCATTCGGCGCATTGCTTTCCGAATACTTGGGCGCTTCACTGTGCGTCGTGCAGGAAGCCGAGGGAATTATTGGAAAGCCGAAAAAGGCGAAAAAGGAAAAACTCTTGGAGCACGCGTCTCACGACGATTTGTTGGACGTTTGCTTTTCGGGCGAAGGTGCGGCGCAACCGTTGGACGTTTTTGCCGCGGTTTTGCTCCGCCGTTCGAAAACGCGCGCCAGCTTTATATCCCATTCCAATTTGGACGAACTGGAAAAAGCAGTGCGCGACTCCCCCTTTCAAGGGACGCGCGTAGAATAGCGCGC
>JAZDMJ010000057.1:0-15764 GCA_043801115.1 Candidatus Iainarchaeum sp. | reverse complement strand
CCGATTTTTTTCCCTTTCTTGTCCTCGATTTCAATGTTCTCTTTCTCCAGCAAGTACACTGCTTCGAACAGGTCCAGCACGAGTTTGCGCTCGTGCACTTCCCCGAATCCTTTCGCGTGCAAGCTGTCCTTTTTTCGGGGGTCGAATTCGATGACGGAATTTCCGCTCAACAAGGCCATGCAATCACAATCTTTTCTTCCTTTATAAACCACTCTAGAATTCAACATCCTTAAAAATTGTGCGCAAAAAATTCGCATTCCGAACCTTTTTTCGGTTGGAAAACCATTTCCTTTTATAGTTTGGCCTCGTATTGGAAACAATTCCAGAGGGTTTGGGAAGTTTATGGGGTCAGAGTTGAAAAACAAGGCAAACTTTCGGCTTTTTTTCGCAATCGCGGTCTTGTTCTGCCTTGTCATGGTTGCTTCGACTGTTTTCGCCGAGCCTCCGCGCTTGATGAACTTTCAAGGCCGCTTGAAAAACTCTTCCGGAACCGACATTAATACAACTGTAGACATGGTGTTCAAACTCTACACTGCTTCGAGTGGCGGAACCGCAATTTGGACCGAAACCCGCTCGGGCGCCAATACAGTCACCGTCAGTAACGGAATTTTTTCCGTCCTCTTGGGCGAAATCACTTCTTTGGACGTCAACTTTGACCAACAATACTGGTTGGGCATTACAGTGGCCAGCGATTCTGAAATGAGCCCGCGATTGAAACTCGCTTCAGCACCGTACGCTTTTGATTCCAATTCGTTGAACACGTTTCCTTCCTCCGCCTACGTGCGTGGTTCGGACGGAAACTTGTACTATTACAAGCAAAGCGATGCCAATTCGCTGTTTGCCAAAATTTCAGACGTGAATGGCAACTTTGTCAAATCCGCGGACGGAAACTTGTACTATTACAAGCAGTCTGATGCGAACGCGGTTTTCGTCAAACAATCCGACGGAAACTTGTACTACGCGCGCGTGAACGCGGCCAACACGTTTTCTTCGACCAACAATTTTTCCGTTCCCCTTGCAGATGGAAACTTGGCAGCTATTAGTACTGCGGGAAAAGTGGCCATTGCGGCGATTTCGGCGGGAAGCTTTGTTGCCGGAGTGTGGAATTTTCCCGCAACCGCCACGCTGAACATTGCCAACGCTTTGGCCGACGGGAATATTGCTTCGGCGGCAACGTGGAACGCCAAACTCAGTTCTGGCGGAGCGATTACATTGCTCAATTTGAATTCGGACTTCAATTCCTTGTACGCGCGCTTGGGCGTTGCTCCAATAACCTCGTTTTTGTTGACGGGAGATTTTAACGGCCTGTACTACCGCCAGAGCGATGCGAACAACACGTTAGTCAAAATTTCCGACTCGAACAACGCGGGCCGTTTATCCTCGAACGTAATCGCCAACGCGCCTTGGATTACGACAGCACCTGCCGATACGAACTGGCAGACCTCGTTCGGCACTTTGGATGCCAATTTGCGCTTGCGTTACTACCTTCAAAGCGACGCCAATTCTGTATTCGTAAAATCTGCCGACGGGAATTTGTATTATTACAAGCAGTCTGATGCGAATGCGATTTTTGTCAAAGTGTCAGATTCGAACAATGTTTCTCGATTGGCCTCTACTGTAATCGCCAACGCGCCTTGGATTTCTTCCGTTCCCACGTGCGACAACAACGGTTTGTGCCATATCACCGGTTTTGTTTCGGGAGCCCAGGACATTAACACCTTGTACTACAAGCAGAGTGACGCGAACGCGGTTTTCGTCAAACAATCCGACGGAAACTTGTACTACGCGCGCGTGAACGCAGTCAACACGTTTTCCGCAACGTCGAACAAGTTCTCGCTTGACGTGAACGTCGGCGGAAAGCTGTTGCTCGGCAGCGCGACCGCTGCGGGTTTGGTTGCGGGCGACATCAACGCCGACCAAAACTTGTACATTGTGGGAGATTTGAACGGCCAGAACATTCGTGCGCGGGGTTTCTTGTTCGGAAACGGCTCGCAGTTGACGGGAATTTCTTTCGGAACGTGCGATGGCAACACCGCGTGCCACATTACAGGGTTTGTTTCTGGCGCGCAGGACATCAATGTATTGTATTACAAGCAGTCTGATGCGAATGCGATTTTTGTCAAAGTGTCAGATTCGAACAATGTTTCTCGATTGGCCTCTACTGTAATCGCCAACGCGCCATGGGTTTCGGCAGACACAAATTGGCAGACTTCTTTTGGAACGTTTGATGCGAACATGCGGGCATCTTACGTGAAGCAAGTGGATGGAAACGCGTGGTATGTCAAAGTGCTTGATTCTAACAATGCGGGGCGTTTGTCGTATACGGTTATTGCGAATGCGCCTTGGATTTCGAGTTTTACTGACACGAATTGGCAGACCTCGTATGCGGCGTTTGATTCGAATATGAAGCAGGCGTATGTCCGACAGAATGACGGAAATGTTTGGTATGTAAAAATTTCAGATTCCAACAATGCGGGTCGTTTGAGTTATTCTGTGATTGCTAATCCGCCCAGTATTCCGACGTTGCCGGATTTGAATGCAGTGTATGTTCGGCAAGAGGATGGTAATGTTTGGTTTGTCAAGGTTTCAGATTCAAACAACGCAGGGCGGTTGAGTTATTCTGTGATTGCAAACCCGCCTTCGATTCCTGTTCTTCCTGATTTGAATGCGGTATATTACAGGCAGTCGGACGCGAACAATGTTTTGGTCAAATGGAGTCTGCTTTCGTCTTGCGACAATAACAGTTCTTGCAAGATTACGGGGAGTGTTGCGAGTTCTTTGGATGGGAATTTGACGTGGGTGAAGATTTCGGACACGAACAACACGGGAAGGATTAATTATGCGGCGATTGCGGGCGCGCCTTGGATTTCTTCGTACACGGACACCAACTGGCAGACTTCGTATGGAACATTCGATGCGAATTTGAAGGCAGTGTACGTTCGGCAGAATGATGGGAATGTGTGGTTTGTCAAAGTTTCGGATTCGAACAATGCGGGGCGACTGTCCTATGTGGTTATTGCGAACGCGCCATGGATTTCGAGCTTTACGGATTCGACGTTGGATTCGAATGCGGACGCACGCGCGGCTTTTGTTGCGCGGGCGCTTTCGTGGAGCGGAACCAACGATTTCAACTCGTTGTTGAAGGCGCAGGATTTGAACGTTTACAGGGATTTGAATGTTGCCAAGACTGCCAATTTTTCGGTCGCGTTGGCGGACGGCAACATCGCCAGCGCTACAGTGTGGAACGCGAAACTGGGAACGGGTTCGGCCATCACGTTGCTCGCGCTGAACTCGGACTTTAACTCGTTGTACGCGCGCAAGGGCGTGGACGCAGTCACTTCGTTCCTGCTCTCCGCCGATTTCAATGGACTGTACTATCGCCAGTCGGATGCAAACCTAGTATTGTTGAAAGTTTCCGACTCGAACAATGTTTCTCGATTGTCCTATTCCGTTATCGCCAATCCTCCGTGGATTTCTTCGGTTCCCACGTGCGACAACAATGCGTTGTGCCACATTACGGGATTCGTTTCGGGAGCGCAAGACATTAATGCGTTGTATTACAAGCAGAGCGACGCGAACGCGATTTTTGTCAAAACCGCGGATGGAAATTTGTTTTACGCGCGCATTGATGCGGTGAATACTTTTTCTGCGGCTTCGAACAAGTTTTCTAATGATTTGAATGTGGGTGGAAAGTTGTTGGTTGGAAGCGCCAAGGCCGCGGGTTTGGTGAATGGCGATGTGAACATCGACCAGAATTTGTATGTTACGGGCGATTTGAATGCGCAGAATATTCGTGCGCGTGGGAACTTGTATGGTGCTTTTTTGGGAACCGTGCAAAGCGCTTCGGACATTAACAATGTATATGGGGTTCTCAATTCGACCAGTATTGTGAAGTGGGTGTTGGGTTCGGATTTTAATGGCTTGTATGTTCGCCAGGCGGATGGGAACTTGTTCTACTATCGGCAGTCGGATGCGAATACGGTTTTGGTGAAGTGGAGCCTGCTTCCTTCGTGTGATGGAAATGCTTCTTGCAATATTACGGGAAAAATTGCAAGTTCTTCGGACGGAAACAATACGTGGATTAAAATTTCGGATTCGAATAATGTGGGAAGGTTGTTGTACCAAGCCATTGCTGATCCTCCTTCGATTCCGGCCGCTCGAACGGATACGACGTTGGATTCGAATGTTGATGCGAATGCTTCTTTTGCGCGAAAGAACAACAACATTTCGGGGACTTGGGATTTTAATGTGTTGTTGAAGGCGCAGGATTTGAACGTGTATCGGGATTTGAATGTTTCGCGAACCGCCAATTTTTCGGTTGCGTTGGCGGATGGTAATATTTCTTCTGCTGCCACTTGGAATGCAAAGTTGGGAACTGGTTCGGCTATTACTTTGTTGGCGTTGAATGCCGACTTTAATGGTTTGTACTATCGCCAATCGGATGCCAATTCTGTGTTGGTGAAATGGTTGTCGCTTCCCACGTGCGATTCGAATAGTTCGTGCAAGATTACGGGAACGGTTGGCGGAGCGTCGGACATCAACGCGCAGTACTACCGCCAGTCGGATGCGAATGTTGTTTTGGTTAAATGGTCTTTGTTGCCGACATGCGATTCGAATTCTTCGTGCAAAGTGACGGGAACTGTTGGGAGTGCTTCGGATATTAATGCGCAGTATCGAAAGATTTCGGATACGAATAATGTGGGGAGCGTCAAGCAGGTAACGATTGCAGATGCAAACAATGCAGGATGGCTTTCAACTACCGCCATTGCAGGATATGTTGCAGGAGGAACGGACACGAACTGGCAAACCAGTTATGTGGCGTTTGACGCGAACATGAAGCAAGTGTACGTGCGCCAGAACGACGGAAATGTTTGGTATGTAAAAGTGTCCGATACGAACAAGGCGGGAAGAATTTCCACGAGCGCGATTGCGGGGTATGTTTCGGGAGACGTGAACGGAAAGGATATCAAGCCGAACATGGTGTTGGTTGGAAGCGGGGCGACTGGTTCTCAAATGGTTGGGGGAGACTTGAATGCGGATGGAAACATTTACACGAGACAAAAAACGACGACTTCGGGCGGGGGTTCTCATACGGTTGATGCTACGGGAAGTGCAAGCGGTGCTGAAAACAGTGGAGCGACAAGTTATATTACAAACGATACTTTGCAGTATCACGTTTATACAATGTCCCAAGTTTTTTGTAGTGGAACAACTATTTATTCAAGCACTGGAACTCAAACAAACCAAGTTACATTAACACAGGATGCCTATGTCGTTGACATTTCTTGGGAGGCAGTAGGGCCGGCAGACGGTTATAGAATTTACAGAAACTATAATGGGGGAGGATATGTAGATTACAAAGATGTTGCCCCAGTCATAACTAACACGGACAATGGTACTGGCTGGAACTCTGGAAGCGAGTCCCCAACTCCGACAAGCTGTAATGATCCAGTAGTAACCACCACTTGGGGCGGACACGTTTGGGCAGACTTTTTGCACGGAGCATTACTGGGAACGGTTGCAGGAGCAACCGACATCAACACGTTGTATTCGAGAATTTCCGACTCGAACAATACGGCACGATTAAAGTCGAGCGCAATTCGAGACTGGAATTTGATTGCAAGTTTGAAGCAAATTTCGATAGCGGACGCAAACAATGTTTCATGGCTACAATCCAAAACAGTCCGAGACTGGAACACTATCGCAAGCACTAAACAAATTTCGATTGCCGACGCGAACAATGCAGGATGGCTATCCACTACTGCAATCGCAGGCTACTCAACAGGAGGAACAGACACTACTCTTGACACGAACAAAGACGCAAACGCTTCCTATGCTCGAAAAAACAACAACATTTCAGGAACATGGGACTTCAACGCCAAACTCAAAGCGTATGACTTGAACGTTTACCACGACTTGAACCTTTACGGATTCCTAAACATGAATTTGACAGCGCCCACTTCATTTCCAAACGATTTTAACGGAATAACATTGTATATTTTCGACACAGGAATAGCAACTCATCACACCTACGGAATTAGAACCAGAATTGATGCTACAAGTTCAAATGTAGTAGATGTGTATAGTTATTATGCTGATTTGACTGGGGCAACAACCAATAGCGGAAACGATTGGGCGCTCTACTCCAAAGAAGGGGACGTAAATGCAGGAAACAAGTTGATTACGAAAGGGGCAACGACTGCAGGAATGGTCAATGGGGACGCGAATTTCGGCGGGCTAATGCGTAGCAGTTATATTTCAACAGGAACGGCCAAAAATGCAAATTTGGGCGCGGGGGACGTAAATATAGGACGCGATTTGAATGTTAATGGAAAAACCAATTTTGTCGGCTCTGTCAACTTTTTGGTTTCGTTGAAAGACGGAAACATTGCTTCGGCAGCAACGTGGAATGCGAAAGCGGCCGCGCAGGACTGCGGAGCAGGATATGTATTGCAAAGCGTCAATTCGAGCGGAAGCGGAACTTGCGTTGCAAGCGGAGGAACGAGTGGAATTAGTGGAACAATGACTGTCATGGATAGCGGGTTCAATCCTTGCGATATTGTTTGGAGCAACGGAGTAGCAACATCAACAACTTGCGGACTCTCATAAAAAAAAGGAGAGAAAATTGAGCAATTACTTTCGGGGGTAATAAAAAATGGAGAAAAAAATAATAGGAGCAATATTGTTTTGCCTTGCTTTGTTTTTAGGCACAGCTGTTTCCACTGCAATATATTCTCCTCAAACATTTGAGGCAATTGGTTCTGTGTTATCACATAACACGCAACTGCCTATTGTAACATATATCAGCTGCCTTGATGGAAATTGTTCGAAGGTTTATTTTTGCTGGAAAGCGCAAATAGTTCTTAGACCAGTTTTCGCTTGCAGAGGCATTAATGACGTAACTTCAATTCAGGATTTGCAAAAAAGAATTACGGCCGAGTTGGCTGCGAATTGGGTTCGAATTAATGACGGCCGCCCGCTCGCGGAAGAATTCGGGTATACGGCATTGCAGGGAATGACCTACGATCCGGATTCCAACTCGCTGACTGGAACGCCGAGCGCAGCTTTGAATACAAACGGTAATGCAAATTCTGCCGACCAGAACATGGTTGAACAAAATCAAGGCGGGCAGGTTTCGGCGGATGAAAACGCGGAAGTTTCGGCGCCCGAACAAGAAAATGGCCAAACTCAAGATTCAAACGTTCCGTCAATCGAGCAGCCGGTTGTGCAGACTCCAGACCAGAACGTGGATGAAAACAGTGACGTGAATGCATGAAAGCAATTTGGATTGCGTGCGCGCTGGCGCTTTTGACAGCATTGGCTTTCGCGTCGCAGTCAACTTCTTCCAACTATTCGCTTGAAAATTCCACGCTCGGCTCTGACACGAACGGCCAGACCGCTTCTTCCACTTCGTACAGTTTGAACAATGCCGTTGTCGGAGAGCCGGCCGTGGGAAGCGCGACTTCTTCTTCGTACGGGGGAGACTTTGGATTCTTGTCCAACAATCCCCGAACGTGCGCGCAATTGGGCGGAAACGTTTGCGATTCGAACGCGTCGTGCAGTGGAAGCTGGCTCGACGCTTCGGATTCGATGCGCTGTTGTTCGATTGCGTGCACTTCTGCTCCTTCCACTCCAACAACGACGCCTTCTGGAGGTGGAGGAAGCGGAACAGTGTACAGGCCGCCCGCCAAAAAAGGACTGGGAGAAAAGTGCGAAGTTGACGCAAACTGTTCGTCCAATATTTGCGCGAATGGTTATTGCGGAGAGTGCCGTTCGAGCGAAACGTGCGCGGGAACGCAGTATTGTTCCGCGTTCGGGCTCTGCTTGGACGTTCAAAGCGGAGTGTGCGGGATTGCACAAAACCATGTTTGGGATTCGTTTGAATGCTGTTCGAATGCGTACTGCAGCGAGGGGCAGTATTGCAATATTTCCAGCCACTCGTGCGCGGATACTCCCTATCCGAGACTGTTTGTCGAACTTTCTCCCAAACAGCCATTGGAAGGAAAACCGTTCGAAGTTCGCGTTTCGCGAGGCGCGGGGCAAATCGTTTCCGACATTCAAATCCAAATCGACAATTCTCCTTTCGAACCCGCTCCGAATGGCGTGAAAACGTTTTCGCTCGAAGCGGGAGCGCACGTTGTTCGCGCGAAAAAGGAAGGATTTACGGGAGACGCGTTCGAATTCAAAGTGTTGAAAGAACTGCAAGTAGTGGTTCCCGAAAGCGCTTCTCCGGGCGAACTCGTGGCCGTAACCATTCTGGACTCGAAAGGAATGCCCGTTTCGGGCGCCGAAATACTGCTCGTCCTTCCCGACGGAACCACGCGAACCATTAAAACAAACGCGCAAGGGGTTGCGTTCGTTCAAAGCGAGCTCGTGGGGTTGCTCAAAATGACGGTTTCTTCTTCAGGATTTGCGGCGACGGAAAAGGATTTGAACGTGCAGTCTTCGCAAGGGCCCGGACTCGAGTGGGTGATTGCGCTCTTGCTGTTGCTATTGGTCGCGCTCATTGCGTGGTCGACGTTTTCGCGCAAGAAAGCGCCCGTCCAGAAAGTGTACGAAGAAGATGCCATTGAACGCGCCGTAAAGGAAGCGACTTTGATTGTGGAAAGAGAGCGCAAAGAGATTGCGTTGGAAGAAAAGGAAAAACTGCTCGCCGAAAGGGAATCGCGAGAACTTGAACGCGAAAGGGAAGAAGAAGGCCGCGAAAAGATGGAAGAAGGCAGGGAAAAGAGGGAATTGGAGCGCGAAAAAGAGTTGGAAGCGCGCGCGCAAAAGGCGGAAGAAATCGAAGAAAAACTCGAAGAAGAGCAAAAGCGCATCGAGCACGAGGAAAAACTGTTGGAAGAAGAGCACGAAATGCTGAAAGAAATGCTCGACGAGCAACAAAAGAAGAAACTGGAGTCGCAGTATTCCAGCGAGCCATTGCTCTTGCCCCAGCCTCCCGCGCAAGCCCCTTCCGAGCCTGTTAAAGCGGAAGAGCCGTTGAAAGAAGAACCACCCAAGGAAGAGCCACCCAAAACCGAACCTCCAAAAGAAGAACCACCCAAAGCGGTAGAAAAGCCCGCTGTTGAAGAAAAGTCCAAAGAGGCGGAGAAAAAGCCCGCACCGAAGGAAGAAGATAATAAAGACGAACAGAGTTGAATAGTGCATGGCCAAAATCGACCCGTGGGGAAATGTGGAAGTCAAAGACTATTCGCACTTGTTCCAAGAATTCGGGTTGAAGCCGTTTTCAAGCGGGGCAGGCTTGGACCACTACTTGTTCGAAAGAGAAATCATCATTGCCCACCGCGACTTCGACAAAGTGCTGGACAGAATCAAGCACAAAAAGCCCTTCGTTAACATGACGGGAATCGCTTCTTCGGGCGGCATTCACTTCGGCCACAAAGTGGACGTTGACTTGTTCCGCTATTTCAAGAAAAAAGGAGGACGGAATTATTTCGCGGTATGCGATTTGGATGGCTATGTTTCCCGCTCCGACGACAAGGTTTCCTCGTTGGAAAAGGCGAAAGAATTTGCGGTAAACAATCTTTCCCACGCGCTTGCGCTGGGACTGGACGAGGAAGACTGTTACGTGCAGTCGCGCAAGTCCCCGCACCCCGAACGCTATTATTCTTTTTGTTTCGAGTTGAGCAAAAAAATCACGATGAACGCGTTTGAAGCCATTTACGGCCACTTGGACATGGGAAAGATTGCGGCCAACTTTTTGCAGTACGGGGACATTTTGCACCCGCAACTTCCTGAATTCGAGGGAAAAATGCCTTCCGTGACTGGCATTGGACTGGACCAGGACCCGCACGCGCGCGCGGTAAGGGATATCGCCAAGCGCTTGCCCTACAATTTTGAAATTCCCGGCTTTTTGTACTTCAAACACCAGGGGGGATTGAAAGAGGGAGCGAAAATGAGCTCTTCCGACCCCGACACTGCAATCTTTTTGGATGATTCTCCTTCTGTTGCGCGCAAAAAAATCGAACGGGCGTTTTCGGGCGGAAGGCCGACAGCGGAAGAACAGCGCAGGCTGGGGGGAAATCCGGACATTTGCAAAGTGTGCGAAATGCTCCGCTTCCACTATCCCGACACAAAAAAATTCAACAAAATCATTGAAGACTACCGCGCGGGAAAAATTCTGGACAAAGAGAATAAGCAGTTCGCGGCCGACTTCGTGTGCGACTTTTTGGAAGAACACCAGAGCAAGCTGGACCAAACCAAAAAGACCGCAAAGAAAATGGTTTTTGGAAAGTAGTCAAACGACTTCGAGGAGTTTTTTTCCCAGTTTTCGTTCTAATTCTTCTTCCAGTTTTCTCCAGTGCAAGTTGGACTGTTTTTTCAGCAATACTTTGTCCACTTGCTTTGATTGCGCGAGCTGGACGATTTTGGGAATCGTTTCCCCCCATTCGAGCACGTCTACTACTTTGACTCTCCTCCTTCGGAGCGCGGTGACCATTTCTTCCATGAACTTGGTCGCGTTCAACATGTCGCTGGCGGCGAATCCGAACTCTCCGACCATTTCTCCGCGGTCGACGCACACGAATAGTACGATTTCGTCGAATGTTTTGAGTTTTTCCAAAAACTCGGGCGCGTTTTCTTCTCTGGAGAGCAGTGGAACGAGGGCTTTCATTTACTCCCTCCGCGGAATGATTGCCCAAGCGACAATGTAGGCGGCAATGAGTCCAATGGTGGTCCACCAGTGCTGCCACAATGCGAGCAAAAACACGACGACGGCAATGAGTCTGACAACCGTTGCGTCCACGTTCAAGTATTCGGCAATGCCTCCCAGAACGCCTCCGATTTTTTTGTCCTTGCTCAAGTAGAGCTTTTTCTTGGCCATTTTTTTCCTCCTTTTTCATTTCACCATTCTGTACAATTCCGAGCGCTTTTCGATCAAATTCCCATTTTCGCGCAGCAGCGCGCACACTCCTTTGACGAGCGCTTTTTCCTTTTTGCAGTACTCTCCAAGTTCCTGCAATGACGCCTGTTCGTGCTGAGCCAAATACTCCAATACTTTGGGTGCGGTCTGGTTGTACATTTCTTCCGCGACGACCAGATAGTTTCCGTCAAACTCTTTCAATCCCATGATTTCGCGCGCTTGAATGGCTTCCCTGTAAAAGTCGCTGAACTGTTTGGCCATCGCGTCGTCCCTAATAATCGCAAACCCGTTTTTTTCGAAAAACGAAAAAGGGTCTTCAGAATCCGCTTCTTTTTTTTCCGCGGGCTTTTTTGGCGCTTCTTTTTTTGCTTCCGCTTTCTGTTCCAGTTCTTCGGGAAGCTTGTACACGGCTTTCTTGTACTGTTCTCCGCCCTTGTATTTCAAAATTTTTTTCTCTTTCAATAATTCTTGAAAGCGCGCGAACTCTTCCCGGTTCAATACTTTTTCGAACACGCCTTCCACCCTGTCCTTCAACTCCCTTCCGCGCAAAATAGTCAAAATGCGTTCATCCATTGGATTGGGCCGTTCTTTCAACACCCACTCTTGCCCGCTCTTTTCAAAGTCGTATTCGTGCTTTTCTTTCAACCCCAAGCGCTTGACTTCTTCTTCGCTCAACGTGAGCAGGGGTCCTTTTGGCACGCGCAAGAGTTTGGCCATGCTTGATATTGGTCTGAAAGCCCTTTTTAACATTGACTTTGGAGGAAGACAATTGTCGAAAGTGTCCGAATGTTCTTATTGGGTTAGCCAGGTATTGTTGGATATATTTAGTTGAATGCTCCTGCAAAGCAATATAAATAAATGCACATAACTATGTGTATCATGTGCGTTTGCAGGAGGTGGGAATAGCATGGTTACAATGACACTGTCTGTTTCGGAAGAGTTGAAGCAAGAGATGGACAAGTTTTCCATTATTAACTGGAGCGCGGTCGCGCGCGAAGCGTTCGTTGAAAAGATTCAAGCGTTGAAAATGCTCGAATCCATTACAAAAGACAGCCGTTTGACGGAAAAGGACGCGGAAGAGTTGGGCAAAAAAATCAAACGCGGAATCGCGAAGTGGCATAACGAGCGGGTTTGAATGCGCCTCATCGTCGACACCAATATCGTGGTCGGTGCATTGATTCGAAGAGAAGGCGATACGCGCAAACTGTTGTTTTCGCCCCAACTTGAACTGTTTTCTCCCGAAATTTCCAAACTCGAAATGGTTCGGAATAAAGCGGATTTCATGTCGAAGGCGAAGCTGGATGAAAGCGGTTTTTCGAGAGCGCTCGACATCGTGTTCGAAAACGTGTCCATTGTTCCTTTCAAACAATACAAATTGGCGCATCGCGAAGCGCTTTCCCTATGTCCTCCATGGCACGAAGACGATTGGCCGTTTTTCGCCCTTGCATTGGCCAAAAAGTGCGCCTTGTGGAGCAACGACAAAAAGTTGAAAAGCCAGCCCAAAATCCGCGTCCTCGCCACGCACGAACTGTTGAAAGCGCTTGGAAAATAAGCCGCCAGTATCCGCCAAACCGTTTTTCCAATATGCGTCCGGATTACGGCAGTCTGGTGCGCGTTTTCCGCGCGTTGAACCGACTCTTGGGTCCGAAAACGCGCGTGCGAATGCCGTACTGCTTGTTGGCGTTTTTGACTTGCTCTTTCGTCTGTTTTGTTTTGCTGGCAATCCGGGCGTTGGCCGCTTTTTTGATGAGCCTTTTTTGCGTCCACCTTTTTAAGAGAGGAAGCCCTTTCAGGCTTTCGACTTGCTGTTGGCGGAGCGCGAGCTGTTGTTCGATGAATGCGTCCTTGCCTTTGTACAAGGTTTCCACTTTTTTGCGCCCTTCCGCTTTTTGCGCTCCGCGCGTTCGGCGCTCTCTTCGCTGGACGACGGCCGCGTTGACTTGCGCGCTCACTCCTGCAAATCGCGCGTCCAATGCAGGGTCGAGTTTTTTGTATCCGGGCGCGCCGTCTCGGACGTTTTTGAGAATGCTTTTTTGCAATTGCACGGCTTCGTTCAAAAATTGCGCGTTTTCGGGCCTTCGGGCCGTGGCCGGATTTTTGAGGACGGCCTCGTGCCGTTTGAGCAAGAATTCAATGCGCGTTACGGCGTCCGTATAGGAAAGGGCCATAGCAGTATTGCACGATTTTGCCCTTATTATACCTTTTCGCCCTTTAAAGCGCTCGAAAAAGAAGAACGAATAAAAAGGGGAAAATGCTTTAATTGGCCAAAGCAGATAGTGTATTGAAGTGAAAAAAATGCGGAAAATCGGGCTCGTACTGCTAGCGTTGGTGTTTTTTTCAACATTTGTGTTGGCCGCAGAACAGACCTATGTTGTTATTACGTCACTCGATGCGACAAGTCACAAGTCGGTTTCTATTGCGAATGGACTGCTTGAGTTGGTTCCATCTGGATTTAGGAACGAATGGTATGCTTCAGACGTTTCGGGTAGCTTATATCTTGTCCATAACGGCCAAAAAAGCTTACTGAAGTGTGCGGGGGGAAGCGAAACAAACTTTGTTCTTTCGGACAATTGGTATTATTTTGGGCAAGGTAAAAGTGTTGACTGCAGAGTAATAGACCCAAATCAAAATTCAAATCTGGAACCCGCCTTGGTTCGACTTTCTATAGATCACTTTACCAGTAACGCAGCTATTTTTACTGTTTGGTGGAACGACTTGCTTTCCCAAGTTGATGTTACGGGGAAAAAATTGCAGCCCGGACTTTTGACTATCAATGGTCAGGCTTTGAGCGGAATGGTTGAACTTGCGAAGGGTTCGACTGCCGAGTTTGGTTTTTCTGTCACTGGCGGGACGGCGCCCTATACTTTTACATTTTATTCTGAATTGCTTCCCTCTGCCTCAAAAACGTTGTCGCCAGGAGGATCCACGCAAAAGGTTTCCACTACAATCAGCTCAATACTACCAACGAGCACCGTGAAAACTGTTTTTGTTGAAGTAAAAGATTTTTCGGGCAATTCAGTTTCAAGTTCTTCAATCCAAGTCAAGGTAGTCGATAGCGGTGGATTGCCAGGCGGTTCTGGAACTGCTGGCGGAACAACAACTCCGCCAACTCCTGGCTCGCTGGCGGACAAGTTGAATACGGAGATTGAAAAGTATGCGAACTGTTTTATCGACAAAGCAAATTGCAGTGCGAGTACGCTTGCTGATCCAGAAGGCTTCAAGACTCGCTTCGGCGGAAAATGCGCGCAGTACGTAAAGTATGCGGTTTCGGGCAATCCTGTTTCGGGCAACAAACCCGCTTCCGAAATAGAGGCATCGTTTGTGCAAAACGCCACGAGTACAGTGGATGCAACGCTTCTCCGTTCGATTGCAACTGTCGAAAGCGATTTGACTTCCAACCAAATCGGCCCTGCGGGGGGAAAATGCCAAGCCGGAGTTTCGTTCGGGTTAATGCAAATCAATTACGCTGAATTTAGCAAATACGGTCTCATTTGCCAAACTGGGTGGCCGACGTCTGGAACTCCAAATTGGTATACTCCGTTGGACAATGCAAAAGCGGGGAGAAGATTGTTTGAAGAAGAAAAGTTTGTCGCCGCCAAAAGCGGTTGTTCCGCGCCCGACCTTTCGACCAGTCTTCCCGCCGCCCAGTCGAAATTGACATTGCAACACGCGTTTGCTATCTACCGCTATCGTGGGGGAACAACCAGTTGTCAGTCCACGCTCGAGCAGTCTTTTCCAACCATTACCAATAATGGTACGGGCTATCCGCTTTCGGTATTGGCATGGTATCGGCTGTACTCGGACAACTTGCAAGCGTACAAGGACGCTACCGACAAAGCCAGCTTCCAATGTAAGTTAATACCAGTATCGACAGCCACGGTCGAAACGCCACGCGAAAAAGTTTCCCTGCCTCCGGCGACTTCAGTGTTGGGCGCGAAAGCGAATTTGGACTATTGCTTTGTCAAGCAGATTTTTTTGAATAGGGGGGAGTGCGAAGTGCAGAGCTCGGCAAGTACTCCATCCAGTTCAGCCGCTGTCCCCTCTGCGGGATACGGTGCGTGTACGGCAGACGATTATACAAAATTCACAACTGCATTTCCTGCCATTGAAGGGGATTTGAAAAAGGGCAGTTCTACGACGACGCTTAAATTGAACGCTGAGCAAAAACAGCTAGCGTGCTTGACGTGGAAGATTGCCAAAAATGCGAATGCGGATATTACAGTCGAAAAGTTTCAAATTCCGCCCGCTCTTGCGCTGGCTATGGGATTGCAAGAGTCGGTTTTCAAGAATGGGGCTATTCATGAGGATTCGTTGACTCCTCCGACGTATAGTGTTGGATTGCTCCAAATCCACGACGCGCCGGGAGAATTTTGGCAAGACTGCGAAGCCGATTTGACGGATTCCAAATATGGTTTTAGCTCGACCGATTTCACGCCCGCCGAAAAAATGTCGAGTGTTCTGGGCAAAAAGATTACAACTGCGCTTCCGGGGCTCTGGAGCGACAACGAAACCGATTATGCGACCGCTTCAAAGAACATTTTATGCGGCTTGCACATTTTGAGCCAGAAAGACACTACTGGAACGCACTATTGGAACGATGCGCTGGTTGCATACAACGGCAGTGCGACCTATTTGACGCCGGTTTCCGTTGCCTGTTCGAATTTCGGCGGCGATGCTGCGTGCGAAATTGAAATGCCCTAAAACTAGAAGTTGTTTGGTTTAATCTTTAGTATTCCCTGAATCTCCAAGCGTCTTTTTCTTTGTTATAAGTTTCGAAGGGCTGTTTTTTTCGGCCCAAGCGCGAAACGAGCGCGAGGATGATCAAAATGAGTACAATGATTCCGACGCCGAGCAATACACTGTTGCCGAACGCGGCCGTAAACAATCCCGAGAAAAAGTC
>JAZDMJ010000040.1:0-6634 GCA_043801115.1 Candidatus Iainarchaeum sp. | reverse complement strand
ACGAGGGACGGCGGAATTCCATCTTCTGGCAGAATCCTCTAATGGAAGCGAGTTTTTTGTCCCCGTACACGTCGTTGGCCGTAAGAATGACGGGATTTTGCGCCCCCTTCAACACGTCCAGCACGGCCGCGGCGCCCCCCTTGTCTTCTCGGCCCTGCAAGCCGTCAATTTCGTCCAACAGCACCAATCTTTTCTGTCCCGAAAAACTGGCATTGAAAGCAGCGCCGCCCGCCACTTTTTCAATCACGTCTTTCGAGCGCGAATCGCTCGCGTTGAGTTCAAAGAGGCTCCACTTCAATTCTTTTGCAAGGAGAAAGGCGAGCGCGGTTTTTCCGATTCCCGTCGGCCCGAAAAAGAGCAAGGGTTTTTGCTTTTCCCCCTTCTGCCACTGCAGCGCCCATAGATGGGCCTGACGAACGATTTCCGAATTGCCAACAAACTGTTCCAAACTTTGGGGAAAATACTTTTCAATCCACAATTGCATAGCGGGAAAAGGAACGGAAAAACCTTTAAGGCTTGGGCTGGGCGGATGCGAGGGAAAGGGATATGCTTTAGTCTGCGAAAGGGCGGTTTGCAAAAAAGTACGGTTTTTTAAACAAGGAAGGCGTAAAACAATCATGGCGGACGTTTCCATTGTCAACTGGGCCGCGAGTATTTTGAGCCTGGTTGAAGCGCTCGTATTTTGTTTGCTGGTTTTCGAAATCACAAAGCTTTGCGGTTTTTTCAGCGGAAAAACCTGCAAAAAAGAGCCCTTATTGTTTGCGGGATTTTTTGGCGCAATCGCGGCGTACGCGGGCTATCGGATTGTCGCGTTCGGAATGACGGCACTGGCGTTGTGGAAGGAATTGTTCTGGCCCACGCTTGCGGCCCTGATTTTGCTTGCCGCGTCCGGAATATTGCTGTTCTATTCTGTCCGAAAAATCAGCGAGGCGGAAAAAGCGCATGGATGAGGGAACGATTGCATTTTTGGCATTGCACGCAGTAGGCTCTCTTTTGATAGCGGCTTCCCTGATAAAAATCGCCGCTCTCATGCAAATCCAATGGTTTAGGGGGAGAGAGAAAAAATCGATTCTGATAAAGGGGTCCCGGACGGCAACGCCCCTTCTTTTGGGCGCGATCGGATTTTGCAGCCTGACATTGATTTTTGCAGCAAGTTTAATTGTTTCGGGAAGCATCAAGGCCACGTTCGAACTTCCGCGGCTCATCAATATTCTCATACTGCTTTCGACCAGTTTTCTGGCATTGATTTACCTGCACGATTTCAACAATAGAATGAAGGGAGGAAAAAAATGAACAAAACAACCATGTTCTTGATTGCGTTCGCGCTGTTCGCGTTTCTGGTGCTCGCCTTCAAAGCGCCTTCTCTTCAAATAACGGGACAAGCCGTTTCTCCGAACGAAGCGCATCTTTCCACGGAATCGCTCTACCTGTATGCGTTGCTGTTGGGCGTGGCCGTCATTATTTGCGCCGTCATATGGTATTTCAACAAATTGTGGGACCGCCCGAAAGCGCTTCGAAAGGGGAAAAAGTGAGTGCATGTCAAAATCCGACCAAATCATCATATACCACCGAATCGACCCGCTCGCGCTCTTTTCCATTCTCCTCGCGGGAATCGCGCTGGGAGTCATCGCGCACGAAATCATGCACGTCCTGCTCATTTCCAACCCTTCCACGATTTCCCTCCACTTGGGCGATCCGGAAGTATTGTTCAGCGTTTGCTGCCTCAGCGAAGGAGAGAATGCGTTCGAACACCTCGCACTGTTCTTGCAGTTCGCGGTCATGGTCGTGTGGGTTTTTTTGAACAAGAATGTTTGGCTGTACGAAGTACATCAAAAGATTTTCTTCCCCACTCCCAAGAGTGAAAAAATATTCGCCAAGCGTCTGAAAAAATTGAAATACTAGCGCTTTCGGACGGAAACCTTCAACGGGTGTTCTTCTTCCAACGCCGCGGATTCTTGTTTGAACGATTTAAGCTTTTCGTGCAATTCCTTTTTTTGACGCAAAATCATTTTTGAAAGCATGTCGGATTGGTCTTCGACGACATCCAACCTTTCTTTCAATCTCCGGTTCGAATAGCGGATGAGCAGCAATACGACTACAATCGTGATAATGAAAAACGCGCCCGCAACAATGAGAGCTTCTTCGAACGGCATTTAATCCTCCAATCCTAGCAATCTATCAAGAGCGTTGCCTCTTTTAACCTTTTTCTTTTCCGGCCCCTCTTTTCGGACTTCAAAACGCTTTTTGAAAGTCAAAACGCGTTCGGGCTTTGCTTTTGCAAAATTGCCCGCTTGCAGTTTTTTCACGACAAAGTAGGACAGCCCGAACACGAACGCAGCAATCAAAACCAGGAGAATGATTTGGCCCGCGCCGGAAACGCCGAAAAGCGCTTGAACGCTGACTTCTTTGGTATTCTTTTCCAATTCATCCACTCTGGAAGAAATCGAGAGTATTTTTTCGTTCACTCCTTCAAACTCGGAGCGCCCGATTTGGTCTTCGACCGAAGCGAGCAGTTCCTGCACGCTAACCACTTCTTGCTCTAAGGACTGCACCAAGAATCCCTTTCCGCGCAAGGCTTCCAATTCGTTTTGCACTTCTTCCAAGCGCACTTCCAACGAATTGGCCTGTTCGGCATAATAGTTTTTCTGGCTCTTCACCGTGAAAGAACAACTGGCCTGTCTGACTTGGGAAGTTCCGCCCATCGGAGTGCTGATATAGTCCAGGCGCGCGTGCGCCGAATAAATGCCGGGCGGGATGGAAACCGGAAGCACTTCCAAAACGTCCTTCACTTGGTCGTCTTTTGGCCTTACCGCCAGCGGGGTTGAAGACTCTAGCACGATTTTTCCGTCCGGGTCTTCCACTCTCCACGAAAGCTGCGTGTCCGTAAAATAGTCTCCCAAATTGTACAATGTAATGGAAAACTGCACGGGCAGTCCGGCAGTCGTTTCCGGAGTCGAACAGCGAATGCCCAAATCGTAGCGCAGTTCTCCTTCAATGGAGAATGTTTTCGACTGCACGTCGTACTTGGACATTTTGTCGAGCGAGAAAACCGTCAGCGAGAGCAAGTGAGAGCCGGCCAGTTTGGGAGTCCAAGACTGCAGCATGGTGAACGGAATTGTAGAATAGGGTTGAACGCCCAAGTACGTGCGCTCGTCAATGTATTCAACCTCGCTCCCTTGTTGGATGATGACTTGCACGACAACGTCCATGCTGCCGCTCGACGAATTCTTGAGCTGGCCCGAAATCAGCGCAGTCTGGCCGATGGAAAGCGGGGCAATGGAAATATTTTCGGCCGATAGTTTGGGCCGAGCTGGAATTCCGCCCCCGCCTCCTCCCGTTCCGCCCGTTCCAACTGGGGTTCCGGAAGGCGTGGTGGAAACCGAGAACGTGCCACCGAAGGAGAGGGAATTGATTCCCGAATGGAAAGCGGCAATGTAAGAATACGATCCGAGCGTGGGAGAAGAGTTGAAGGAATAGGAATAATAGCCGGGAGTGGAAGTCTCGTATATGGGAGTGCTGGTTTGGAAAGGGGCGCCAGAAGGATAGTAGACGGAAATGGTTGCCGTGCCGTGCTTGATGGGAGGGCTTCCGTGCAAGTAAAACTGCAAAGTCGAAGACGTTGAAGGGCTGAAAGCAGTTTCTTGGGGAACGGCCGTCATGCCGTACGTTCCAACATACACGTAGTCGGTCAGCGAGGCCGTTGCGCTGCCCGATGCATTGATGTTGAGCGTGTAGATGCCGTTCGCGTCGAACAAATAGTTGAAAGCGTAATTTCCCCCACCCACGTTCGAAAAAGAGAGTGCGGATTGGGAACTGTCGGGCTTCGTGATTGTTCCGCTCACGCTCGCGTTGGAAACGCCCGCGCCGTCATTGTTCAGGTTGACGGAAAAAGTTTCAGACTGTCCAACCGTGGGAAAAAAGTTCGCGTCAAACGAGGGGGAAAAGTTCGCCCCCGAAGAGCCGACCACAAAACGGCCGTCCGAATTCGAATCCGACTTCGCGCCGCACGAAAAAGAGGCCGAGGCCGAGTATACTCCGAGCGTGGAAGGAGCCGTGAACGAGAGGCCGTACTCGCCGTTGCCGACGTCTGTTGGAGTCTGGCTGGAAAGGAGCGGGGCGGAATTCGGATAAAAAACATTCACGTCTCCGGACAGGTTTGTAATTGCATTGCCGTCGTCGTTGCGCACGAGCGCGCGCAATATTCCCGTATCGCCTGGGTTCACAAAAAACCCGTTGTTCAAAAAGGAAACATTCAAGTTGAAGTTGTACACGAAAATATTCCGCACCAGACTGCCCCCAGAATTTGCCTTGTTGGCGTCGATGTTCAAACGATAGGTTCCGTTCTGGTCGAACGAAAACTTGTACCAATAACTTCCGTTTCCGGCTGAAGTGAAAGTGATGTTGGTAGTGGAAGAGTCGGGCTTCAAAATGCGCGCCGAAACCGTCGCGTCCGAAACCAGCTGGTTGGAAGGGTTGTACACGCGGACGACCAGGTTTTGGTCGCCTACTGCACTCATGCACTGGTTCACATCCAATTGCGGAGCATATGCTTGACCCGGGGGAATAATCCACGTAGTCGAAACCGTGGTTGCAGAAGCCAGGGCAGCAGCTAGGACTATCCAAAAGAGAGCCAAGGCTGCTGCCCGAAAGCGACTGCAATGCATTGCACTGGCTAGAAAGCAGTCTAAAAAGAAAAAGCTTTGCCCTTACTGCACTTCAATGTTGAAAGAAACTGGGTAGCCGGCCGGAGAAAACGAGGAAGCGGCATCATAATACAAACTCTTGTACTTCAACTGCCATACTGAAACGCTTTCTTTCGGTGGAACAATCACATTGAAGCCGAGCGTATAGTTGCCCGAATTCGTGTCCGGCTTGAGCTTTCCCGTAATCACGACGCGCTGGGCCCAGTTTTTGTAAAATTTGGGAAACGTGGGCTCGAGCAGGAATGTTTGCGGGGAAACGGAAACGTCGAAATATTTCGAAGTTTCAGAAGTCGGGGAAATGGTTACTCCCTGATAGGTTTGCACGCCCCACGAAGCGTAAAAGAATACAATTGCCGTAAAATCCTCGCGCTGTCCGCGAATCAAAATATCGCTCTGCTCGGCGGGATAGGTTCCATACCCGTTGACGCCCCAGTATTTGGGATCGGGCTGGGTCCAATATTTCAAACCATTGTCTTTGAACCCGGGATAGAATTCGGGCTCTTTGTAATAGTTTTCGTCCAAGAGTCCGATCGAGAACAGTTTTCCCGAAGCGAGCAAGTAGGCGGTTTCGGAAAAATCCGGCGCTACTGCGGGCAAGTCCGCGAAAATGTCCGACTCTTTTTGCAAGTCAAAATAGGCGGGCACTTGCGAAATCGAAATTTTCAAAAAATCGGACGCTTGCTGGAACAAGTGGTATTCGTTTCGGCGCGGGCGGAATACTTCTTCAAAGTACTGCTGTCGAACTGCATAAGAAGTGGGAGAAACCGTGTTCGAAGCGGGCTGGAACGAATTTTCGCCCATCAATACTGAAAACCCGCTCGGATTGCCCGCCCAAAATGAAATCAAACCCAAAGCAGCGACCACGATGACAATGCCGGCAATCATCCACGCGTTTTTGGAAACCGAAAAACCGCTTTTCGAAGCACTTGCCTTTTTCGCCATTCTTTCAACCCGTTCAATTGCACGAATCGTGGAGCGTAAACATTTTAAACAAGCGTTTTAAATCCAAAAGTCAGTTGGTGCGCGTCGTGAAAATGCGCTGGAAAGAGCCGGAAGCAACGCCCCCGCGCACACCGTTAAAGTCTCCTGAAAAGCATATTTGGTTCGTGTCTCCACTCGGCAAATTGTCGATCAGCAATATCGAAGTCACGGCATGGGCCGCATTGAACGCATAGCACGTGGTTTCCGTAACCGGACCGGTCGCGCTGCAATTCGCTTCCCAACCGCCATAACCGTTCGCATCCGCCTCTCCCGCACCGCACCCGACGCCCGTTCCCATCCACACTTTCAACACAAGCGAATTAAAATCTGTTCCAGTCAATGCCGCATTCATGTCCGCATTAATGTCTTCCGTAACGTTTCCCGTATTGTTGATTCGAATCGGCGCCAATTTGTCTCCTTGACACCTCGTCGTCACGCCGCCGCTAGAAGAAGAGTTCGGGCGAATCAGCACCGCATTCCCGTCTATTACAGCGTTTCCGTCCCACGCATCGCTTTCCACAAAATAAAAGTTCGAAGTCGAACACGCCGCGCCGTACGTAATCGTGTGCGCTTTGGCCGAAGGAACCACCCACGTCATGGTCGTCGTTGCTGTATCGGCAATAACCACTCCGGCGAAAACCGCCAAAGCAAGCAATACGGGAACCCAAATCTTCCACTGCATTTCAAAAAACCTGAAAATAGAACACCTTTCGCCTTTAAAAAGCTTTCCTATTCGACGGCGAGATGGAGCAGAAAAAACGGGCGCGAGAGTTCGAAAGTTCCGCCGTCAAAATAATTCGAACCGTATTTTTTCCGCCACGTTTCGGAATCACCCGCACTCGGCGCGACCAGCCATATTCCCAACTCGAACGAATCCTTTGGCGCGTTTGAAGGAACGAAAACGGAAATATCAACTGCTTGCACCCACTCTTTGGAAAACTTGGGAAACG
>JAZDMJ010000033.1:0-10286 GCA_043801115.1 Candidatus Iainarchaeum sp. | reverse complement strand
CTTCTCAAATATGCCTGCAGACAGGCTCAAACGCCTATTTCGAACGTTCCGTGATGAGATAGGGGCTTTTTATTCTTTTTGCTTTTAAACTAGATAGAATTGAAGAAAAACAAGAAATTTTGAGGAATTTTTGAATGTATCCGAATCCGAAAAGCCAGGCCTATGACCGCGCTGCAACCATGTTTTCGCCCGACGGCAGACTCTACCAAGTAGAGTACGCGTCCAAAATTGTAGCGCAGGGCACTTTGGGATTGGGACTGATTTACGATTCGGGAGTATTGTTGGGAGCGGACAAAAAAGTCGCTTCCAAGCTTTTGATTCCAGAGTCGATCGAAAAATTGTTCGTCGTCGACGACCACATTGCCGCGGTTTCGAGCGGGCTGGTGGGAGACGCGCGCAGGCTTGTAGAATTGGCGCGCAACAAGGCGCAGGAAAACATGGTATTCTATGAAGAACCGATTCACGTGGAAACATTGGTCAAAGAGATTTCGAGCTTGATGCAGGCGTATACGCAGTACGGTGGCATGAGGCCTTTTGGCGTTTCTTTTTTGGTGGGCGGGGTGGACGAAGCTGGAAAGCATTTGTTCGAAACCGAACCCAGCGGGGCGTTGGCCGAGTACAAGGCGGATGCGATTGGGAACGGGAGAAACGAGGCCATGGCATTGTTCGAAAAAGACTTTGAAGAAAATTTGTCGTACGAAGAAGGCGTCAATTTGATGATGCAGGCCATCAAGAAAACCTTGCCGGAGAACGAAAAAATGGATGCCAGCCGTTTGGACTTTGCCAAGATTGAAGAAAAGGGAAAATTTACTCGCATTTCTCGAGACGAATTGAAGACGTTGTTGGGAAAAAAGTAGCAAAAGCGTTTGTATGGTGAAGATGGAAGACGCGGTTATCGCGCGTTTTGAGCATGCCGGACATCGATTCGAAGTATTGGTCGACCCGGACTTGGCGCTGGAATTGAAGAAAGGCGCAAAAATCAACTTGGAAAATTTGCTCGCCTTTGAAGCCATTTACAAGGACGCGAAAAAAGGAGAAGAAGCCTCCACCGAACTCGTGGAAAAAACCTTCGGCACGGGAAACGTGTTGGAAGTCGCGCAGAAAATCGTCCTCGAAGGAGAAGTGCAGCTTACTACAGAACAGAGAAAGAGAATGGTCGAGCATAGAAGGAAGGAAATCATCATGTTCATTTCGAGAAATGGAATCAATCCCCAAACCAACGCGCCCCATCCGGAGCAGCGCATCGAGAACGCGTTGAACGAACTGCGCTTTCAAGTGGACTTGTTCAAGCCCTTGCAGGAGCAAGTGGAAGACGCGTTGAAGGGCATTAAGAGATTGATTCCTATTTCAATGGAAAAATTAAAGCTCGCGCTGAAAATTCCGGCGGAATTTTCGGGAAGAGCGACGACCATTTTGCACAAGTTCGGCTGCCAGAAAATGGAGTGGCAGAACGACGGCAGTCTGGTGGGAATCGTGGAACTTCCCGCGGGAATGAAGCAGGACTTGTTCAACGAGTTGAATCATTTGACGAAGGGACAATTGGAAAGCAAAATACTGTAGGTGAATGTATGAAAAAATTCGTAGTACCGGGAGATTTGGTTTCGGAAGAGAGAAAGCGCTTGGGCAGTTTTGTCTATTTGCGCAACGGAAAAATATATTCGCAAGTGTTGGGAATTGCGGACAACGAAAAGGAAATCGTTTCCGTGGTTCCCGTGCAGGGAAAATACTTGCCCCGCATGGGCGATCTAATCATCGGAATCGTTTCTTCGGAAAAGGCGACCGGATACATGGTAGACATCAATTCCTTCCAGCAGAGCTTTGTTTCCAAAAAGGACATTCGAGAGGAATTGCAGAAAGGGAATGTGGTAACCGCGAAATTGTTGAACGTGAACGAAATGCGCGAAGCGAGTCTGGACCAGCCGCGCGTTTTTTACGGTGGGGAAATTTTGACGATTTCTCCGGTAAAGGTTCCGAGAGTGATTGGAAAAAACGGCAGCATGTTGGACGTTTTGAAACAGGGAACGGGCTGCAGCATTCTGGTGGGAAGAAACGGTTGGATTTGGGCCAAGGGCGGAAACACGCAATTATTGCAGAGTGCGGTTGAAAAAATAGAATTGGAAGCGCACTTGCCGCATTTGACGGAAAAAATGCAGGCGTTTTTGAACGTCAAGCCTTCCGCGGCCAAACCTGTGCTGCCTGTAATACAGGAAAAGCCTCCGAACGGAGTCGAAAACCCGTTTGAGAGGGAAGAATCGGACGAAATCGATCCGTTTGCATTGAAGTGAGGAAAAAAGGTGGAATGAGATATGGCGAAAAAGAAAGAAGAAAAAGTGCAGTATTTTTCCAAGGACGGAAAAAGAGTGGACGGAAGAAAGTTTGACGAACTGCGTCCGATTAAAATCGAAGCGGGACTGCTTCCGCGCGCGGACGGAAGCGCGTACGTGGAATGGGGCCAGAACAAAGTTCTTGCAGCCGTGTACGGCCCGAGAGAAGTTTTGCCAAAACACAAGGCCGACCCATACAAGGCCATCGTGCAATACACGTACAGGATGGCCACGTTCAGCGTTCCCGACCGAAAAAATCCGAGGCCGGGAAGAAGGGACATTGAAATTTCGAAAGTTTCGGGAGAAGCGTTCGAAAAGACGATTTTCTTGGAACAGTTTCCAAACACCGCCATCGATATTTTTGTCGAAGTGCTGGACAGCAATGCGGGAACGCGGATTGCCGCTTTGACTGCAGCCAGTGTTGCTTTGGCCGATGCGGGCATTCCCATGCGGGATTTGGTTTCGGGAGTCGCTGTGGGAAAGTGCGACGGAAAAATCGTTTTGGATTTGAACAAAACCGAAGAAGACGCTTCGGACGCGGTCGACTGTCCCATTGCTTTCTTGCCCAATTCGGAAGAAATCGTTTTGCTGCAAATGGACGGACTGTTGACGGAAAAAGAGTGGAAGGAAGCGCAAAAGCTCGCGCTCGAAGGCGCCAAGAAAGTGTATGAATTGCAGAAAGAGGCGCTGCGCAAAAAATATTCGGCAAACATTGTGGAAGGTGAAGGCGAATGACGCAAATGGACGGAGTCGTCTGGCAATTGCGCACGGACAAGGCAATCCAGGCACTGAAAAATGGAAAACGGTTGGACGGAAGAGCCAATGATGAGTACCGCAAAGTGCAGGTAAAGTCGGGCATTTCCGAAAACGCGGAAGCGTCCTGCTGGCTAAAATTGGGAGAGACGGAAGTCATTGCCGGCATTAAAATGCTGCCCAAAGAACCCTTTCCCGACACTCCAAATGAGGGAGCCATTTCAGTGGGAGCCGAATTTCTCTCCATTGCTTCTCCCACTTTTGAAACCGGTCCTCCGAGCGAGGAAAGTATCGAACTCTCCCGTGTTGTAGACAGGGGAATTCGCGAAAGCAAGTGCTTGGATTTGGAATCGCTCTGCCTCGAAGAAGGGGAAAAAGTGTGGAACATTTTCGTCGACATTTACGCGCTCAACGACGACGGCAATTTGATGGACGCCAGTTCGCTGGCTTCGCTCATCGCATTACAGCAGGCCAAAATTCCCAAACTGGACTCTGAATACAATATTGTGAAGGACGAGTTCAAGGGAAAGCTGAAACTGCACCGATTGCCCGTTCTGTCCACGTTCGCCAAAGTGGGAAGTACGATCGTGCTCGACCCGATTTTGGTCGAAGAAAAGGCGCAAACCGCGCGCTTTTCCGTTGCTACAACGGAAGACAACTATCTTTCCGCCTTTCAAAAGGGAATGGGCGGAAGTTTTTCATTGCAGGAAATCAATGAAATGATTGAAATCGCCTTGAAGCGCGGCAAAGAACTGCGCAAGCACGCCAAGGAGTAAAGAGCATGTCCACGAAAAAAGTGAAAAGTGCGGGAAAATTCGGGGCCCGTTACGGGCTCTCCATCAGGCGGCGCTGGCTGAAAGTGGACGTGGAGCAGAAGAAAAAGCACTTGTGCCCAGAATGCGGCTTTCCCAAAGTAAAACGCATTTCTAGGGGAAAATTCAAGTGCTTGAAGTGCAAGAGTATTTTCGCCGGCGGCGCGTTCGTTCCCAAAACCCTTTCCGGAGCCATCATCGACAAAATGGTTTCCCAAAAGTCCTTTGCGGGCTCGCTTGGGGAATTAATCCAGGCGACAGAACAAGTCAAAGGACAAGCCGACGAAAGCGAAGCAGGAGAAACTGAAAAGCCAGTGGAACACAAGGGAAAAAAGCGGGCGAAAAAGGAAGAAGTTTTAGAACCAATCGCAGAAGAAGGTGAAGCGTAATGGCGTACAAGTGTGCAAAGTGCGGAACCATTGTGGAAGAAATCGCGAAGGGAAGCATTCGCTGTCCCAATTGCGCGAACAAGATTTTCTTCAAAGTCCGCAATCCAATTTTGAAGACAGTGCAAGCCAGATGAACGAGAGAATCAAATTCGAGCTCCAGGACGAGCGCTTGGCCAAAATCATCAACTGCGCGCTCAAGCCCGAACTGAATGCATTGCACGAAAAAAACTGCCGCACGGGCATTTCGGTTAAAAACTCTCGCTTGGAGCTTTCTTTCAGCGCCTTGAACGGCAAAGCATTGGAAAATTCGAAAAAACACTATATGGAAATGGTGCAATTTTGCCGAAAAATGGGAAAAGAGGTATAATATATGGTTGAACCGAGTATGGAAGATTTGCAGGAATTCAACAAGTCGAGAAACCAATTGATGAGCGTTTCCGCCCAAAAACAACAGTTGCAGTTCCAGGCCAGCATGCTGGAAAGCGCGCTTGAAGAGCTGGACAAGACGAGCGAGAAAAAAGTGTTCAAGGCAGTGGGCAATATTTTGATTGCGGTGGATACGAAAAAAGCGCAAACGGAATTGAAAAGCCAGAAGGAAAGCACGGACTTGCGCTTGAAGTCTTTGTCCAAGCAGGAAGATACTCTGATGGGAAAGTTGAACAAGCTGAAGTCGAAAATGGAAGGAAAATCCGACTCCGACAAGGAAGAAAGCGGAAAAGGTTCGAAGAAAGAAAAGTGATGCAATGGACTTTGCATCTTTTGTGCGCAAAATCGCGAAAAAGAAAGTTCTTTTACTCGGCCATGCGGGAACGGACGTTGACTCTTTTGCTTCCGCCGCTTGCCTCAAACTTTTTTTGGATAAACAGTGCACGGCAACGATTGGCGTGCCCGAACACATTAACCAGAGCGCGGAATCCCTTGCTTCCAATTTGGACATTTCCTTCCAGTACAATCCGACGCTCTCCGAATACGACGCGCTAATTGTTCTAGATTGCAGTTCTCCAAACCGTTTCGGAAAACTGGAAAAAGAGTTCAACCAGTTCAAAGGCCCGATTGCGTGGATTGACCACCACGCGCCCCAAAATTTGAAAAAGAAAGTCGAAACATTCGTGGACGAAAAGGCGATTTCTTCCACCGAAGTAGTCTTTCAATTGTTGAAAAAACAGAAAGCGAAACTTTCCCCCGTGCAGGCCTCGTTATTGCTCGCGGGCATTGTGACGGATTCGAGCTCTTTTTTGGTGGCGGACGCGAACACGTTCCGCATCGTCGCCGAACTGTTGCCTGATTGCAAGCGCTCGTATGCGGAAGTATTGGACTTGTTCCACGTTCGAAAGGACGTTTCCGAAAAAATTGCCTCTTTGAAAGCGGCGCAGCGCTCCCAGTTGTACAAGAGCAGCACGCATGTAATGGCGTTTGCCGAAATCGGCAGTTTTGAGGCCACCGCGGCCGTTATTCTGGTGCGCACGGGCGCGGACGTCGCGTTTGCGGGTTTTGGGGGAGAAGGAGAGTGCAGAATTTCCGCGCGCGCTTCGCACGCGTTTTTGAAGCAAACCGAATTGCACTTGTTCAAGGATGTATTGAATCCTGTTGCATTGAAATTGGGTGGGAATGCGGGCGGCCATGCGGGCGCGGCCGGAATGCACGTTCCTGTGGACGACATTCAAAGCGTTTTCGATTCCCTGCTCGAACAAGTGCGTTCGAAAATGCGCGAAAAAGGCCTGCCTTCGGACTGGAAAAAGGTTTAGTGTAGTTTCAAAGACTGGCTGAAAATAGCACTGTTTTATTAATCTGGAAATGAACGTATTGCATGATATGCGAAAGGGTTATCGTGGAAAATTCAATGTTGCAGTTCAACATGTAGATCAGGTAATGGGTCGTGGTGCGGCGAGGACCAAACTGACCCAGCGAAAACTCATCGCCTTCACGGCCATGAAACGGGTTTTCACTTCGAATGGGCTCACTTTGGACTGGCCGACGTTTGAAAAGTTGTTTGAACGGACTGCGGCCCACGCGCTCCTCAAAAACGAGCGCGGCGAAATGCTAGTCATGTTGAATCCAAAAAGATTTTACAAGTTGCACTCGATTGATCAAGAAGAGGCGCTCGTTCACGAGGTCGGGCACGCGGCCTACAGTCGATTGACTTTGCCCAAAAATCGTTGCCCCGAGTACAGTGAAACGCTTTCGTACCTGCTCGAATTGGATTATACGGGGCGTTATCATCCGGAAATTTTGAAAGGGAAATTGTTGGCTATGGAAATGGACGTAGATGAGCAAATTTATTTTGCCCTTGCCGAAGCATTTGCCAAAGCCGAGCATTCTTTTCAGACGAACCGGACGGGAATGCGGCTGGCTCTTGATATCTGGAGCCGGTTCAAAACTCCTGCCGAAAGAAAAATCGCGTTTAGGGCACTGACAACCGAAAAATACCGGGACTGGGAACAGCACAATCGTTTATTGGCCAAAATTCAAAAAGCATACCAGAAATTCAACCTCGAAAAAAAGAAAACCGCTCCAAAAAAAGTTTGAAGTGCATTTTTTCTTTTGCCGTCAGCGTTCGTATTTTTTGAATTTTTTCTTTTTGAGGCCTTTTTCGGGAGAGAGTTTGACTCTCCAGATGCTGCTTCCTTTTTTCTTTTTCTTGCGCGATTTTTTCAAAAAGTCTTTGGGAAGCTTTACTTGCTTGCGGTATTTGATTTTGGTCCACGCCGCGGGCTGTTTTTTGCGCAGTTTGAATTCTTCGTCCAAAAGTTGCTGGCGCAGTTTTTCCGTAATATCGTCCGTCATAGTGTCTCCTATATTTTTCTCCTATTTAAAGTTTTAGTCCAAGTGCAGGGTGAGCTTGCCCTGCTTGACTTTCGAGCGCTCCGCATAGCGCACCAGATAGTGCACGGTGCTCTTGGGAACGCCCAATTTTTCCTGAATTTTGCGGTAGCTTTGCCCGTCCTTTCTCCACTCGTTGATTTTTTGGATGGTTTCCAAGCCAATGCCCAGCGCCCTTCCCTTCTTGTCTTCAATGTTTAGCGCGATTCCCTTTCCTTTGAGCCATTCCTTGGTTTTGGCGGGCAGTCGTTGTAAGCAGCTCTTGCTCAAATTAATCCGCTTCAACGGAACTTGTTCCGAGAGTTCTTTCATTTTTTTCAACCCGATGGGTCTTACTAAGTACACTTCTTCCGTCTTCACTTTCAACGCGTTCAAATTTGTATGCGGGTAGATGGCGTACTGCATTTCACTTTTCCCCCTTTTTTCTTCGCTCTTTCACTTTCCGTTTCACCACATACTTGAGCCCTTTCCATATTTCCCCGCGGCGCAATCCCTTGATTTGTTTTTCGTAAATTCCGGGGGAAACTTCTTCCACGAACGGCCCCGCCCATAATACATTTTTCTTTTTCAATTCTTCCAAAAATTTTTGAGGGTTCAATTCAACTTCTTTTGCTACGGCAAGTTTCAACATTCCGCAGCCGATGCGGTCCGCCGAGTGCGCGTCGCTTCCTGCGGTAATAAAGGGCGCTTCTTCTCCGAACACAGTCATGTTGACGATTCTCTGCACGAGCGAGCCCGTTCCCTTGTCGTATTTTTTTCCCGCCTTTCCACCGATGTATCCCAACCCCGTCTTTCGCGCGACTTTGTTGCGCTCCAAAAAGTGGAAAAAATTGGAAGGCCGTTTGACCCATTTGGAAGAGAGCAAAAACTCTCCCAAGTGTCCAATCATTCCATTGTACGCTTCGACTCCAATCTGGTGCTTGCGCACAATGTTTCGCACGTTTTCCAGTCCGGCCAAAAATACGGCCGAATCGTGGTCGTATCCGAAGGGATGCGAAAGACTCACTGTGAGTTTTTCCCGCTTTGCGATTTCGAGCAATTGTTCCATTTCGACTTGGGGCTGCATAATCTCGTGCAGTTCGTACAATTCGGGCGAATCGCTGTATACGAGCACGTGGCCGTAATCCGTCATGACTTCCGCTCCGGGAATCAGGCAAACATTGTCGGGCTGGAGGGGGGCGACCGCGTTCCACCCGTCAATGGGATGATATTTCAATTCTGTGTGTTCGGTCATCGCGACAACATCCAAGCCCGCGTTTTGCACGCCCTTCCACCACGCTTTGGGCTTGATTTTGTACTCGAGCAAGTGCGTGTGCAGGTCGGCCGTCCAAACAGTGTCCATGAAAGAGTGTTTTTCCAACCTTGCTTTAAACCCGCTTTTTATGCGTTGGTTTCCTTTAAAAACCTTTTTTGGGGGTTTAGGGTATGGATGGGGATTTGGGGCACGTGGAGCGCTATGCGCAGGCGGCCGCGAAATTGAGGCTCGTGCAGGAATACGATGCCGTGTACTCTTTGTTGAACGGCGACTGGTCCAGCGTGCCCGAACTTGTTTATCAAAGCCAGCTTTCTCAAGACCGCGTTTCTTCGATTTTGGAACATTTTGAAACGCAGGGATTGGCCGAAAAGCACTTGTCGGGAAGGAGCACGTTGTACCGGAAAAAGCGTTCGAAAAAGGGAGAAGCCGCGTATACGGAGCCGGACCGCGTAAAGAGCGGCATTCCAGGACTGGACGAGGCATTGCACGGTGGAATGTATCCCGGAAATGTCGTCGTGTTTTCAGGCGAGCCTGGAAGCGGAAAAACGACGGCTTGCTTGCAGTTTTTGCACTCGGGCGCGAAAGAAGGCGAACCGGGCGTTTACGTTTCCCTGGAAGGGGAAGTCCGGCAGTTGTTGAATTATTCGCGCCAGTTCGGCTGGGACTTTAAAACCCTCATCGACCGCCAGAAAGTTCGTTTTCTTTCCGCGAATTTGCACAATTTCGACCAGCTCATGTTCGCCATCGAAGACGCAGTAACCGAAGTGCGTGCGAAGAGGGTTGTTATTGACCCCGGCATCATGTTCCGATTGTTCTTTTCAGATGAACTCACGGCGCGCAAGCGCTTGCAATTCCTCGGACAGATGCTCAAATCGAAAGGATGTACCACAATTATTACGAATGAGTTTTCCTCGTTTCAGGGAGAAAAAAGTTTGTTCGGATTGGAAGAATATGTGGCCGACGGAGTTGTATTGTTGCAAAACAGATTGGAAGGCGACCGCTTCGTGCGCAAAATGGGCGTGTTGAAAATGCGCGGCACGCGCACTTCCGACAGAATTCACAAGCTCGAACTGACCAAGCACGGATTGAGAATGGTTCAGTGAACCAGTCCCGCTTTTTTTAACACAGTAGCGTCTACGGGATAGTCCAACTTTTTGTATTCCAAAACTGGAATCCATTCGAGCGTTGCGTCTTCCCCTTTTTCAGAAATATTTCCCTTCCACTTGGTCACCAAAAAATAGTGCAGGTCGTGCACGGGCGCGTAGTCGGAAGAGAATTCAAAAGTTCCCAGGAACTTTTTTTCCAGCACTTGAACTCCGAGTTCTTCCTTCATTTCGCGCTCGAGCGCCTGTTCCGCGTTTTCCCCTTTTTCAAAATGTCCAGAGGGAAACGTGCGCGCGCCCGGGCACAATTCGTTTTCCATGCTGCGCACTTCAGTCAGCATTTTCCCGTCTTTCAAAAAAATGCCGACGGACGCTTGCGGTTTTTCAGGCATGCGCATCAAATATCTCTGTTCACCAAAAAGTCGGCAAAGTCTTTCAAACTCTGCTTGGCTTCGCTCGGCTTTAACACTTTGTCGACGTCTTTCCACGCGCCGTCCACGAGTTCTTTGGCGCGCTTTTTGGCGTACTCGATGGAGTTGTATTTTTGGATGATCGAAATCGCTTCTTCGATTTCGCGCTGTTCGTTGGTGTGCTTGTTCAAAATGTCCAGCAAGCGGTTTTTGTCCTGCGCATTCGCGGTTTTGAGCGTGTACAATACCATAATCGTTCTTTTTCCTTCGTGGATGTCTTCGCCGACTCCTTTTTTTTCGCCGAACTTTTCGCCGACCAAATTGAGAATGTCGTCCTGGATTTGGAAGGCGATTCCGGCGGTTTCGACGAATTTTCCCAATGCTTCGATTTGTGCGGGCGTTCCGTTTCCAAGCACGGCT
>JAZDMJ010000027.1:0-10604 GCA_043801115.1 Candidatus Iainarchaeum sp. | reverse complement strand
TCTTTTTCGATTTCGGCCAAGTACTGTTCCAAGAGCTTTTTTTCGGCCATGTCCACTTGCAGGAAGGAAATGACTTCCAAGTTGTAGCCGAACTTGCGGAAGTTGACTTTGGGCCCGAAGCCTTCGATGACTTTCTCTTTTTCCAAAAACTCCAAAGAACTCTTGATGGTGGCCTTGTGCAGCCCCGTTTTGCGCTTGATTTGCTCCAAATTGGGCATTACGACGTTTTTTTCGAGCAGCGCGCCCAAAATCTTGACTCTGACTTCGTCGTCCACTTTCATCGGAATGGCCATTATTTACCTCCGTAAATAGTGCAATTGTTACACTATTCCAGAAATGAATGTATTTTTAAACACACCCAAAACCAGTTAATTGTTTTAAATATAGAAGTCGAAGGTGTTGGCAATTGGAGGGATTTAGGTAACGATTGGGGCGGGATAGGCTCACCGAACTTTTTTTCTCCCGCCCCGTCTTTACTTCCCGCAAAAATTTTCTTTTTAGGGCGGAAAATCAGGCGAACATGATTTTTTTGAGCGGTTCGGAATAGTTGGATGCGATTTGGACTTTGAAATATTGTGCCTTGCTTTGGACAAACTTTTCTTGCGGGGTTCTTCTTTTGACGAACTTATTGATGACTCCAAACTCTTTTGCATTCCAATAAGTTAAAGAAAGAAAGGTCGCTGCGACGTTCAACTCTTGATTGAATTTTTTTCTCAATGCTTCTTTTTGCTTCTTCCCCTTTACATTTAAATCTGCTTTTATGGCTTTTCCAAAATCAATGAAAATGACTTCTCCTTTCGGGGTCAAGATGATATTTCCATGGTGCAAGTGGTTGTGGGAAACTCCAAGAGAATGCATTTTGGCGATTTCGCTCGCGATTTTGTCAAGCAATTCTGGGTTTCTTTTGACGAACTTAATCCCTTCGTAGGAGCCCAGCGTGATTCCCGCTCGCTTGAAAATGGAAAATCCTTTTTCCAAAATCGCAACTTCTTTTTCGACACGAATGCCGTTTTTTTCCAGATAGTTTCGAATTTCTCTCGAACGCGGCGTGACTTTTTTCATGAAAAATTTGGCGTTCTCTCCGATTCTCTTTAGCACAAACAGTCTCTGTTCGGGCGACACGTTTCTGAATACTTTTTTGGTTTCGACGTCCATTTTTGAAGAAAACGCTTTCGTTCCGCGATAGTCGACATTTAAATTCTTTCCAAAACTGACGGGAATGGGAACCAGTAACGGCTTCGCGGGTTTCATTCTCGAATTAGGCTCTTTTTTCTTTAAATAGCTTCTCGAGGCTTTTTATTTGTTGCCTTTGCTTTTTTCGGTTTTGGAGCAAGTTTTGTTTTCGGCCTTTTCTCTTTTTTAGGAAGTGCGATTTTGACGGAAACTTTTTTTGTTTTCGGCTTTTCATTTTCCGCGGCGGGCGCGGTTTCTTCCACTTTTTTGGGCGCGGGCTTTTTCCAGTCTTTTTTGCTCTCGCAGCCCATCGTTAGGCACATTTCGTATCCGCCCCTGCGCCCGAACACTTTCACGATGGGCGCTTTGCAGAATTCGCAAAACTTTTCCGTGGGAACGATTTTTCCCTTCTGCACGAGAGGATAGGAATTGTGGCACGTCGGATAGTTCGTGCAGCCCAAAAACCGTTTTCCGCTCCTTCCAAACAGAATGCGCAGTTTTCCCGTTCCGCACTTTTGGCACGTGAACAATATGCTGTCTTCTCTGAACGCGTTGCGCAGTTCTCCCGCGACTTCGTTCTTGTGCGCGAGCAAGTCTTCCAATATTCCCGCGAGCAGTTTTCGGGAATCGTCCACGACTTCTTTCTTGCTTCTTTTTCCGTCCGCAATTTCTTCCATTTCCAGTTCCAGGTCCGAAGTCATTTTCGGCTTCGTGACTTCCTCTGAATGCTTTTTGAGCGCGTCGATTACGGCAAACCCGATTTGATTTGCTTCGATGGCTTTGTTTCCGAAAATATAGTTGCGCGCGTACAGTTTTTGGATCATTTCGTGCCGTGTGGCTTTTGTTCCCAATCCAAGATCTTCCATGAGTTTGATGAGCGCGCTCTGCGAGTAGTGCGCGGGCGGAAGAGTTTCTTTCGAAAGCATTTCGTGCAGTTTCACATTGACAATGTCTCCTTCTTTCAATGGAGGGAGTTTGACTTCGGAGAGCGCGGAGTACGGGTACACTTTTTTCCATCCCGCTTTGCGGATCAATTGCCCTTTCGCAACAAAGGGTTCTCCCGCAATGTCGATGTCGACGGAAAGATTGTCCGTTATCGCTTCTTCGGCGAGCGTGGCCAAAAAACGCCTGACGACTAATTCGTAGATTTTGTAATTCCGCTCTCCCACTTGCTCTTTGGAAGCGTATTCGACGGGATAAACGGGCGGATGGTCCTTGCTTTCTTTTCCCTTGCTCGGGTTCAAGGGTCCGAGCGAAAAAATGTACTCAATATCTCCCGCGAATTCTTTTCCCTTCAATAATTCGTTCAATACTTCCTTCAATTCCAAAGAGGCAGGATAGGTTTGGTTGTCCGTTCGCGGGTAGGAAATGAGCCCGCGCATGTACAAAGACTCAGCAATATTCATGGCTTCCCCCGCGCGGAATCCCAAAGCGGTTGCAGAGCGCAAGAATTCCGTCGTGTTGAAGGGAACGGGCTTGGCAAGCGTCCGCTGGGAGGCCGTTAGTTTGGTGACGGTTCCCTTGTCCGCTTTTTTTCCGAAAGAACGCTCCGCGTCGTCCTTTTTCCAGAATTTTCCCTCCTTGTGAAAGGCTTCAAACTCTTGCGCGTCCTTTTCGCACACGGCGCGGAGCTCCCAGTACGGAACGGCTTTGAACGCCTTGCGCTCTTTTTCTCTTTCAACAATGAGCGCGAGCGTCGGAGTTTGCACTCTTCCCACGCTCAAAAAGCTTTTTCCCCTTCTGCCCGCCATCAAACTCAAAAAGCGCGTCAGTACCGCGCCCCAAATCAAGTCGACTTCCCTGCGCGCGTCGGCGGAGTCGGCGAGGGCATAGTTTACTTTTTCCAAGTTCGAAAACGCTTTTTCCAAGTCCTTGGGCGCGATGGCGCTGAATCTGGCGCGTTCTTCTTTCGCTTTCGGATTCCCCTGCCTCAAATAGCGGAGCGCTTCGACTCCAATGCTTTCCCCTTCCTTGTCATCATCCGTGGCGACAATAATTTTGTCCGCGTCTTCGCCGAGTTTTTTCAGCAGGTCCGTAATGGAGGGTTCTGTGCTTTGATACTCGACTTCGGCTTTAACCAAGTCCCTCAAATCGGGCCCAATCCAGCTTTTGAATTCTTTTCCGAAATCAACATCTTCAATGTGCCCTTTCAAGGGAACGACGACAACGCTTTTTCCATCCTGTTCGAATTCGAAATAGGGAGCATCCCGCGCTCCGCGCGTTTTCATTTTTCCGTTGCTTAAAATTTCGGCGACGCGTTTTCCGGCAATCTGCTTCTCCGCAATGATGATGGTGGACATTCAACGAGAAGCTAGAACAGGAATCTTATAAATTGGTCTATTTTTGGAGTGATTAGCCCAAAATGTGTCGATGATAGACACGCACGACTTTGGGTTTGCGAATCGTTTGAGGATATAGCGCGAGTAATTTCCCTTCGTTATGCGGGTGGAATTGTATTTGTCTTACCGTAACAGAACCTTTTCCAAGCTTGATGATTTTTCCACTGCCAGTTCCTTTTGGAGTTTGAAATCGAATGAATTGGTCTTTTTGTAAGCTAGACGCTTTTTGTGGTTTCTTGTCTTCTTTGCTGCTTGGCTGTTTGGAATATAAAATTTTCTTCTTGTCCATTTGATTCACAACTTTTTCTGCAAAATTTGGCTGGGAAGGGTGTTGGTTTTCTTGACTTCGTTTAATACGACCATTGTTTTCGTGTCGATAACTCCATCCAAGTTTCCAAGTCGGGAAAGAAAGGCTTCCGCGTTTTCCAGGTCGGGAACAATGAGTTTGGCCAGAACGTTGTATTCTCCGAGCACTTGGTGCAATTCAATGACGTGGTCCATTTCGCTCATTTTTTTCAACACGTCCTTGTGCTTTCCCATTTCGGTCCGAATTTGCACGTAGATGGGATTTTCGTATCCCAATGTTTTGTAATTCAACTGGGCGGAAATGTTTTGGACGATTCCGCGGCGTTTCAACCGCTCGACGCGCTTTTTGATGGCAACGTCCGTGAGGTTGGTTTCTTTGGCGATGGCGGAAAAAGAAATGCGCCCGTCTGCAATGAGTTTTTGCAAAATCACGAAGTCGATTTTGTCCAAACTCTGCAACGTCATGTTGGAAAAGCAAGTCGAAAGTGTATAAAAGGTTGCCTTTCGAAAGCCGGGCGTTTATATTCCGAATTTTTCTTCGAAATCGCTTCTGCCTTTCACCAAGCCGAACTTGGTCATGTATACTTGGGTTTTGACGATTTCGATGAAAGGCAGAACGAACAGGGCCAGAATGGCCAGCGCAACAAATCCGCCCGCGTAGTTGTACTGGTCGAAAAAGAGTTCGATGAGGGGAACAATGGCGAGCAGTACGGCGCTAATCGCAATGGCGTACAAAAAGGAAACGGGGTGGTCTTTGACGAAGTTCAGCGTGTAGGAAATGCTTTGGAGGACTTTTTTCTCGTCCACTACGATGGTTTGGGGGACGAAGATGAACGCAATGGCGACCAGGAACAGCACGACGTTGACGAAGGTGGCGGAAATGCCCACTCCGAGCAAGAGCGCGGCGAGCAATGCGAGAATAATGGTGAACAATAAATAGAAGGCGAACAATTGGACGGCGAACTTTTCCAGCATTTCTTTCAAGTAATATTGAAACCGCACTCCGCCCAAGTCCTTTCGCGCGCCAAACACGACGGCCGTCACCAATGTAGAATATACGGCCAAAAAGATGGCAACCAGCAACAATTCTCCCAGAATGATGATGGGATTCGCTTTCAAAAACCCGTAATCCAAAAACAGGCTTCCCGAAGAAATGAATACATTGCTGAACTGCAAGAATACGAGAACGAAGACGAGCAGTACGGCAAAGGCGATGATGATGGGAAAATTCCGAACATACAGTGAAAGACTTTTTCTCAAAACCATGCTATTGCTTACAGCTTTCCAGTTTTTAAGCCCTTTTCCTCGAACGCGGTTTTATTTATACTCGAACGGGCGCGAAACGCTTTTTGCCGTCAAATAGTTCGGAAACGCTTTTTCCAATCGAACTTTCTTCCACTCGCCCAGTTTGGCTTTTTTCAAAACAACGGTTTTGTAATTCTGCGTTCTTGCTTTCATTGTTCCGCTCTTTCCCTTTTCATCCACCAAAACCAATTCCGTTCTCCCCTCCATTCGCCTGTTCTGCTGCAATGAAATTTTGTGGCACAATTCCGAGAGCTTTTTTGAGCGCGCGTTTTTTACCTTGTCCAAAACTTGCGGGAGCCGCGCCGCGCTCGTTCCCGGCCGCGCGCCGTACTTGGAAATGTTCGCCACGTCCGGCTTCATTTTTTGGATTGCATGCATGGTTTCTTCGAACTGCTTTTCCGTTTCTCCGGGAAAGCCGACAATAATATCCGTCGCAATCGTCGCGTCCGGCAGCGCGGAGCGCGCCCGTTCGACCAATTTCAAACACTGCTCCGCAGTGTATCCCCGTTTCATGTTTTTCAAGACTGTATTGCTTCCGCTTTGAATGGGGAGGTGGATAAATTGGAAAAAGCGCGGATCCTGCATGGCTTCCAAGAGTTCGTTCCAGTACTTTCTCGCGTGTTGGGGGTTCAGCATTCCCACGCGCACGCGGAATTGCCCGTCGATTTGGAGAATTTTTTCTGCCAGTTCCGCAAGGTTCGTTCCTTTATCAAACCCATAGGCTCCGCAGTCAGTAGCGGTTAACCAGAACTCTTGCGCGGAAGGAAGCCCGTTTCGGATTTGGTCGAGAATTTCTTTTTCGGAAACGCTTTTCAGGTTCCCGCGCGCGAGTTTGGTGGCGCAGTACGCGCACGCGTTCAAACACCCGTTGGAAATGGGAATAATGGAAATGGGTTGTGCGCGGGCGGGTGTTTTGGTTTTCATTTTTTTGGCGGAAACTCCCAGAAGTTCTTCAAACCCTTTTAGTCCGGGCCCAAATTGGACCGCGTTCGGAGCAACACTTTGAAGGCGTTTGAAATTCACTTTTGGAAGGCAGCCCGTAATGATGAATTGGGCGCGGTTTTTGCGCGCAAGTTGGGAGAGTTTTTCGGCTTCGCGGACCATGTGGTGTTCGGTGGCCTGCTTTACAGCGCACGTGTTGAGTACGAGCAGTTTGGCTTTTTCCTTGCGCGCGCGCTTGAACCCGTTTTGTTCCAAAAATCGTTCGATTTTTTGTCCGTCGCTTTGGTTGAGCGTGCAGCCGAAGCTTTCGACAAAAAAGGTTTTCATGCGCGATCGTTGAGCCAGTGCGCGATCCATCCCGCGATTCCCGCGAGCGTGAACAAGAAAAAGGGATTTTTGGAAAAGTCGTTCCAAAAAATGCTTCCCGCGGCTCCGAATGCGGAAGCGATTGCGGTTCCCGCGTTTCCGGTTTGGAAAATATAGTTGTTGTACTGGTAAGCAGCAACGGCAATGTAAAATGCGAGCACGCAGCCCGCAATCCACAATACGGGGAACAGGAATCCTTTGGCTATTTTCAATTCCATTGCTTGTTCGCTGTATTTGGTCGCGTAATAGGCAATGGCAAATCCGGCAATAGGCGCGAAAAAGAAGGCGGGGTTGATTCTGCCCCCAACAATCCATTGGCCGAAGATAAAGCTCGAACTGTCGAGGAGCTGGAAGAAGAATAATACAACATACGTTACAACCAGCGCGAGGAGGCCGGTTTGCCAGGCTTTCATGTTGAAACTTTGTTCAAAATACATTTAAAGCGCTTTCCTTGCACTTGGCCTTTTGGAGAAGGTTTTGGGAATGGAAAAGGGAATCGAACTGCCATGGGTCGAAAAATACCGCCCCCACTCGCTCAAGCAAGTAATTGGCCAGACTGAAATTTCCAAGCGCTTGCAGTCCTACGTGGACAACCGCAATTTGCCGAATCTATTGTTCAGCGGCCCCGCAGGAGTGGGAAAAACTTCGTGCGCAGTCGCGATGGCGCGCGAACTTTTTGCAAACTCTTTCCAGCAGAATTTTTTAGAATTAAATGCGTCAGATGAGCGCGGGATAGACGTCGTCCGCAACACCATCAAAGACTTCGCCCGCACCATGGCATTCGACGCGGGATTCAAAATCATTTTCTTGGACGAAAGCGACGCGCTCACTTCCGATGCGCAGCAGGCGCTCCGCCGAACCATGGAAAAGTACACGCGCACCGTGCGCTTCATTCTCTCGTGCAATTACTCTTCGCGCATCATCGAGCCCATCCAGTCCCGCTGCGTCGTCTTCCGCTTCAAGCCCATTTCTTCGAAAGAAGTCGAATCGCAATTGCAAATGATTGCAAAAGGGGAAACGGTTTCTCTTTCCGAAAAGGCCGCCAACGCCATTGTATATGTTTCGCAGGGGGACATGCGCAAAAGCATTAATGTATTGCAGGCCGCAAGCGCTCTTTCGAAAAAAGTGGACGAGGAGAGCGTGTACAATGTTTCCTCGCGCGCGCGGCCAGAAGAAGTGCAGGAATTGATTGAACTGTCGCTGAAGGGAAACTTTTTGGACGCGCGGAAAAAACTCGACGCGCTGTTGTACGAGCACGGCATGAGCGGCGAAGACGTCATCATGCAATTGCACCGAGAATTGCTCGCGCTGCCCGAAGAAAAGCTGGACAGCAAGACGAAAATCGCATTGGTGGACATCATCGGCGAGTACAACTTCCGCCTCGTGCAAGGGGCCAGCGAGCGCATCCAGTTGGAAGCGTTGATTGCGCAGTTCATGAAGTTCAAAAAATAGCTAGTCGTGTTTTTCTTTTTGTCTTAAATAATTTCTGATTTTGTACAATGCCCTTCTGATGTTCTGGTCCACTGCCCTTTTTGAAACCACGCCCATTATTTTTCCGATTTCTTCCAGTTTTTTTCCTTGAACATACCTTAATTCAACGGCCGTTCTTTGCTTTTCGCTTAGTTTTATGTTTCCCTTGTTTTCGATTACGAGTTTTTTTGTTTGCTGAAAGTTCGGAAACCCTTTTCTTCTCTGGAACGGAACGCTCGCGTTTGCTTGTTTGAGCACGGAGAGCACGTATTGAAGCGAGTATCCTTTGAGGTCGGCTATTTCTTTCGGGCTTTTTCCCTGCCTCGCCATGGAAGCAAGCTCTCCCTGCAGCATTGCACTTTCTCTTTCCAGCAGTTTCAAATAGTTTGCCTGTTCTTTTTTCGCAATCTCTTTTACTTGTTCTGGCGTTCTGAATTTTTTCGCTTGCAAGTCGGCGTACTGCCGTGTCGTTCCTGCTCTTCCTGCAATTTTTCGGCTTGAAAGCGCCGTCGGCCCGACGTTTTGCAGCATCGCATTTACGAGCCATTTCGAATGAGAGGGCAGTCTTTTTCCGCGCATGTGATTCACTCGAGTTATTTTAGTGTTTTTCTGTCTTTTAACCTGTCTGTTTTCTGCCTGAATTCTACGCTCTCGAAAGCGGTTTTGTCCGGCAGTTTGAAGTTAGAACATTAGAACTCATTCAAACTTTTTTGGTGCGCGAAATAGTCCAAAAGTTTGGAATTCTTTTTCCACTCTGAAATGGGAATGTTGAACTTGGTTCCGATGTACGAAACCGCGAGTTTGAAGTCGCTGAAGCGGAGCGGTTCTTCCTGTAACGCTTTTCGAACGGTTTCGCGAATGACCCACACTCCCAGTCCGATTGTATACTCTGGGCCTACCCCGCGGAAAATAATGCACGCAGCTTGTTTTTTTTGCCCGTACAAGTGCTCCGCGACCGCGAGCTTGGACGCATAGTAAGCTCCCGTCACACTGTCCGCGTAATTCTTTCTCCCGTCGAAAAATTCAAAGTCGGCCGAAATGTGCGCTTCCTGTCCAACATTCCACGGCGTTCCCGGCTGCCATGCTTCCAACTGCTCAAAGCTCCACGTTCGGGGGAGGAGCAAAACGTAAAAGTCGTTGCCCCACTGCTTGGCGTGGAATAATTGTACGCTGTCGAGGACGGGATTGTTTTTCACTTCTTCCAGCAAAAATTCGGAAAGCGTGTCATCTACCGCGGTAATGCTCCAGCGCGTGGGAACGAATTTTCGCTTTTCTTGAATGCCCAAGGTTCCCGCGCTAAGCAGGTTGTGGATTTTGTGCACGGGAATGTTGGAAAAGTACAATTCTTCCATCGCCGTTTGCGATTTCGCATCCGAGTCCGAAGTCAAGTATTCGATTTTTTTGGGAATGCGCGGGTTTTCTTCGAATTGCATTGTTTTCAAAATTCCCTTCGGCCCGATGGGAGCGAAAGTATCCGAAAATTCGACTTCCAATAAGGGAATCTTTTCGAGTTCGACGTGGACGTTGAAGGCTTTTTCGGCTTTGGCGAGCTCTTGAATGTCCTGCACTTTGTACGAGGGGTTGCTTGCTTCGTTCGCGCGCACGTTCGTCGCGCTGCGCAGTAATTGTTCGCGGAATCCGACAATGTCTTCCAACGGAAGCCCGTTCCATTGTTCGGGATTGTCCAAAAATCCCGCGCTTTTGGAAATAAATGTGGGAGAGAGTGGAGCAATTGAAATATTCGGATAGTTGTTCCATGAAACAAAAACGGAAGGGGGAGTCGTGCCGTCAAAGTTTTTGTCCTTGAGTTTCATTTGCAGCTGCTGCCGGTTCTGCATTCTTTCCAGCAAGGGACAGTGCTGGAGTCCGCATTGGAGTCTCCCTTTGCATACAATGCACGTTTCGGGCGATATTTTTTTGGGCAACTGGACCATTCTGCTTCCCCTTCTATGATGGTGCAGTGTGCCTAAAATGTCTTGGTATTTAACGCTTTTCATGCTAGATTTCCGCTATGTCCAAAGAGCAAATCGCGTTCGCTTTTCCGGACGGTTCGTCTAAAAAGTACGAAAAGGGCGTTACGGGAGAATTGATTGCGAAAGGCATTGGAGAAGGACTGGCTCGGGCCGCGCTCGGAGTCAAACTGGATTCGGAAGTGCTGGACTTGAACTGCCCGCTCTCAACGGGCGGAGCGCTGTTTTTGATTACTGCAAAAATGCCCAAAGAAGCCAATTTGCTCTTGTGGCATTCGACTTCGCACATTCTGGCCGAAGCCGTGTTGAAATTGTTTCCCAAGGCAAAGCCCGCCGTCGGCCCCGCGATTGAGGACGGATTTTACTACGATTTTGACGTGGAAAAGCCTTTTACTCCCGCAGATTTGGAGAAGATTGAAGTTGAAATGAAAAAAATTCTGTCCAAAAAAATTTCTTTTGAGAGAAAGGAAATTTCGCGCGCGGACGCGCTGAAATTGTTCGCGAAAAATGCGTACAAGAAGGAATTGATTGAAGAGTTGCCCAAGGATGCGAAGATTTCCACGTACAAGAGCGGTTCGTTCGAAGACTTGTGCGCGGGCCCGCACCTGCCGAACTCTTCGTTCATTAAAGCCTTCAAGTTGTTGCGCTGTTCGGGCGCGTACTGGAGGGGAAGCGAGAAGAACAAAATGCTGCAGCGCATTTACGGAATCGCTTTTTTTGAAGAAAAGGGTTT